>JANOTT010000035.1:0-1881 GCA_031416535.1 Novosphingobium sp. | reverse complement strand
TCGAACCACGCCAGACCTGCGCGCATCGCTTCGCTGGCATAACCCTGCCCCCAGTGATCGGGGTGGATGATCCAGCCGGCTTCGGGCACATCGTCAAGCCCGTGCGCAAATCCCCGGAACGAGCGGAACACCCCGCAATTGCCGATGATCTGCGCTTGCCCGCGCCGCCGCACCATGAAGGTGCCATAGCCATACAGCGCCCAGCTGCCGGCGTTACGACACAGCCGGGCGAAGGTATCAGCCGGCGATGGCGACCAGGTGCCCAGGAACGGCAGCGTGCGGGGATCGGTGTTGATCGCGCCCAGCCCATCCAGATCGCCCGGCTGCGGCCGCCACAGCTCCAGCCGCTCCGCCGTGAGCACCAGTGCGCTCACAGCAGCGCGTCGACCGTATGGATCACCACCCCGACCAGCCCGCCCACCAGCGTACCGTTGATGCGGATGAATTGCAGGTCGCGGCCGACCGCGCTCTCGATCCGCTCGGTCACGGTCTTCGCATCCCAGCGCTTGACCGTCTCGGACACCAGCCGGACGATCTGATCGCCGTACCGCGTGACGACCCCCACGAGCGTACGGCGGGCGAACCGGTTGACCTGGCGCTGCATCCGCGGATCATCGCGCAGCGTCGCGCCCAGTTCAGCCAGCGCCTCGGCAAATTGGCTGCCGATTTTGGCATCGTTCTGGCGCAGGCGTTTGAGCAGCCCGGTGCGCAGCCGTTCCCACACCCCCTGCCACCAGTTCGACACCGCCGGGTTGGCCAGCAGCTCGTCCTTCATCCGCTCGACCCGGGCGCGCAGTTCGGGATCGCTGCGCAGATCCGATGCCAGCTTGGCCAAGCCTTCCTCGATCTTGGCGCGCAGCGGATGCGCGGGATCGACGATCACTTCGGCGAGCAATTTATACAGGCCGTCGAGCACCGAATTGGCCAGCGTTTCATCCAGCCCGGTCCAGCGCAGCACGGCATTGGCGCGGCGGTGGATCAGGTCGCGGACCAGTCCCTCGTTGTCCTCCAGCGTCAGCCCGGTCCAGCGCACCAGCGAATCGATCACCGCCAGATGGCGCCGGTCGGCAATCGCGGTTTCGGTCAGCTGCCCCAGCAGCGGCGCGATCTCCAGCTTGCCGAGCTGGCGCACCAATCCGCCGCGGACCTGCCCCCCGAGCCGTTCGGGATCGAGCGATTCGAGCACCTGCGCGAGCAGTTCGGCTGCGCCTGCGCGGATCCGTCCGCCATTGCCGCCGCCCTCGCCAGTACCCGGATCGGCCAGCCAGCTGCCCGCCGCAGCCGCGATGTTGGTCGCGTGGAGCCGCCGCGCGACGACTTGCGGGGTCAGGAAGTTCTCCTGCAGGAACGCCGCCATCGTATCGGCAATGCGGTCCTTGTTTTCGGGGATGATTGCAGTGTGCGGGATCGGGATGCCAAGCGGGTGGCGGAATAGCGCCGTCACCGCGAACCAGTCCGCCAGCCCGCCGACCATCGCGGCTTCGGCAAACGCCAGCACATAGCCCCAGGCCGGGTGCGTCCCCGCAAATTGCCGCGTGACCAAATACAGCGCGGCCATTGCCACCAGCATCCCGGTGGCGAACAGCCGCATCCGGCGGGCCCGGTCGGGCGCGGGCGGTGCAGTGCGCACGCGCCGCAGCCGGAGGCGGTGCGCGCTCACTCGGCGGGGAAAGCCTCGGGCGGGATCCCGCGCGCGGGCAGCGCTGCCGTGCCCACATCGTCCGCGCCGCTGTTGAGCATTTTGCCGCGCAGCCACGGCCCCAGCCGCTTTTCGATCCCGTCCGCAAGGCTGAACCCGGCGGGCACGATCAGCAGCGTCAGCAGGGTCGAAAAGATCAGCCCGCCGATCACCACGGTCCCCATCGGGGCGCGCCAGGCGCT
>JANOTT010000034.1:0-52207 GCA_031416535.1 Novosphingobium sp. | reverse complement strand
TGGTCTGGGCGATGGGCTTCATCTTCCTGTTCACCGTGGGCGGCGTCACCGGGGTCTATCTGGCCAACGGCGGGATCGACGATGTGGTGCAGGACACCTATTTCGTGGTCGCGCACTTCCACTACGTGCTGTCGCTGGGTGCGGTTACTTCGCTGTTTGCGGGCTTCTATTACTGGTTCCCCAAGATGAGCGGCAAGATGCACTCCGAATTCCTGTCGCACCTGCATTTCTGGGTGTTCTTCATCGGCGTGAACCTGATCTTCTTCCCGCAGCACTTCCTGGGCTATCAGGGGATGCCGCGCCGCTATCCGGATTACGCCCCGGCGTTCGAGTACTGGAACACGGTTTCTTCGTATGGCTATCTGGTGATGGCAAGCTCGATGGTGATCTTCTTCATCAACGTCGCCTGGTCACTCGCCAAGGGCAAGCCGGCGCCCGACAACTACTGGGGCGAAGGCGCGACGACGCTCGAATGGACGCTGTCGAGCCCGCCGCCGTTCCACCAGTTCGAAACGCTCCCGGTGATCGAAGATACGCCGCACCATTGATCGGCCGTTCCATTAGCCTTGCGGGGCTGGACAAGCAGCACCCCGGTCGGCCAGACCGGGGTGTTCTTGCATGGAGCGCCGAACGTATGCCCGAATTTCGCATGATTGACGTGGGCGAGGTGACGCTGCGCTGCGCGATCGAGGGGCCAAAGGCTGGCACCGCGCCGCTGGTGATCATGGTCCACGGGTTTCCCGAAAGCTGGTATTCTTGGCGCCACCAGCTGAGCCCGATTGCCGACGCCGGGTTCACCGCCTGCGCGATCGACGTGCGCGGCTATGGCGGCTCGGACAAGCCCGCCCCGATCGCCGCCTATGCGATGGAGCGGCTGGTCGGCGATCTGGTCGGCCTTGCACAGGCGCTCGCACCCGGCGAACCGGCGGTGCTGATCGGGCATGACTGGGGCGCGCCGATCGTGTGGAATTCGGCCTTGACTCACCCGCAGGCCTTTCGCGCGGTGGCCGGCCTCTCGGTGCCGTTCAGCGGTGCGCCGCAGCGCCCGTTCACCGAGGTCTTCCGCGAGCATTTCACGTCGCAGGGGCGGTTCTTCTATCAGGAATATTTCCAGACGCCCGGGCTGGCCGAGGCCGAGGCCGAGGCCGATCCGCGCGGCTGGGTGCGCAAGATGATGTATTCGATCTGCGGCGATGTGCCGCCGGGCGATTATTGGAGTAAGCCGGCCGGGGCGACCTTCCTCGAAGGGCTGCCCGATGTCGCCGATCCGGACGGGCTGCCGTCGTGGCTGACCAATCAGGATCTCGATTACTACGCGGCCGAGTTCACCGCCTCGGGCTTTGCCGGGCCGCTTAACCGCTACCGCAACCACGAGGCCGATTTCGAATGGCTGCGGCACTGGCAGGGCCAGCGGATCGAACAGCCGTGCCTGTTTATCGGCGGCACCCGCGATCCCGCCACCACGCTGTTCGGCGCGGTCCCCGACCCGGTGGCGATGATGCGGCTGTTCGCGCCGCGGGTCGAAGGCCATGTGCTCAGCGGGGTCGGGCACTGGACTCAGCAAGAACAGCCGCGCGAAGTGAACAGGCTGTTGATCGACTGGTTGAAGCGGCTGTGACTCGCGCCTATAGGGCGCGAGAATCATGACCACTATTCCTCTTCAAACGGTTCCCCTGCCCACCGATTGGCGCGATTTCTGGTCGCTGACCAAGCCGCGGGTGATGAGCCTGGTAATCTTCACCGGGCTGTGCGGACTGCTCGCCGCGCCGCCGGGGATCAACCCGGTGATCGGCTTCACCGCGATCCTGTGCATCGCGCTGGGCGCGGGCGGTTCGGCCGCGCTCAACCAGTGGTGGGAGGCCGATCTCGACGCCAAGATGAAGCGCACCGCCCAGCGTCCGCTGCCCGCGGGGCGGATGGACCGCACGGCGGCGCGCGATTTCGGGATTGCGCTGTCCGTCGGCTCGGTGCTGATCATGGGGCTGGCGGTGAACTGGCTGGCCGCAGCGATCCTGGCGTTCTCGATCTTCTACTATGCCGTGATCTACACGATCTGGCTCAAGCCGCGCACCCCGCAGAACATCGTGATCGGCGGCGGGGCCGGGGCGTTTCCGCCGCTGATCGGGTGGATCGCGGCGACCGGTCAGATCGAGCTGATGCCGGTGTTGCTGTTCGCGATCATCTTTTTCTGGACCCCGCCGCACTTCTGGGCGCTCGCCTTGTTTGTCGAGACCGATTACGCCGCTGCGGGGATTCCGATGATGCCGGTGGTGGCCGGACACCGTTCGACCCGCCGCCAGATCCTGGTCTATGCGGTGCTGCTGTTGCCGATCGCGCTGGCACCGTTCCTACTCGGGTTGACCGGCTGGCTTTATGGCCTTTCGGCCATGTTGCTGGGCGCGGTCTTCCTGGTATTCAGCATCAGGGTCGCCACCTTCCGCACCGCTGATAACGATGCCGACATGCGCGCCGAACGGCGCCTGTTCAAGTTTTCGATCCTGTACCTGTTCGCGCTGTTCGCCGCGCTCGTGGCCGACCGCTTTATCCTTGGATGACATCGCATGAACGAGCTTGATCCGAATGCCGAACGCCGGCGCATCATCAAGGGCCGCAACCGGGCACTGGCGCTCGTGCTGTTCAGCCTGGTGGTGCTGTTCTTTGCGATCACCATCGTCAAGCGGGGGCCCTGATCATGGCTGGAGTGGTAACGCCCGATCGCGCGCGCAATCGCCGGGTCGGGTTGATGGCGCTGGCGTTGTCGCTGCTGATGCTGGGCATGGGGTTCGCCGCGGTGCCGCTGTACCGGATATTCTGCCAGGTCACCGGGTTCGGCGGCACCACCCAGCGCGCCAGCGCAGCCGAAGCGGGCGGGGTGCAGGTTGCCACGCAGCGCATTTCGGTGCGCTTCGATGGCAATGTCGACGCCCGGATGCCGTGGCGCTTCGGCCCCGAGCAGGTGACGCAGGAAATGCGCATGGGTGAGCGTCGGATCGCCTACTACACCGCTGAGAATCTAACTGACAAACCGATCACCGGGGTCGCCAGCTTCAATGTCGAACCCGCTCTGGCCGGGCTCTATTTCAAGAAGATCCAGTGCTTCTGCTTCAACCAGCAAACCCTTGCGCCGCGCCAGAAAGTGCGGATGCCGGTGATCTATTTTGTCGACCCTGCGATCCTCAAGGATCCCGAGGCGGCGCGCACCAACCAGATTACGCTGAGCTATACCTTCCACGTCTCGGCTGATCAGAGCGCGGCCCAAACCCTGGCGGTGGCAGGGCCGGTGAAACCTGCGTCAAAGGCACTGGACCCGGCGCGGAGGGCGCGATAAGGGCGGGTTGAAATTTGCGCCGGCGGCCTGCCTGTCGGCTATTGCAAGCGATAGGGACCAGAGCAACATGGCCGGCACCAAGAACCATCAGTACCATATCCTAGACCCCGATATCTTGCCGTTCATGGGGGCGGTTGCGGCGCTGACGATGACCACCGGGCTGGTGCTGTTCATGCACGACATCGCGGCTGGCAACTTCATCTTCCCGCTCGGTACGGCCGGAATCCTGTTCACGATGTGGCAGTGGTGGACCAAGGTCGTGGCCGAGGCGCATCAAGGCCATCACACCCCGGTGGTGCAACTGCACCTGCGCTACGGCATGATCTTGTTCATCGCTTCGGAAGTGATGTTCTTCGTCGGCTGGTTCTGGTCGTTCTTCGATTTTTCGCTGTTCCCTTCGACCATCTCGGACGTGATTGGCGGGCAGTGGCCGCCCAAATCGCTCGAAGCGGTGATGAACTCCTTCGATCTGCCGCTGCTCAACACGCTGATCCTGCTGTGTTCGGGCACGACGGTTACCTGGGCGCACCACGCGTTGATCCACGGTGACCGCGATGGCCTCAAGAAAGGCCTGTGGGCCACAATCCTGCTGGGTCTGCTGTTCAGCAGCGTGCAGGCCTACGAATATATCAACGCGCCGTTCCCCTTCGGGAAAAACACCTATGGTTCGGCCTTCTACATGGCGACCGGTTTTCACGGGTTTCACGTGATCATCGGCACGATCTTCCTCGCGGTCTGCCTCAAGCGTACGTACAACGGCGATTTCACGCCGCGCCAACATTTCGGGTTCGAAGCCGCGGCATGGTATTGGCATTTCGTCGATGTGGTCTGGCTGTTCCTGTTCCTGTGCATCTATGTGTGGGGCAACTGGGGCTTCGCGGTCGAATAATGACTGGCGACAAGTCACAGCCGAAAGGGCAGCCCGGGCTCCCCGCGGCTGCCCTTTTCGCATTTGGAGGTATGTGGCGGTGACCATGCTTAAGCGCATTCCAGTAATTCCGACGCTGATCGTGCTGATCGCGGTCGGCATAATGATCTGGCTGGGGTTCTGGCAGCTTGACCGGATGCACCAGAAGCAAACGCTGCTGGTGCGCTATGCTGCGGCCAGGCAGCTCCCCTCGTTCAAGCTTGAGCGCTTGCCATACGATCCACGCACGCTGTTATATCGGCGCGTCTCATTCAATTGCCATCGCATTGAGGGGGGATCTGATCTGGCAGGCCGCAATGCCAAAGGTGAGGTCGGATGGGCGCATACCGCAAGCTGCAGCACGATCGAGCCCGATTTGACGGGTCCTGACAGAACGCGTTTAGATGGTCGGAAGTTGGCGGAACTGAACGTGGTCATCGGCTGGTCGAAAGACCCGCGCAATGTCGCTTGGGCAGGAGGCGCGGTGACCGGTACAATCGCCCCCGGGGCAGGGGCGGCGATCCGCGTCATTGCCGATCCGCCGCTGGCTGGCCTGGCGGCCAACGCCCGGCCCGATCCGGCTGACCTACCCAACAACCACCTGTCCTATGCGGTCCAGTGGTTCCTGTTCGCGCTGACCGCGCTGGCGATCTATGGCCTGGCGCTGCGCAAGCGGCTTGCCGCGCCGGGCGTCGCGGGTTAACGGCGCGCCGTAATGGAATATATCTCCACCCGCGGAAGCGCCCCGGCGCTCGATTTTGCCGGCGCGACGCTGGCCGGCCTGGCCAGCGATGGCGGACTGTATCTGCCGCGCGAATGGCCGCGTTTCACCGCTGAAGAAATCGCTGCGATGGCCGGTCTGCCCTATGCCGAACTGGCCGCACGGGTGATGCAGCCGTTCGTCGGGGACAGCCTGTCGCCCGCGCGGCTGCTCGAACTTACCACGCAGGCTTACGGCGGGTTTGCCCATGCGGCGGTGACCCCGCTGCGGCAACTCGATCAGCAGCACTGGCTGCTCGAGCTGTTCCACGGCCCGACGCTGGCGTTCAAGGATGTGGCGCTGCAATTGCTTGGGCTGCTGTTCGAGGAGTTCCTTGCGCGTGGCGGCGATCCGCTGACCATTGTTGGCGCAACCTCGGGCGATACCGGCTCGGCGGCGATCGACGCTGTGGCGGGACGCGCGCGGATCGAGATCTTCATGCTTCACCCCAAGGGCCGGGTGAGCGACGTGCAGCGCCGCCAGATGACCACCGTGCGCGCTCCCAATGTGCACAACATCGCGGTCGAGGGCACGTTCGACGATGCCCAGGCGATGGTGAAGCGGATGTTCAATGATCCGGCAATGACCAGCCGCTTTGCGATCGGCGCGGTCAATTCGATCAACTGGGCACGGCTGATGGCGCAGGTGGTCTATTACTTCGCCGCCGCGCTGCAACTGGGCGCGCCGCAGCGCGCGGTGGCGTTCGCGGTGCCGACCGGCAATTTCGGCGACGTCTTCTCGGGCTATGTCGCGGCCCAGATGGGCTTGCCGGTGGCGCGGCTGATTGTGGCGACCAACGTCAACGATATCCTCCACCGCGCCTTGACCAGCGGCGACTATTCGGCCGGGACTGTCACACCCACTGCAAGCCCCTCGATGGACATCCAGGTGTCTTCGAACTTTGAGCGGCTGCTGTTCGATCTGGGCGGGCGCGATGGCGCGGCGACGGCGGCGCAGATGGCGGGGTTCGAGGCGACCAAGGCGATGCAGCTGACCAATCTGCAACGCGAAGGCGCGGCCAGGCTGTTTTCCAGCGCGCGGGCCGATGCCGATCAGATGGCGCAGGCGCTGCGCTGGGCTTATGAGAATACCGGCGAGCTGCTCGATCCGCACACCGCAATCGGGCTGCACGCGGCGCGCGCCAGCGATCTACCGCGCGAAATTCCTGTCGTCACGCTCGCCACCGCGCACCCGGCCAAGTTCGGCGACGCGGTCGAGCGCGCGACCGGCCAGCGGCCGATCTTGCCCGCGCGGATCGGCGATCTGTTCGAGCGCGAGGAGCGGCTGGTCGAACTGACTGGCGGCTATGCGGCGGTGGCCGGTTATGTCGCCGCCCACGCGGTGCCGCACGGCTGATGGCCGCCCTGACGCTCCAGCCGCAGCTCATGGTCGGCGAGGGCTGGGACGATTACCGGCTGATCGACAGCGGACACGGGCGCAAACTCGAAAGCTACGGCCCCTACCAGTTCATCCGCCCCGATGCGCAAGCGCTGTGGACGCCGCGGCTGGAACGCTGGCGGGCGGAAGGCGAATTCGTCCCCGGTTCGGACGAGGACGGCGGCGGGCGCTGGCAATTCGCCGCACCGGTCCCGGCGGATGGCTGGCCGCTGGCGCGGGGCGCGGTCAGGTTCACCGCGCAGTGCACGCCGTTTCGGCACCTCGGCTTTTTCCCCGACATGGTCCCGGTGTGGGACTGGATGAGCGAACGATTGTCCGGCCGGGACGACGCCAGCACGCTCAACCTGTTCGGCTATACCGGGGTCGGCACGCTGGCGCTGTCCGAATTTGGCCCGGTTACCCACGTCGATGCCTCGAAGAAGTCGGTCGCGCAGGCGCGGGTCAATGCCGAACTTTCGGGCATGACCGAGCGCCCGATCCGCTGGATCGTCGATGATGCGGCCAAATTTGCCGCGCGCGAGGTGCGGCGCGGCAAGCAGTATGACGGGATTATCCTCGATCCGCCCAAATTCGGGCGCGGGCCCGAAGGCGAGGTCTGGCGGCTGGAGGAACATCTGCCCGGGCTGCTGGCGGATTGCCGCGCGCTGCTCAGCGCCGAAAGCCGGTTCCTGTTCCTCACCGTCTATGCGGTGCGGATGTCTTCGCTCGCGCTGGCCGGGCTGATGGACGAACTGTTCGCCGGTCTGCCCGGCACCATCGAACACGGCGATCTGGCGGTGCGCGAAGCGGGCGCGGATGGCCGGCTGCTGCCGACGGCAATTTTCGCGCGGTGGTCAAATTCCGGTTAAGGGAACCCATGGCCGATTCGCTTATCCTTGAAGTCGCCGAATTCGAGCACGATGTCCTGACCGGCATTTACTCGGAGGAAACCGGGCGACCGCAGCCGCTGCGCTTCACGATTACGGTGCGGCTGGCCTGCGCGCCGCATTACGCGCCCGATACCCCGCTCAGCGCCAGCAAGAATTACATGGACCTGAAATTCGCAGCGCGCGAGGCGCTGCCGCAAGGGGTGCACTTCAAGCTGATCGAGGCGGTTGCCGATCACATCTGCGCCACGCTGTTCGTGCAGGATGACCGGGTCGAGGCGGTCACGGTCAAGATCATCAAATTGGCGATCAGCGAAAACGGCGAGCACATCGGGATCACGCTGACCCGCGAGCGGCGCTGATGGCGCGGCTCGAAGTCCAGCCACTGCCGGACCTGCCGAGCGCCGCTGCGGCGGCTTTCCACCGTGACTTTCTGCCCCGCGCGGCGGCTTTGCTGCAGGGCGGGGCGGCTTTGCTGCAGGGCGGGGCGCCGTGCCTGACGCTGGTGTTCGCGGCCGCCGATCACACCCATCGCGGCTGGCAGCTGGCGGCGGTGCAGACGCTGGCGCGCGAGCACACTGCGGCGCGGGTCAATGCGATTGCTGGGGGCGGCGCGCCGGCCATCGCGGCGGCGCAGGCCTACCTTGAAGCAGCCGACGGGGTGACCGGGCAATACCTGCCACTGGATGACGCGGGGGCCGGTCTTGTGGTATTGCCTGCAGAATGAACCCCGGCGCACCTCTTGTTGACCAGTTCCAGCGGCGGATCAGCTACCTGCGGCTCTCGGTTACAGATCGCTGCGATCTGCGCTGCGCTTATTGCATGCCCGAACGGCAGACCTTCCTGCCGCGCAAGGACGTGCTCAGCCTTGAAGAGCTGCACCAGCTCGCGCTCGGCTTTATCGCGCGCGGGGTGACCAAGATCCGGCTGACCGGGGGCGAACCGCTGGTGCGGCGCGATATGATCGAGCTGGTTCGTGCGCTCGGACGCAAGCTCGGTGATGGGCTGGAGGAACTGACGCTTACCACCAACGGCACCCGGCTGGCTGAATTTGCCGGCGATCTGTACGCCGCCGGGGTACGGCGGATCAACGTCTCGCTCGATACGCTTGACCGCGCCAAATTCGCCGCGCTGGCGCGGCGCGACAGCCTCCCGCAAGTGCTCGAAGGCTTGGCCGCGGCGCGCGCGGCGGGGCTGGCGGTCAAGCTCAACACGGTGGCGCTCAAAGGGATCAACGCGGACGAGCTGCCCGAACTGATCGGCTGGGCGCACGGGCAGGGTTTCGACCTGACGCTGATCGAGGTGATGCCGCTGGGCGCGGTCGAGACCGACCGGTTCGATCATTACCTGCCGCTCGATGCGGTGCGCGCCGCGCTCGAAACCCGGTTTACGCTTACCCCCAGCGCACACCGCAGCGGCGGCCCGGCGCGCTATTTCGATGTGGCCGAAACCGCCAATGGGAAGGGGGGACGGCTCGGGCTGATCACGCCGCTGACCAACAATTTCTGCGCGGACTGCAACCGCGTGCGGGTGACCGCGACCGGGCAGCTGTTCGCCTGTCTGGGCGGGACCGAGCAGGTCGATCTGCGCGCCGCCTTGCGCAGCGACGATCCAGCTGCGGCACTGTCCGCCGGGCTCGATCAGGCGATGCGGATCAAGCCCGAGCGGCACCACTTTGCGATTCGCGCACCCGGCGCTGCCCCGGCGCTGGCGCGGCACATGTCGTTGACCGGCGGCTAGGTTGTCGGCCCGGCTGGTTTTTCTGGGGCGGCTCGAGGATGCTGCCGGCGCGCGCGAGCGGGCCGTCACGCCCGGTCCGCTCGAGGCGGTGCTGGCGGCGCTCGAACCCGATCTGGCGGTCGCCTTGCTCGGCGAGCGGGTGCGCATGGCGCTCAACGGCGTGCTGATCGCCGAGCGCGGCGGGATTGTGCTGCGCGAGCATGACGAACTGGCTTTCCTCCCGCCCGTCAGTGGCGGCTGACATGGTAGCTGACATGGCGGCCGACGTTCGCCTGCTCGACGCGCCGTTCGATCCGATCAGCGAACTGGCGGCATTCAATGCGGCGCAGCGCGGGGCCGGGGGGATCGTCAGTTTCCTGGGGCAGGTGCGCGGGGGTGAGGGCGCCGAACTGCTCGAACTGCGCCATTACGAACCGCTGACCCGGCCGGGGATGCGCGAACTGGGGGCGGTCTGCGCTGCGCGGTGGCAGCTGGACGGGCTGCTGATCCTGCACCGCACCGGGCAACTGGCCCCGGGCGAGCCGATCGTGCTGGTCGCCGCGGCGGCACCGCACCGCCGCCAGGCCTTTGCCGCCGCCGACTATGCGATGGATCACCTCAAGAGCGAATCGTGGTTCTGGAAGCGCGAGCGGCGCGCCGGGGTGTGGCACTGGATCGAGCCGCGCGCCGATGATTATGCGGGGCTGGCGCGCTGGATCTGATCGAGCGGGCTTAACTTCCCAGCCAGCTCCGAAGTTCGCCCAGCACCTGATCCTGCCGCCCGATCAGCCCGGTCACCGTATCGCGCGCCGCGCCGATTGCGCCGGGATCTTCACCGTGCACCCGGGTATCGTTATACAGCGTATCGAGATCAGCCAGCGCGACCATCGCCTCGGCCCGCGCGACCACGAGTTCAGAGACCGCGGTGGTCGCCACTGCCCACGATTCGCTGCCCATCTTCGCGCCGCTGCTCGATCTGACCAGCGACCGCGCGCGTGGCTCGCGCTGACGGAACTTCGCGTCGGCGCGCTGCGCCGCGCTGACCAACGGACCGAGCTGGCCGATCACCGCGGGGCCGGGCGCAGGCAGAACCACGGCAGCAGGGGCGGTCGGGGCATCGAAGGTGGCGGTCAGCCGCTCGGCCGGACGCCGCGCGAGCGAGGGATATTCGCCGGTGTCGCGGGCGCAGGCACCCAGCAGCAATGCGGGCACCAGCGCGGCGGTCAGCAGGATCGAAGCGGTCGGGCGGATCGGCATGTTGCTACCCTAGCAACACCGGTGCGCTGCGCCAATGGCCCGCATGCGCCCGGGCTCGTCACAGCACCCCGCAAAACGCGCAAGCTCGCCGTTGACACGCTCCGCCGGTTCATTTAGGGGCACCCACTCTTCTGGTCTCCTGCCGTCAGGCGGGGACCGGGACGCTGCCCGATTGGCCGGGTAGTCAGGTGAAATGAACGGATAAGAGCACCATGTTCGCAGTAGTGCGCACGGGCGGCAAGCAATACCGGGTTGCCGCCGGAGACAAGATCGCGGTTGAAAAGCTGGCTGGTGAAGCCGGTGAGACCATCACGCTGGGCGACGTTTTGCTGGCCGGCGATGGCGGCGAGATCAAGGACATCAAGGGTGTCGTGGTTTCGGCGGAAATCATCGCGCAGGCCAAGAGCGAAAAGGTCGTGGTGTTCAAAAAGCGCCGCCGCCACAACTATCGCCGCAAGAACGGCCACCGCCAGCAGCTAACCCTGCTGCGCATCCTGGCCATCGGCGACGAGAAGAAGTCGGCCAAGAAGGACGCGGCGCCCAAGGCCGAAGCTGCGCCCAAGGCTGCTGTGGCACCCGCAGCTGTTGCCTCCGCCCCGGCCGCCAAGGCCGAAACTGCACCGGCAGTCGCAACCCCCAAGGCTGCTGCAGCGCCCGCCAAAAAGGCTCCGGCCAAAAAGGCTGCGCCCAAGGCTGAAAAGCCCGCTGAATAAGAATTCGGAGTAGACCCAGATGGCACATAAAAAAGCAGGCGGCTCCTCGCGCAATGGTCGCGATTCGGCAGGCCGTCGCCTCGGCGTAAAGAAGTTCGGCGGTCAGGACGTGATCGGCGGCAACATTATCATTCGCCAGCGCGGCACCCGCGTTTATCCGGGCGCCAATGTCGGCATCGGCAAGGATCACACCTTGTTCGCGCTGACCGTGGGCCGCGTGCGCTTTCACGCTGGCAAGCTTGGCCGCAAATATGTGTCGGTCGATATGGCGCTCGCCGCCGAATAAACCGGATGGTTGCCAACGGGCCATCCTGACGGGTGGCCCCGCTGGACTTCGGTCCGGCCAAATGAGGGAGAGGGCCCGCCCGTCTCCCTCTTTTCGTCTCTCCCTCAGCACAGCTTGTTCCAGGCGCCCCACTGGGTATGCGTCCTGACGCAAGCTGTAATGGCACTGTCATGCCCCGGCGCTAAGCGGCTGGAGCAGGGCGAACGAATTGGGAGACGGACAATGTTCATTCGCAGCGAAAGGCTGTTTTTGCGC
Source organism: Novosphingobium sp. (assembly GCA_031416535.1). Classification (GTDB taxonomy): domain Bacteria; phylum Pseudomonadota; class Alphaproteobacteria; order Sphingomonadales; family Sphingomonadaceae; genus Novosphingobium. Next base: position 40,718 of record JANOTT010000034.1, on the reverse strand, counting down.
CCGGGTTGGCCCGAGGACTGGACCGACTTGCTGGTCCGGATCGCCGACGCCGCGGTGGTCAAGAACCTCGCCAAGGTGCCGTGGCCCTATACCGCCGCCGATGCCCGTTGGTTTGCCGAGCAACCGCAAGATGCGCGTTGCCCGCATTTCTTTGTAACCTTGCCGAATACCTCGGGCCCGACTGAACTGGTGGGCTGTGTGGGCTTGGCCCGCGATGGCGATGACGTCGAACTGGGCTATTGGGTTGGGCGCGACTATTGGGGGCGGGGCTATGCGACCGAGGCTGGCCGCGCCGTGTTGCGCCTGGCGCGCACGCTGGGCCACCAGCGGATCGTCGCCAAGCATTATCTCGATAATCCAGCCTCGGGCCGAGTGCTGCGCAAGCTGGGCTTTCGTGCGACTGGTGAGGTGCGCCCCAGCTACAGCCGCGCACGGGGCTGCGATGTGCCGGGCGTGGTGCATACGCTTAAACTGGGAGCAGCGTCCGATTGCGACGGGTCCGGCGACGATGACGGGCTGCCGGCGATGCGCGCGGCCTAGGCGAGCACGGCGTCGGCAAAGTCGCTCGCGGTCTTGCCGATCAGCGCGCGGTCGTCGTGGTTCCACGGGTGAAAACCGGGCAGGAAATAGGAACACCAGGCTGGAAACACGCGGCGCAGCTCGCCGGGCGAGCCGACCAGATACCAGGCCAACCGAAGCTTTACGCGGGGTCCGGTGATCCCGTCCTGCGCCAGCAGTTCGAGCGTGTCGTTCCAGCGGTTCTTGAGGAAAGTGCCCGAAACCAGCAGCATCATGATCGATTTCAGTTTCCAGCGGCGCCACCGGGTCCAGCTGCGGGTCGCATGCAGAAATGTGTCGTAAGCGACGCCCTTGTGCTCGATCTCTTCCATCGAGTGCCAGCGCCACATCGCCGCGCAGTCAGGCTCGGCCCCGGCGAAGTGCTTGGGATTGGACAGGAAATCGTTGGCCATCATCGCGGTGTAGTGTTCCAGCGCAATGGTCACGGCGAGGTTGATGATCGGCGGGCGATCTTTGGTCAGCGCCAGATTGGCCTCGAGCCGGCGGTCGATCGCATCGAGGTCATAGCCGGCCTCGATCGCCGCCTTGTTGAACACCAGATGTTCGCGGGTGTGATTGATTTCCTGCTTCACAAACGCGCGAATTTCGCCCGCAAGCTTGGGCGGAACGCCGTCGCGGTGCGCCTTGACCGCTTCGATGAACATCGCCTCGCCGCGCGGGAAGGTGGCGGACAGCGAATTGTGCCAGTGAGTCGCCACCGGATCGCCCGCCAGCCACCACTTGCCGGGCTTGCGCTCACGCCCGAAACGCTGGTCGCGCACGGTAATGGTCAGGTCGGCGGGGGTCGGTACAGCTCGCTTGCCCGAAGGCGCGGCGGGTTCTACGTCGAGGGGGAGCTGGGTCATAGCATTCATCCTGACCCGTCTAAGGTAACTTACATTAATGTCAATAAGAAAGCGCCTGACTCAGGAAGAGAGCCGCGCCGTCGCCGTCGAAGCGGCGCGCGCCTTGCTGATCGAACTGGGCCCGCAGGCGGTCACGCTCAAGGCTGTGGCCGCGCGGATCGGGCGCACGCACGCCAACCTGCTGCACCACTTCGGTTCGGCGGCGGGGCTGCAAAAGGGGCTGGCGGAACATTTGTCGCGCACCGTCTGTGCAACAATTGCCGAGGCGGTGTTTGCCCAGCGGGCCGGGCTTGGCTCGGCGCGTGAAATTGTCGATCTGGTGTTCGACGCGTTCGGTAAGGAAGGCGCGGGCGCGCTGGCTTCGTGGATGCTGCTGTCGGGCAATGAGGATGCGCTCGATCCGATTATCGAGGAAGTCCATGATCTGGTCGACCGGCTGGGCCCGGGGGTCGAAAGCGTGGAACAAATGCGCGCGACGACGCTGGCGCTGATCCTGATGGCGCTGGGCGATGCACTGCTGGGCGGGGCAATGGCCAAGGCGCTGGATCTGCCGCGCAACGCGGCGCGGCTCACGGCCGAAACGCTACTGAGCGAATCGGCCGCGCACGCGCACGCCGCTGCGGACTAGGATTCGCCGGACATCATCCAGTCGGGGGTCTGTGCCGGGCTGATCGTTTCGATCCGCCGGTGATCGACCGCCAGACCAAGCTGCGGATAGGCCGCGCGCTGCCGTGCTGGATCGCTTTCGTCCAGCGGCACCACCACCAGCCGCCGGTTGACCTTGGCCCGCCAGTTCATGCGCGCGGTATTTTCCTGGCCGACATAGCAGCCCTTGGTGAAGCTGACCCCGCCCAGCTCGGCGGCATTGCATTCCAGCCACAACAGATCGCCCAGTTCGGCCGCGCCTTCGCACACCCCCAGCGCCAGCCGGTGGGTCAGCCAGGCGGGCTCGGCGCTGTCCCCGTCGGCCGCGCCCAGCCAGCGCTGACCCAGACTGGCGAGCCGCGGATCGGGCGAGACATCCAGACCGGGCCGCCAATGCACCGCCAACGCCGGATCGAGCGCAATCGCGAGCTTGCGCCGCAGCCGGTACATCGACAATCGCTTGATCAGCGCCTCGGCCTGCACCGCTTCGCAATCGAGCAGCAGCGCGTCGCCGTCGGCCCAGACCAGAAAGTCGAACAGTACCTTGCCTTGCGGGGTGAGCAGCGCCGCCCACACCGGCAGCGGACCCGCCACGTCATTGGTCACCAGCCCCTGCAGGAAATCGCGCAGGTCTTCACCCGGTTCGGTCGCGGTCAGCCGGATCACGGCGCGGCTGGTCAGGTGGGTTGCAGTCATGGGTGACAGATAGGGTGTGACCGCTCTAAGGGAAAGGCATGACTGATTTTGCGACCCTCACCATCGCCCGCCCCGACGACTGGCACGTCCATCTGCGCGATGGCGCGGTGATGGCCGGGGTGGCGGCATATACCGCGCGGCAGTTTGCGCGCGCGATCGTGATGCCCAACCTGTCACCGCCGATCACCACGGCGGCGGCGGCAGCGGCTTATCGGGCGCGGATTGTGGCCGCCTTGCCGCCGGGTTCGGACTTTACCCCGCTGATGACCTGCTTTCTGACCGACGGGATCGATCCCGACGAGCTTGAGCGGGGGTTCGCTGCGGGGGTGTTCACCGCCGCCAAGTTCTATCCGGCGCACGCCACCACGGGATCGGCGCACGGTGTCACCGATGTTGCGCAGATCCGCCCGGCGCTCGAGCGGATGCAGCGGCTCGGGATGCCGCTGCTGATCCACGGCGAGGTTACCGATCCAGCGGTCGACATCTTCGACCGCGAGGCGGTGTTCATCGACCGGGTGCTGGCGCCGCTGGTGCGCGAAATGCCCGCACTGAAGGTGGTGTTCGAACATATCACCACCGCCGAGGCCGCGCAGTTCGTGGCGCAGGGACCAGCCACGGTGGCGGCGACGATCACCCCGCAGCATCTGCACATCAACCGCAACGCCATGTTCGAAGGCGGCCTGCGCCCGCACGCCTACTGCCTGCCGGTGGCCAAGCGCGAGGCGCACCGGCTCGCCTTGCGCAAGGCGGCAACGTCAGCCTCGGCCAGGTTTTTCCTCGGCACCGACAGCGCGCCGCACGCCGTTTCCGCCAAGGAAGCGGCGTGCGGTTGCGCGGGGATTTTCAACGCGGCCTATGCGCTGGAAAGCTATGTCACGGTGTTCGACGAAGAGAATGCGCTCGACCGGTTTGAGGGCTTTGCTTCGCGCAATGGCCCGGCGTTTTATGGCCTTCCGGTCAATTCGGGCACGATCACGCTGGAACGGCGCGCGGTCCTGGTTCCGCCGCAGATCGACGCGAACGGCACCGCGATTGTCCTGTTCCACGCCGGCGAGACGCTAGGCTGGGGCCTGGCTGAGTAACCGTGCGCGGCGCTGCGCCAGGATATCCCACACGAACACCGCGATCGCGCACCAGATCAACACAAAACACGCGAGCTGGATGGCGCGCAGCGGCTCGCCGAACACGAACACGCCGAGCAGAAAAACGATCGTCGGGGCGCAATATTGCACCATCCCCAGGCTGGAATAGTCCATCCGCCGCGCAGCAGCCGCAAACAGCAGCAGCGGCACCCCGGTAATCGCCCCGCCAGCCATCACCAGCGCGGCGGCACCCGGGCCGCGCGTCATCGCCGATCCATCAGGGCCTTGCGCAAACCACCACACAGTCAGCGCTGCCGGGATCAACAGCAGCAGCGTCTCGATCGTCAGCCCGGGGAGCGATTCAACCGCGACCAGTTTGCGCACCAAACCGTAGCCTGAGAAGCTGATCGCCAGGGTCAGGCCGATCCACAGCATCTCGCGCGCGTCCCACGCCAGCAGCGAAACGCCCAGCGCCGCCAGGCCGACCGCCAGCCATTGCCGCCGGGACAGCGTCTCGCCCAGCAGCAGCGTTCCGGCCAGCACATTGACCAGCGGGTTGATGTAATAACCCAGGCTGGCCGCGAACACGTGGCCCGATTGGATCGCGATCACGTAAACCGTCCAGTTGACCGCGATCAGCAGCGCACTCATGGCCAACAGGGCAACATTGCGCGGGCGGCGCAGCGCGCTCAGCAACGCCGATCCCTGACCGCGCCAGGCCACCACCGCCAGGCACAGCGGCAGCGTCCAGATAATCCGCCAGCCGATGAATTCGAACGGCGGCACCCAGTGCACCAGCAGCAGGTACAGCGGCATAAAGCCCCAGATCAGGTAAGCGCCCAGCGCCAGCGGCAGTCCGCCGTGCGGCTGGGGTGAATCCCCGGTTTGCATGGCTGGCTTCGGCATGGACGCGCGCTAGCCGCCGCTGGGTCAGCGGGCAAGCCTAACCGGCGTTGCCACCGGTTCAGCTTCGAGCCCTTAGGGGCCTGTTTCCGGAACGGAGTGAGCAATCGCCCGTTGAGTGGCGGGACACGCAGCAGTCGGGTCGCAAGCTGGTGCTGCGGGGGGCGTTGTCACCTGATGATAACGCCCCCGGTCCTGTGCGGCTGGCGCTGTGCTGGTCACACAGCCTTTGCACCGGGCTGTCCGATGCGGCATGAAAGCGCCGCGCAGGTTCGTGCGCTGCTGGCTGGAAGACCATTGATGCCGCATCCGGTGCTCACCTTTTTGCTGCCGCTGTTGGCGCTGGCCGCTTGTTCCGGTGCGGATAAAGCCGCTGATCCGAATGAAGAGCGCGATCCGGCGGCGGCGGCGGCGCTCAACGATCCGATTATGATCGATCCCGATCTTTCCGCGCAAAACCGGGGTAATTCGGCGCTGTCGGGCGGTGGTCCGGCGCAAGGCGACTTGCCGGACTTTATCGGCACGCCCGAAGAAGCCGCCGCCGCGCGCGCCGCCGCGCAGACCCAGTTGGGCATAGCGCCGCCCACCGCTCCCGGCCCCGGGACGACAAGTCGCAATTCGCGGCTGGCCGGGGCGCTGACCATGCCCGCGCTGGCCGCCGCCGCCGGGATCGCGTCGCCCGCCTGCGCCGACCAGCTTGGCTTCACGATGGCCTGGGCGGCGCGGCTGCCGGCCGGCCTGCCGATCTATCCGCGCGGTCACGCGATCATGGCGGCGGGCAGCGACATTGCCGGGTGCAAGCTGCGCGCGGTGCGCTTTATCACCCCGGTCGCGGTCAGCGATGCGGTGGATTTCTATTATGCCAGCGCGCGCGCGGCCAAACTGCCCGCTGCGCGCCGCCGCGAGGGCAGCGATGAGGTGGTGGCCGGCAGCCAAGGCGGTGCTGCCTATGCGGTCTATGCCCGCCAGCGCGGCGGTGGGCTGACCGAAGTCGACCTGTTGACCGCCGGATTTTAGCTCAGGCGTTGCGCAAGCCCACGCCCAGCATCGCGCGCGGCTGTTCCATCTCGTTGGAGGCGACCGGATAGGCGCAGTAATCGGCCGCGTAATAGGCGCTGGGGCGGTGATTGCCCGAAAGGCCCACCCCGCCGAACGGCGCGCCCGAACTGGCGCCATTGGTCGGGCGGTTCCAGTTGATTACGCCGGCGCGGACATTGGCCCAGAAGCGGTTGTATTCCTGCGGGGTGCCGCCCACCAGCGAGGCCGCGAGCCCGAAGCGGGTGTTGTTGGCCTCGGCAATCGCCTCGTCGAAATCATCGACCCGCACGACTTGCAGCAGCGGCCCGAACAGTTCGACGTCGGGCCGGTCCTTGACCGCGCTGACATCGATGATCGAAGGTGACAGGAACGGCAGATCGTCGCGCGGGCGGACCATGTGTTTGATCGCCTTGCCGCCGTGGCTGAGCAGGTAAAGGAAGCTTTCGGTCAGCCCATCGGCCGATTCGTTATCGATCACCGGGCCCATGAACGGCGCGGGATCATCGAACGGGGCGCCCACGATCACCCGGTCAGCCATGCTTTTCACTTCGGCGATCAGCGCATCGTACATGCTCGATTTGACAATCAGCCGCCGCGCCGCGGTGCAGCGCTGGCCAGCGCTGGTAAAGGCCGATTGGATAACCAGCGCCGCCGCGTCGGTAATCTTGGGGGTGTCCCACACCACCAGCGGGTTGTTGCCGCCCATCTCGAGCGCGAGGATCTTGTCGGGCCGCGCCGCCAGCCGGCGGTTGATCGCGATGCCGGTGTGCGCCGATCCGGTGAACAGCACCCCGTCGATCCCGTCATGGCCGACCAATGCCTGGCCTTCTTCCGGCCCGCCGACCAGCAATTGCACCACTGCGGCGGAAACCCCCGCGCGGTGGAAGCATTGCAGCAGCAGTTCACCGGTTGCCGGAGTCTTTTCCGACGGCTTGAACACAATCGCGTTGCCCGCGATCAGCGCCGGCACAATGTGGCCGTTGGGCAGGTGCGCGGGGAAATTGTACGGCCCCAGCACGGCCATTACGCCGTGCGGCTTGTGGCGCAGCGAGGCGGTGCCTTGCAGCGCATTGTCGAGCTTGCGCTGCGCGGTGCGGTCGGCATAGGCGCGGATCGAAATTTCGACCTTGTTGATGACGCTTTCAACCTCGGTCCGGGCTTCCCACAGCGGTTTGCCGGTCTCGCGCGCGATCAGGGTGGCAAGCTTTTCGTTTTCCTTGCGCACTTCGTTGGCGAAGCGCCGCATCAGCTCCATCCGGTTGGCGAGCGGCTGCGCTGCCCAAGCCGGCCAGGCCCGCCGGGCGCGATCGACGATCTCGTCAACATTGCCGTGCTTGCTGCGCCAGATTTCATTGCCGGTCGCCGGTTCGTAGGAAACGATCTGCGGTGTGCTCAATGTCTCATTCCGCTCAAGATTGGTGCCCCTGTAGGGATTTTGTGCGCCTTAGCGGCAATGCGGTGTTTTGCAAAGGTTTGCGCGCCGCGCGCTCCGCTCCGCGCGGTTCGGCTTGCGCGCCGGGCTGCATCGGGCAATAGACTTGGCGCCTGTCATGACCGCGCCGCTCGCCCCCCCTCGACCTGCCGCAGCACCGGGCTTTACGGACCGCGTCTGGGCCGACCGCTTCTGGACCAGCGGCGATGGGCTGCGGCTCCATTTTCGCGACTATCCGGGCCGGGCCGATCGGCCGCCGCTGCTGTGCCTGCCCGGGCTGACCCGCAACGCCCGCGATTTTGCGCAGCTGGCCGAGCGGCTGGCGGGCGAATGGCGGGTGCTGTGCCCCGATCTGCGCGGGCGCGGCGATAGCGGCTATGCCAGGGACCCGGCGAGTTACAATCCGCTGCAATATGCCGACGATCTGGAATTGCTGCTGGCCGATCAGGCAATCGACCGGTTCGTCGCCATCGGCACCTCGCTGGGCGGGCTCTTGACCATGCTGCTCGCCGCGCGCGCGCCCGAGCGGATCGCCGGGGCGCTGCTCAACGATGTCGGCCCCGAACTCGATCCCGCCGGTCTGGCGCGGATCCGCGGTTATGTCGGGCAGGGCCGCAGTTTTCCCACCTGGATGCACGCGGCGCGCGCGATCGAGGAAACCCAAGCCAGCGCCTTTCCCGATTACCAGGCGTCGGACTGGCTGGCGATGGCCAAGCGGGCGATGGTGCTGGGCGGCAACGGCCGGATCGTGTTCGATTATGACATGAAAATCGCTGAAGCGCTTGCCGCGCCGGGAAGCGCGCCGGTGCCCGATCTGTGGCCCGCGCTGCTGGCGCTGGGCGGTAAACCGGTGACGCTGCTGCGCGGCGAACTGTCCGATGTTCTGCGCGAAGAAGCGCTGCAGCAGATGGCGCAGCGGTTGCCCGGTGCCGATGCGGTAACGGTTGCGCGGGTCGGCCATGCGCCGATGCTCGATGAACCGGCCGCGGTGGCGGCGCTTGATCGCCTGCTGGCGCGGATTACATGAGCGGTCAGGCCCGGCTGCGGCTGCTGCACCTCCATTCGACCTTTTCCACCGGCGGCAAGGAATTGCGCGCGGCCAAGCTGATGAACGCCTTCGGACCTGACGTGGACCACGTCGTGGTATCGGGGGTTGCAGGCGAACTTGGCGCAGCCAGCGCGGTCGATCCGGCCGTGGCGGTCAGCTACCCGGCCGATTTTCCATCGCTGGCGGGCAAGCCCGGCCCGGTTCGGTGGTGGCGGATCGCGCGCGCGCTGCGCGGGTTCGATCTGGTGCTGACCTACAACTGGGGGGCGATGGATGCGGTTGGCGCGCACTGGCTGTTTGGCCGGGTGCTGCGCCTGCCGCCGCTGGTGCATCACGAGGACGGCTTCAATCAGGACGAGGCGCATGGGCTCAAGCCGATCCGCAACCGCTTTCGCCGGCTGACGCTGACCACGGCGGCGGCGCTGGTGGTGCCCTCGCGGGTGCTGGAAACCATCGCCGCGCAGGTCTGGCGGGTCGCGCCGGGCCAGTTGCGGCGCATTGCCAATGGCATTCCCCTTGGCGCTTATGCGGCCACGGCGCACGGCGGCGCCCGATTGGCGGGGTTGCCCGGGCTGGACAAGCCGGCAGGAGCACTGTGGCTGGGCACGCTGGCCGGGCTGCGCGCGGTCAAGAACCTGCCGCGTCTGGTCCGCGCCGTTGCCGCGCTGCCGCCGCCGTGGGAACTGGTGATCGTGGGCGAAGGCAGCGAACGCGCCGCGATCATGGCCGAGGCGACGCGCCTGGGAATTGCGGCGCGGGTGCATCTGCCCGGGTTCGCCCCCGATCCGGCGCAGGCGCTGCGGCAGTTCGATCTGTTCGCGCTCTCGTCCGACAGCGAGCAGTTTCCGATTTCGGTGGTCGAGGCGATGGCGGCGGGTCTGGCGGTGGTCAGCCCGGCGGTTGGTGATGTGCCGAGCATGGTCGCGGCGGACAATCTCGTGCTCATCACCCCGCCGGGCGATGAAGCCGCGCTGGCCGCAGCCTTGGTCGCAATGGCCAGCGATCCGGCGGCGCGGGCGGCGATCGGCAGCGCCAATCGTGCGCGGGCCGTGGCCGAATACGATGAGGCAGCGATGATCGCAGCGTACCGCGCGGTTTATGCGAGGGCGCTAAAGCGCGCGCATTTCCCATGATTCACACCGTTCACCGCAGCTTCACCGGGGCATATCCAGAAGTTGCGCGTTGAAATGGTCTGCCCATCCGCTAAACAGCCCCCAAATTGATCCCTGCAGCCACCGAAGGCACCAGACTTGGCCATTCCTCCACCGTCCAATCCCGTCCCCGCCACCAAAGCCGCTGAGCGCGATGCCGCGCAGCAAGACGGCTTCCTGCGCGAGGTCGACGAGGCGCTGCGCGAAGAGCAGGTGGTTTATGCGTTCAAGCGCTTTGCCAAGCCGGTCGGCGCGGTGCTGGCGGCGGGGTTGCTGGCGCTCGCGGGCTACCTGTACTGGGACAATTCGGTCAAGAGCGAGGCTGCACTGCGCAGCGAAAAGGCAATGCTTGCGCTCGACAAACTGCAGGCCGGACAATTCGGCGCGGCGGCCAACGAGTTCGCAGCGCTGACCCGGGAAGGCCCCGCCGCCAGCCGCACGCTCGCCGCGATGACGCTGGCTGCGATTACCGCCGAACAGGGCAACATCGACGATGCGGCCAGCAAATTCGCCGCGATTGCGGCCGATTCCAAGGCCCCCAAGCTCTACCGCGATCTGGCGGCGGTGCGCGAAGTGGCGCTGCGCTATGATGCGATGAAGCCCGACGCGGTGATCGCCAAGCTCAAGCCGGTGGCGGTTCCGGGCAATACCTATTTCGGCACTGCGGGCGAACTGCTCGGCATGGCTTATCTTGATGCGGGCCGGCCGGATCTGGCCGGCGCGCTGTTCGCGCAGATCGGGCAGGACAAGACCGTGCCGCAATCGATTCGCGTGCGGGTGCGCCAGATCGCCAGCGGGCTGGGCTATGACGGCGGCGTCGATCTGCCGAACGAAAACCCTGCGGCGGCTGCTGCTGCCGCTGCCGAGCAGCAGCCGCCGCCGCCGCCGGCGACCGCACCCAACCAGCAAAAACCGGCTTAAGCCAAGGATACATGATGCCCTCGACCATGATCAACACCCGCCTTACCGCCGCCGTGGCGCTCGTCCTGGTGGCGGGCCTGTCCGGCTGCGGCATTTTTAAGGGCAAGGACAAGCCGGCCACGCCGACCGTGGGCAACCGCGTCGCGATCCTCAGCCGGGTCGATACCAGCGCCACGGTCGATCCCGCGCTGGACGGGGTGGCGGTAATACTGCCCCCGGCGACCGAGAATGCCGATTGGGCGCAAGCCGGCGGCACCGCCAACAAGAGCTACGGCAACCTCGCGCTGGCCGCCGCGCCCAGCCGGATCTGGACCGCCCGGATCGCCGGATCGACCACCAAACAGCGGCTCGCTGCCGCGCCGGTGATCAGCGGCGGCATGCTGTTCGTGATGGACACCGTCGGGATAGTGCATGCCTTCGATGCCAAGACCGGCGTGGAACGCTGGCAGAAAAACTTCCAGATCAAGGGTGATGGCGCCAGTTCGATCTATGGCGGCGGCGCCAGCGTGGCGGAAGACCGGGTCTATATCACCACTGGCCTTGGCGAAGTCGCCGCGCTTAACGTCGCCACCGGCGAGCAGCTGTGGAAGGTCAAGCCGGCGGGTCCGCTGCGCGGTTCGCCCACGATCGCCTTTGGCAGCGTGTTCGTGATGACCCAGGCCAACCAGATCGTCGCGCTCAACGCCGCTGACGGCACGCAGGTGTGGAACGCGGCCGCTTCGGTCGGGCAGACCGGAGTGTTCGGCGTGGCTGCCCCCGCCGCCGGGCAGGGCACGATCATCGCTGGCTACTCGACCGGCGAACTGATCGCCTATCGTTATGAAAATGGACGCGAATTGTGGACCGACGCACTGGCGCGCACCTCGCTCTCGACGTCTGTGGGGGTACTTACCGATATCGACGCCGATCCGATCATTGATCGCGGCCGGGTGTATGCGCTGGGCCAGGGCGGACGCATGGCGGCCTACGAACTGGTTACCGGCCAGCGGATCTGGGAGCTTAACCTGGCGGGGATTTCCACCCCGGCGGTGGCGGGCGACTGGATCTTCACGCTGACCGACGATGCGCGGCTGCTGTGCATTGCCCGCTCGAGCGGCAAGGTGCGCTGGCTGACCCAGCTGGCCGCGTTCCGCAATGTCGAAAAGAAGAAGGATCCGCTGTTCTGGTCGGGTCCGGTGCTCGCAGGCGACCGGCTGTGGTTCGTCAATTCGCTCGGCCAGGTGTTCTCGGCCGCTGCGACCGACGGCCAGCCGGTGCTCGCTGCCGACGTCAAGGCGCCGGTAACGCTGGCGCCGGTCGTCGCCGGATCGACGCTTTATGTGCTCGACGATAGCGGCCGGATCAACGCCTTCCGTTAGGCTCTGCACCCGCAGCAAGGTAGCGTTACCCGGCCCTTAACCCTTTTGGGCTAGCGCCGGAACGATGCCATCGCCCGCTCCCCCAGCCGCCGTGCGGCCCGCCAGCGACGTCTCCGGCGTGGTCGGCCTGCTTGGGCTGGCGGCGCTGAGCGGCTGGATTGCGCTGTGCCATTTCTGGCCCGAACTGGTCACCGCGTTCGGGCTGTCCAGCCGCGCCGAGCGGCTGACCGGGCCTTATGCCGCGCTGACCGGGCTGGTGGTCGCGGCCTTGCCGATGGTATTGTGGGAACTGCTGGTCACCAAAGTGCACCGCCGCGCCTCGACCGGGATCGATTGGGATCGGCCGCGCCCGCTGACCAGCGTAATCGACATTTCGATCACCAAACTGGCCGGGTTGTGGGCGACCTGGGCGATCATCGGGTTCCTCTATTGCGTCGCGCGCTGGTACTGGCACGAACCCTATCTGACCGCGATGCATGTGTTGGGCAGCGCGGCGCTGCCGCTGTTCGTGCTATCGGTCCCCTATGTGCTGTGGCTCGACCGGGTGCTGATCGAGCCGCGCGATGCCAGCTGGCATTTCGGCGCCTTGCTGATCGGGCGCGAGCCGTTCGATCCCGCGCAGGTGTGGATCCACTTGCGCAGCTGGGCGGTAAAGGGCTTTTTCACCGCCTTTATGATCAGCATTGTTCCGGGCGGGTTCGCCAATCTGGTCGCGCCTGACTGGAGCGCCTTTTTCACCAGCCCGGTGGGGCTGGCGACGTTGCTGATCACGCTGATGTTCGTGATCGACGAGCAGATCGGCACGGTTGGCTACATCCTGACGATGAAGCCGCTCGACGCGCAGATCCGCTCGGCCAATCCGTATCTTGCGGGCTGGGTCGCGGCGCTGATCTGTTATCCGCCGTTCCAGCTGATGAACCCGCCCGACCGGCCGCTGTTCTACCTTGCCAACACCTATGGCGATGACAACTGGTTTCATCTGCTGGACGGACAGACCGTGCTGCTGTGGGTGTGGGCCGCGCTGCTGGTCTTCCTGACCGCGATCTATGCCTGGGCAACAATGGCCTTTGGCATCCGTTTCTCCAACCTGACCTACCGCGGCGTGCTGACAAATGGCCCTTATGCCTACACGCGGCATCCGGCCTATCTGGCCAAAAACGCCTTCTGGTGGTGCGCCGCGATGCCGTTCTTTGTCACCAATGGCTCGGCGGTGGATGCGGTGCGCAATACCTTCTTCCTGGGCTGCGTCAGCGCGATCTATTACTGGCGAGGCAAGACCGAAGAACGCCACCTGCTCGCCGAAGACCCCAAATACCGCGCCTATTCAGACTGGATGCAAGCGCACGGGCTGGTGACCAGCCGGCTCTATCGGGTGGCCGCCACACTCAAGGGGCGGCGGCAGGTGCTGCGGTCGGCGCAGTGCGCCAACAAAGCCTAAAGCGCCACGCCATCATCCGCATTGAACACGGTAATCGCCCGGCCGCTGAGCCCCAGCGCGATGCGTTCCTCGCCCCAGGTCAACATATGCGGGGTTTGCAGATGCGCGGTCAGCTGCGCGCGGCTGTCCCACACTTCACTGACCCGGATCAGCCCCGGATCGAGCACGTCTTCGGCATAGTTGTATTGGGTGCAGCCCGCCTCGGCGCGGGTCGCCAACATCACCTTTTCCATCAGCGGCCGCGCCGCCGCCATGTTTTCCGCTGGCATGCGGAATTGCCCAACCACTACGATCATCAAAAACTATCCTCATAAACGCGCGATATATCGCCGCCCCATTCCCCGTGGAACTTGTCGAGCAGGCGCTGCGCCGGGACCTTGCCGCTGGCCACGATCTCGTCGAGCGGGGCGAGGAAGCCGGCCTCGTTGTCGCCCGAAGAATTGAGCCGGCCGCGCGCGTTCAAGCCGCTGCGCGAGATTGCCAGCACCTCGCGCGCGATGTCCTTCAGCGTTCCGCCGCCGGGCAGCGGCGCGTCGAGCCCCAGCTTGGGCACGGCACTGCGCAAAGCCTCACGCCCGTCCATGTCCCAATGCTTGACCAGATCCCACGCCGCATCGAGCGCGGCTTGATCATACAGCAGCCCGACCCAGAACGCGGGCAGCGCGCAAATCGTGCCCCACGGTCCGCCATCGGCGCCGCGCATCTCGAGGAAGCTTTTCAGCCGAACTTCGGGAAAGGCGGTCGAAAGGTGATCGACCCAGTCGCTCGCGCGCGGCAGTTCGCCCGGCAGCACCGCCAGCTTGCCGTTGAGAAAATCGCGGAAACTGTGCCCGGCAGCATCGATATATTTGCCATCGCGAAAGACGAAATACATCGGTACGTCGAGCATGTATTCGGCGTAGCGATCGTAGCCGAACCCGTCCTCGAACACGAACGGGAGCATGCCGGTGCGGTGCGGATCGGTGTCCGACCAGATGTGGCTGCGGTATGACAGGTAACCGTTGGGCCGCCCTTCGGTGAACGGCGAATTGGCGAACAGCGCGGTCGCCAGCGGTTGCAGCGCCAGCGAGGTGCGGAACTTTTGCACCATATCGGCCTCGCTCGAATAGTCGAGGTTGACCTGGATCGTGCAGGTCCGCAGCATCATGTCGAGCCCCATGCTGCCCACGCGCGGCATATGGTCGAGCATGATCGCATAGCGCCCCTTGGGCATGATCGGGAGCTCGTCGCGGCGCTTGTCCGGCCACATGCCCAGCCCCAGGAACCCGGTGCCGGTCTTCGCCCCGATCGCCTTGACCTGATCGAGGTGCCGCCCGGTTTCGGCGCAGGTCTGGTGCAGGTTATCCAGCGGCGCGCCCGATAGTTCAAGCTGCCCCGCGGGTTCCAGGCTGACCGCGCCGTCGCTGCCCGACAGCGCGATCACGTTACCGTTTTCGATCACCGGCTCCCAGCCATAGTCGGTCAGCGCCATCAGCAGGTCGCGGATCCCGCCTGGCTCGGCATAGGACGGCGCGTGATGATCGGCGGCGGCATAGACCAGCTTCTCGTGCTCGGTCCCGATCCGCCACGCCACGGCGGGCTTTTCGCCCTCGATCATCGGCGCCAGCAGCTGGTCGCGGTGCTCGATTACAGGATCGTTGCGATCTGAAACTTGTCTGGTGCTCATCGGCGCGGAGTTAGTGCGAACTTTGCGCGCGCGCTAGCGTTTTTAAGCGCCCGCCCTACCAATCCCCGCGCACCCCCATCCACAAGGCGGTCGCGGCAATCGCAGCGGTCTCGCCGCGCAGCACGCGCGGCCCCAGCGTGATCGGCCGGGTCTGCGGCACGGCCCGCACCGCCGCGCGCTCGGCCGCATCGAACCCGCCTTCGGGCCCGGTGAGCAGCGCGGCAGCGCCCGAAACTGCTGCAAATTGCAGCGCCGCATGGTCCCCGCCGGTCTCATCCGCAAAGAACAGCGTGCGCTCCTGCGGCCAGCCCTTGAGCAGCGCCTCCAGCTTTACCGGCGGCAGCAATTGCGGCAGCGCGGTGCGCGCGCATTGCTCGGCCGCCTCGATCAGAATGCTGCGCGCGCGCTCCAGGTTGAGCTTGTCCGCCACGCACCGCCTGGTGAGCACCGGCTGGATCCGCGCCGCGCCCAGCTCGCACGCCTTTTCGAGCACCAGATCGAACCGGTCTTTCTTGAGCAGCGCCGCGCACAGCGTGAAATCGGGCACCTCCTCGCGCGGGCCAAGCAAGGCCTCGACGCGCAGCGAAACCGCGCGCTTGTCCGCCGCCAGCACCCGCGCCGCCCATGCCCCGGTCAGATCATCGCAAAGGATAACGCCGTCGCCCACTGCGGCCCGCATCACCCGCGCGAGGTAATGCGCCTGCGGGCCTTCGATAGTGATCGCCGCGCCCACGGCCAGCGGCCCGGCGACAAACAGCCGCGGCGCGCTTTTCGGAGGCCAGGCGGGGGTGGCGGTCATGCGGCGGGGTTAGCGCAAGGCGGGGTGCGGGGGAAGCGGGGTGCGGGGGAAGCGGGGCGCGGGGGAAGCGGGCTGCTGGCGGGACGGACGGTTCACCGCCCCGCCAGCAGGCCCGTCAATGGCGCCGGGTCAGTTGACCACCTCGGCCGGATGCGCCGGGTTCGCGGCGGCGAGGTCGAAGCGGTCGGCGTTCATCACCTTGGTCCACGCCGCGATAAAGTCGCGCGCGAACTTTTCCTCGTGGCCGCGCTCGGCATAGACTTCGGCGGTGGCGCGCAGCTGGCTGTTCGATCCGAAGATCAGATCGGTCCGCGTCGCGCGCCACTTCGGCTGCTTGCCGCCGCGATCGGAGCCGATGAACTCTTCGTCACAGCTGGTATCGACCACCTCCCAGAAGGTGTCGTTGTCGAGCAGGCCCACAAAGAAGTCGTTGGTCAGTTGGCCCAGCCGGGTGGTGAACGCGCCATTGCTGCTGCCGCCATGGTTGGCGCCAAGCACCCGCAGCCCGCCAAGCAGCACGGTCATCTCGGGCACCGACAGGCCGAGCAGCGCAGCCCGGTCGAGCAGCAGCTCCTCGGTCTTGACGCTGTGCTTGGTCGCCAGATAGTTCCGGAACCCGTCGGCCCTGGGCTCCATCACGTCGAAGCTTTCAGCATCGGTCCAGTCTTGTGTGGCATCGCCGCGGCCGCCGGTAAACGGCACAGCCAGGGCAAAGCCGGCATCCTTCGCCGCCTGTTCGACCGCCGCAGTGCCCGCCAGCACGATGGCGTCGGCCATCGACATGCCGCCGCGCAAGCTTTCGATCTTGGCCAGCACCGCTGCCAGCTCGGCTGGCTCGTTGACCGCCCAGTCTTTTTGCGGGGCAAGCCGGATCCGCGCGCCATTGGCGCCGCCGCGATGATCGGACTTGCGATACGACGAGGCCGAGGCCCAGGCGGTCTTGACCAGTTGGCCGATGCTGAACCCGGCGCTTAGGATCTGGCCCTTGAACGCTGCCACGTCGGCGGCGGCTGGCGCGGTGCCAGCCGGGACCGGGTCCTGCCAGATCAGCGCCTCGGCCGGGACTTCGGGTCCAAGGTAACGCCCGATCGGCCCCATGTCGCGGTGTGTCAGCTTGAACCAGGCGCGCGCGAAGGCGTCCTTGAAGGCCTCGTGATCGTTCCGGAATTTCTCCGAAATCACCCGGAATTCAGGATCGACCTTCAACGCCATGTCGGCGGTGGTCATCATGGTCGGCACGCGCAGCGAGGCATCGTGCGCGGCGGGGGCCATGTCTTCGGGCTTTTGATTGATCGGCTGCCACTGCTGCGCCCCGGCTGGCGAGCGCACCAGCTCGTAGTCATAATCGAGCAGCAGGCGGAAATAGTTCTCCGACCACTCGGTCGGGGTGTTGACCCACGCCCCTTCGATCCCGCTGGTGATGGCGTGCTGGCCGATCCCGGTCTCGTGGCTGCTGGTCCAGCCCAACCCCTGCAGCGCGATGTCCGCGCCTTCGGGCGGCACCCCGACCAGGCCCGCATCGCCCGCGCCATGCGCCTTGCCGAAGGTATGCCCGCCGGCGGTCAGCGCCACGGTTTCTTCGTGGTTCATCGCCATGCGCTCGAACGTGAGCTTGATATCGCGCGCGGATTGCAGCGCGTCGGGGTTGCCGCCGGGGCCTTCGGGATTGACGTAGATCAGCCCCATCTGGATCGCCGCCAGCGGGTTTTCCAGTTCCATCTGCTTGTCGGGCTGGATCCGCGTTTCCGCGCCTTCGCTGACCCACAGCTCCTCAGCGCCCCAATAGATATCGCGCTCCGCCTCATAGACGTCCTTGCGGCCGCCGCCGAAGCCGAACACCGGCCCGCCCATCGATTCGATCGCGACGTTGCCCGCCAGAATGAACAGATCGGCCCAGCTGATCTGCGCGCCGTACTTTTGCTTGATCGGCCACAACAGCCGCCGCGCCTTGTCCAGATTGCCATTGTCGGGCCAGCTGTTGAGCGGGGCGAAGCGTTGCTGCCCGCTGCTCGATCCGCCGCGGCCATCGGCTGTGCGATATGTCCCCGCCGCGTGCCACGCCATGCGGATGAAAAACGGCCCGTAATGGCCATAGTCGGCCGGCCACCAGGCCTTGCTATCGGTCATCAGCGCGGTCAGATCGGCCTTGAGCGCGGCATAGTCGAGCGCCGCGAATGCCTTGGCATAATCGAAATCGTCGCCCATCGGATTGGGCGAGACCGCGCCTTGATGGAGGATGTCGAGCGGCAGTGCATCGGGCCACCAGTCACGGTTGGTGCGGCCAAGCAGCGAGCGTGGCGCGGCCTTGTCCATCGGGCAGCCACCCTCGGGATTGCTGGTTTTCATGTCCATGATGCTCGACTCCTTGAATGTGCGAACCGCAAATTAGGCGCAGCGACTGGTTTGGAAAAACGATTAAACCTCATCGCTAATCGCGCAAACCTCGATTAGTCGCCATGGCGAACCGGCTGGGTCTGGGCTCTGGCGGGTCGCTGTGCGCGCGGCCCTGATTTTCCGCGTTTGCCCGGAGGGTGGGAACCGTTAGGCCCGTCTGGCCGTTGAACGGGCATCACCGAAACGAAACGATTGGAAAATGCCATGCGCAAGTTACTGATTTTAGCAGGTGCCGCAGCGATGCTAGCGCTGCCGGGTGCTGCGATTGCCAAGGACAACGGCCACAAGGGCCACGGCAAAGCCAAATACGACAGCCATCAACGCTATGACCGCGACGGCCGCGTCAAGGGCAAGCGGCACGGTTGCCCGCCAGGGCTGGCCAAGAAGCACAACGGCTGTCTCCCGCCGGGGCAGGCCTGGAAGATCGGCCAGCGCGCGCCGTGGAACAGTGATCGCTATGTCGATTACCGCGATCTGCCATCCTACTACCGGGATCGTTATCCCGACAGTTCGGGTCAGCAGTACTATTACGAGGGCAACCGGGTTTACACCGTCGATCCCACGACCCGGCTGATCCGCAGCATCATCAGTATTCTGCGCTAAGCCCGGCTGCGGGAGCGGTTTGGCCAGGTCTGGCCAGCCATTCCCAATTGCCTGATATCAAAGGGGGCGGCCTGACGGTCGCCCCCTTTTTTTGCGTTGATCGCACAAGCCGGCGATGGCGTGTTTTCCAGAGCGGTGCGGGACCAGGGGACGGCTGCATTTGGCCGCGAAGCTGTCGCACCCCCAATCCACGCTGTCCTACCCGCGCCACATATGCCAAAACCGCGCCATGACGCCGCGCCCGATCCGTTCCAGCCCAGCCCGCCCCGCCAACCTCATGTTCTTTCTTAACTCCACTTTTTTCTACCCTGTGAAATGTGTGAAGTTATTCAGCTTCCACCCCGCTTTGCTGAACGAGCCGGTCCTGCGCCAATGACTGACACCGTCGTTCCCGACACCCAGCACGTTCCTGACAGCGAGTATGGGGGCCTCGTCGCAGCGCTGCCGCAGCCCTTGCGCGATTATGCGCAGCTGGCGCGGTTTGACCGGCCGATTGGGTGGTGGCTGCTGTTCTGGCCGTGTGCCTGGGGGGTGTTGCTGGCCGGCGGCGCGGGGCAGTGGGCGTTGCTGGGCTGGTTGCTGCTGGGCAGCGTGGCGATGCGCGCGGCGGGGTGCGTTTACAACGACATCGTCGATGCCGAGCTGGACCGGCAGGTGGCGCGCACCGCGCTGCGCCCGGTTGCCAGCGGGCGGGTGAGCCGCCGCGCCGCGTGGGTGTGGCTGGGGCTGCTGTGCCTGATCGGGCTGGCGGTGCTGTGGCAGCTGCCGCCACCCGCGCAGCTGATCGCGCTGGGCAGTCTGGCGCTGGTCGCGGCTTATCCGTTCATGAAGCGGATCACCGGCTTTCCGCAAGTGTGGCTGGGGCTGGTGTTCACCTGGGGCGCACCGGTCGGCTGGTTTGCCTTGCGCAGTGACCGGCTCGAGGTGATCGCCGCGCTTTATGCCGGCGCGGTGTGCTGGTGCATCGGGTACGATACGATCTACGCGCTGCAGGACCGCAAGGACGATGCGGCGGTGGGGATCGGGTCATCCGCGCTGACGCTGGGGCGGCATGTGCAGGCGGGGGTTGCGGGCTTCTACGCCGCGGCCATCGCCTTGTGGGCGCTCGGCTTCTGGCTGCTGCGGCCCGATTGGCTGGCGCTGCTGGCGCTTGCCCCGGCGGCGCTGCAGCTGGGCTGGCAGGTGCTGACTTTGGAGGATAACGATGCGGACAACGCGCTCGCCCGGTTCCGTTCTAACCGCACGCTCGGGCTGCTGGTCGCGCTGGCCTGCTGGGTGGTCGGCAATGCGTAAGGCGGCGCTGGCCGCGGCGATCGCACTGGCGGGGTGCCAGCAGGCCAAGGATACGCCGCAGCCGGTGCCGAGCGCGCCTGCGCAAGCGGTTTCGCCAACCGCAATTCCAGTTCCGAGCCCCGCACCAAAGCCGAGCGTTGCGCCCACTCCGGTGCCGCAAAAACGCTTTCAGGCGCTCGGCACGGAGCCGTTCTGGTCGGTCGAGGTCTTGCCCGGCCAGCTGCGCTATATGTCGCCCGAACAGCTGGACGGGATCACCTTTGCCGCCACCGCCACCAGCTTCGGCGGCGGCTATCGCTATGCCGGAACGATGGCCGGCGCGAAAGTGACGCTGACGATCGCGCCGGGCCAATGCAGCGATGGCATGTCCGATCAGGTCTATGGCTACACCGCCGCGCTGACCATCGCCGATCAGGCCATGTCCGGCTGCGCGCGGCTCAAATAGCCCAATGTGCAACCTCTACCGCATGACCAAGGGGACGCAGGAGGCGGCGCGGCTGTTCGCGGTGGAAGGCGATCTGACGGCCAATTACAGCGCCGAGGTCTATCCCGGTTATCCCGGGCTGGTGGTGGCCGAGGGGCGCGCGGCGGCGATGAGCTGGGGGTTCCCGCTGGTGCTGAAGGGCAAGCAGGGCAAGCAGCTCAAACCCAAGCCGGTAACCAATGCCCGCGCGGACAAGCTTGGCACCGCGTTCTGGCGGGACAGTTTTGCGCGGCGGCGCTGTCTGATCCCGGTCAGCCAGTGGGCCGAACCGCGCGGCGTGGCGGGGCGAATGACGCGGTCGTGGTACGGGCTGCCGGGCGAGGATGTGTTCGCGGTGGCGGGGCTGTGGCGGCAAACCGCGCAATGGGGCGCCTGCTACACGATGGTGATGACGGAAAGCTCGGCTGAGATGGCCGATGTGCATGACCGGATGCCGGTCATCCTGGCCCACGCGGATTGGCCGCGCTGGACCGGGGGCGGGACCGATGACGCGCTGGCTTTATGTAAAACCTGGCCCGGGGCGCTGAGCGCCGATCATACCGCTGGGCGCTGGGTGGATGACGCCCCGCTGGCGCCGCTGCCGGGGCTGCTTTAGCGCCGCTCAACCATAGTTCACCAGCTCGAATTCGATTCCGTCCCAGTCGAAGAAATAGAACCGCCGCCCGGGTTCGTAGTCGCCGTGGCCGAACGGTTCAAGCCCGGCGGTGATGACCGTGCGTTCGGCCGCATCGAGATCGCTCACCACCAGCCCGACATGGTTGAGCGGGGCGGCTTTGGCGAACGGCCCGATCGGTCCATCGCGGGTGTACAGCGCGATATAATCACGCGCGCCGCCAACGTGAATGGTCCACCCACCGAGCTGCGACGGGCCGCGCCAGCGTTCGTGCCAGCCGCACAGGTCTTGCAGCAAGCGCGCCGAGCGTTCGGGATCGCTGACGGTGATGTTGGCATGTTCGAGATAGCCCTGTGACATAATATCGATCCTTTAGAATTGGTAACCGCACGAACTGCGAATCGCGCTTTACGTTTGTGCAACCTCAAGCTAACTTGAGGTCAAGCATTTTTTGGGAGTCGGGCGATGGACCGTAATGATTTGCTGCCAATTGGCGAACTGGCCCGACGCACCGGACTCGCGGTTTCGGCGATCCGGTTTTACGAGGACAAGGGGCTGGTTCAGGCGATGCGCACGATGGGCAACCAGCGCCGCTTCCTGCGCAGCGACATCCGGCGGCTAAGCTTTATCCTGATCGCGCAGAAGCTGGGGCTGGGGCTGACCGAGATTGAAGCGCAGCTGGCCAAACTGCCGCAAGGCCGCACCCCGACGATCAACGACTGGCAGACGATCAGCCGGTCCTTGCGCAAGGAAATCGACACCCGCATCGCGCTGCTCAATCGCACCCGGATGAAGCTCGACGAATGCATCGGCTGCGGCTGTCTCAGCCTGCAACGCTGCCAACTCTACAACCGCGATGACCGCGCCGGAGCAGCGGGGCCGGGGCCAAGGTATGTGCTGGGGTGACTACTCCGCCGCCAGCAGGTCCTCGGCCCCCTCAAGGTCCACGCTGACCAGCCGCGAGATGCCTTGTTCGACCATTGTTACGCCAAACAAGCGATGCATCCGGCTCATCGTGACGGCGTTGTGGGTGACGATCAGGTAACGGGTGTCGGTCTCCTTGACCATCGCGTCGAGCAGGTCGCAGAAGCGTTCGATGTTGGCATCGTCGAGCGGCGCATCGACTTCGTCGAGCACGCAGATCGGCGCGGGGTTGGTCAGAAACAGCGCGAAGATCAGCGCGATCGCGGTCAGCGCCTGTTCGCCGCCCGAGAGCAGCATCAGCGATTGCAGCCGCTTGCCCGGCGGCTGCGCATAGATCTCCAGCCCGGCTTCGAGCGGATCGTCCGAATCGACCAGGGCCAGGTGCGCCTGTCCGCCCTCGAACAGCCGGGTGAACAGCCGCCGAAAATGGGTGTCGACCGCTTCGAACGCGGCGCGCAGGCGTTCGCGGCCCTCGCGGTTGAGGTTGCCGATCGAGCCGCGCAGCCGGTGCACCGCCTCGGTCAGTTCGGCCTGTTCGGCCCGGCTGGTGCCGTGCCTGTCCTCGGCGCTGGCCAATTCCTCGGCGGCGACCAGGTTGACCGGGCCAAGCCGTTCGCGGTCGGCCATCAGCTGGTCATGCTCGGCGCTCTCGTGGTTGGCGGGCGCGACCTGAGCGGCGGCGAACGCAAAGCGTTCGGGCAGCAGGGGCGGCGGGCACTGGAAGCGTTCGCCCGAAATGCCCGCCATCTCGGCGCGGCGGGCTTCCTCGTTTTGGGCGCGGGCGACGGCCCCGGCGCGCAGTTCGCGCGCGGAGGCCAGCGCCTCGGTGGCTTGCGCAAACCGGGCTTCGATCTGCCGCGCAGCCTCACCGGCTGCGCTCACCCTAGTTTCGGCGGCGAGCAGTTCCGTGGTCAGCCGGGCGCGCACGCCGCCGCCCGCCTCGATCTCGCGCAGCAGTCCGGCGGGCTTGGCGGCGATGACATTGCGCTCTTCGGCGACTTCTTCGAACCGGCGCTCCATCCCGGCCAATCGGCTGGCGGCATCCCCGGCGCGGGCCTGCCAGCTGTTGATGTCGCTGCGCTGAGCACTGGTCCGCTCGCGCGCCACTGCCAGCCCCTGATCGTGCGCGGCGAGCGCCGCGCTGGCCGCCTGCAAGCCCTGCCGCGCCGCATCGTGCCGGACCTGAGCGGCCGCCAGCTGCGCGCGGCCACTGGCCGGGTCGGGCAGCACCGCCCGGCGTGCGGCGGCACTGTCGCGCTCAGCCTCGGCCAGCTGGAGCTGCTCGGCCAGATCGCCCGCCGCCTGCGCCAGTTCGGTGCGGCGCAGCGCCAGCCGCGCGGTGGCGGCTTCGGCCTGATCGCACGCCCGCAAGGCGGCGCGTTCGGCCTCGGCCGCAGTCGAGACCGCGCGCTCGGCCGCGACCAGCGCCACTTGCAGCGCGGTCAGTTCGCTCTGGACCGCATTGGCGCGCGCCTCGGCCTGCGCCGCGCTGGCGCGCCGGGTGGGCAGTTCTTCAGCAAGCGCGGCGAAGCGGTTCTCGGCCTCCAGCCGGGCGGCCTCGGCCCCGCCTTCGCCGCGTGCGACAAATCCGTCCCAGCGGCGCAGGTGGCCGGCGGTGGTTACCAGCCATTCGCCCGGCGCCAGCGGGCGGCCGTCGTCGGCCAGCGCAACATGAACCAGCGCAAGCCGCGCCGCGAGCTGCGGGGGGCAGGCGGTAACCTGCGCGGCGAGGCTGTTCGCGACCCGCTGCGGGGCCTCCGCGCCGGTCCAGAACCGCCCGTCCTCATCCGCCGGAGCCTGGCCCAGCAGCGCCTTGGCATCGCGCCCGAGCACCGCGGCGAGCGCGCGTTCATAGCCCGGCACGGCGCGCAGCGCATCGAGCGCTTGCGACATGCCATGCTTGTTGCCGGCTTGCCGCGCGCGCGCCTCGCGGTCGCGCGACAGCGCCTGGTGTTCGCGTTCGATCCCGGCCAGCTCGGCCTTAACCTGCGCCAGCGCCGCGCCGGCCCCGTCCCGCGCCGATTGCAGCTCGCCCTTGTGCGCTTGCTGCGCGGCGAGCGCGGCGCGGGCATCGCCCAGCGCCATCGCCGCAGCGTTGCGCGCCCGCTCGGCCTGCGCCAGTGCGGCCAGCGGGTCGGCTTCGCGGGCAAGGCTGTCGGCCACGGCGGTCTGCCGCTGCGTTTCGCCGTCGAGCCGCGCCAGTCGCTGCTGCGCGGCGGCGCGTTCGGCTTCGGCGACGCGCCATTCAGCCTCGACCCCGGCCTGCTCGGCGGTGGCCCGCGCCAGCGCCAGTTCGGCGGTGCGCAAGCTGCGGTCGGCATCGCCGAGCGCGGCGGCGACCTGCGGCTGGCGCGCTTCGTCGGCGCGCAGCGCGCTTTCGCCAGCGGCCAGATCGCGTTCCAGCCTGGCCAGCGCTTCGGCCGCATCGCGGGTCAGCCGGTCGGCCTCGCCGCGGTCTTCTTCGAGCCGCTGGTGCTGGCGGGCCAAGTCCGCCAACCGCTGCTGCGCGGCTTCGAGCTGGCTGGTCAGCGTTGCCATGCGGTGGCCGTGCGCGGAGGCATCGTCGCGCCGGTCGGCCAGTTCATCGCGCGCCTGCGCCAACGCGGCGGCGGCGGCGTGCTGCGCATCCTGGGCCGCTTTGGCGGCGGCTTGCGCTTCGGCCACGCGGGCATCGGCGCCCTGCGCTTCGGCACGCGCGGCGTCGGCGGCAGCAGCGGCATCGCGCCAGCGGGCATAGACCAGCCGCGCTTCGGCCAGCTTGATCTTGCCGGACAAAACGGTGTAGCGCTCGGCCGCGCGGGCCTGCCGGCGCAGCGCCCCGATTTGGCTGTCGAGCTGCCCCATGAGGTCTTCGAGCCGTGCCAGATTGCTCTCGGTCGCGCGCAGTTTCTGCTCGGCGTCCTTGCGCCGCACGTGCAGCCCGGCGATCCCGGCGGCCTCTTCGAGCATCATCCGGCGTTCGGCTGGTTTGGCCGCGATGACGGCGGCGATCCGCCCCTGGCTGACCAGCGCGGGCGAATGCGCGCCGGTGGCGGCATCGGCAAAGACCAGCGCCACGTCCTTGGCGCGGACATCGCGGCCATTGACCCGGTACGCACTGCCCGCGCCGCGTTCGATCCGGCGCACGACTTCGATCGCGCTGTCATTGTCGCCGCCATCAGCCAATAAGACCACCTCGGCGAAATCGCGCGGCGGGCGCTGCGCGGTGCCAGCAAAGATCACCTCTTCCATCCCGCCGCTGCGCATGGATTTGGGCGAGTTTTCGCCCATCACCCAGCGGATCGCTTCGAGCAGGTTGGATTTGCCGCACCCGTTAGGCCCGACCACCCCGGTCAGCCCGGGTTCGATCCGCAGTTCAGCCGGCTCGACAAAGCTTTTGAATCCGCTGAGCTTGAGCCGGGTGATCCGCATCTGTGTCGCCGCTGGCCCCCGCCGCTCGCCCGCTTAGCGGGCGCCGGCAGCGCGAAGCGCTTCAGCGATCTTGGGCCACTCGGACTGTTCTGCCGGAATCTGGAAGCCATTGATGACCAGCGTCGGGGTCTGCTGGATCCCCGCTTCGGCAAAGGTCTTGAAACTGTTCGACACGGTTGTGGCGTTCTGGATGTTGGCAAGGCAGGCATGCGCCTGATCGACCGAGATCCCGCGCGCGGCAAAGAAGCTGGTATAGCCCAGTGCGTCAGCCAGCGCCGGCAAGCGCTGCCCTGGGGGCAGGCCGGTGGCGGCCTGCGCGGCTTTCTGCACCGCCGGATCATCGAGCAGCTTCATGAAATTGTCGAGGTTGGCATAAACCTGCTCAACCAGCGGGAAGAAGTTTTCCTTGGGGGCACAGCGCACCAGCATGGTCAGCGGCAGATCCTGCTGGTGGATGAAGAAGCTGCGGTATTCGAAGCTGACCCGG
This sequence comes from Novosphingobium sp., assembly GCA_031416535.1. Classification (GTDB taxonomy): domain Bacteria; phylum Pseudomonadota; class Alphaproteobacteria; order Sphingomonadales; family Sphingomonadaceae; genus Novosphingobium. Next base: position 14,908 of record JANOTT010000034.1, on the reverse strand, counting down.
CCCGTGGAGACGAATTCGCTCATCAACGGGGGCATCGCTTCGGCGGCAAAGCGCGCGCAGTGCGGGCAGGTCAGCGAGCCATACTCGATCAGCTTGATCGGCGCGGCGGGATTGCCCGCTATCATCCCGCCGGTCGCAGTGGCGGTGACCACGTCTTCCCATTTTTGCCCGGCAGGGGCGGCGACCTTGGCAATCGCGCTGCCCGCCGGCGCGGCGCTATCGGCGTCGTTCTTGCAAGCGGCGAGGCCCAGCGCGAGCGGCGCGGCGACAAAAGCGAGCAGTAGGTGGCGGGCCAAAAATGAGCGGCGAATGGCGGTCATGATGCTTCGGGTTCCTTGGCAGTTCGAGTCGCGAAAGTTAGCCCGGTTTGGTCCGGGGCAGAAGGATCGGCGGGCGCGCGGGCCAGCTTCTCCACAGGTGATTCACATGGTCTTGGCGGCTTGCGCTGCGGCGGCCGCATCTGCGCTCGCCACTGCGGCCGTTATCCTGGGAGCGAGTTCGGGCCAGCCGTAAATGTCCTGCAATTTGCCGTCGATCAGGAAGCTGGGCGTGCCAACCACTCCGATCGTGGTCCCGGCATAGTCGGTCTGCTTGCTCAGCCGGTCCAGCTTGGCCTGATCGTTCAGGCAAGTATCGAGCGCCGCGCGAGTATAGCCGCGCGCCAGCATCACCTTGTAAAGTCCCAGATCCCGCGCGACCATCCGGCGTCGGTCGGCGGGTTTGCTTTCCAGACTTTGCCAGCGCTGTTCGTAACCGGGATCGGCCGGCGGCTTGAACCAAACCGCTTGCGCCGCCAGCAACGCCGCGCTGTTGCCGAAGTATTTGCTCTTTGGACCGCACAGCGCGAGCAGCGACGGAACTTGATCGACCGCATTGCGCAAGTACGGACGCAGTTCGACCGAGACCTTGCCCTGACGCACCAGCGCGCCGTTCAGCGGCACCTTGGAGTCCTTTGAAAATTCGGCGCAGTGATCGCAGGTGTAGGAGATGAATTCGACCAGCTTGACCGGCGCGGCGGGGTTGCCCAGCACCGGGAAGCCGTCGGTCGTCATCGTCACGGTCTGATCCCAGCGCGGCGCGGCGGCCGCAGCCTTGGGCCGGGCGGTGGGCTTACCCTCGACCGGTGACTGGGCGCCCAGCGCCAGCAGGCTGATGGCAAACGCAGCAATGATCGTTTTCTTCATGTCAAAGGCTCGCATCGATTTGGGCGCGCAGCTCGGGCCAGGTATGGGCGTTTTCGAGCAGGGTGCCGTTGATGGTGAAACTGGGGGGCGCGGTGATGCCGCTGGCATAACCGGCTTTGCTTTGTTCGCCAATCCGGTTTGCGACCGCTTGGTCGCCCAGGCATTTTTCGGTCGCCATGCGGTCAAAGCCGCGCGCCGCCATGATTTCGAACCAGTGCAGATCGCCGGCGATGGCGCGATTGCGGACCAGCAGCGATCCGGTCACCCAGCGCTGCTGCTGGGCCGCGCCGGCGCGCTCGAACGTCTGCCGCCATTTGGGTTGGCTGCGCATCAGCGCCGCATGGTTGAGCGCGAACTTTGCGGGTGGTCCGCAATTGGCCAGCATCGCCGCGGCCAGATCGACCGGGCCTTGCACCACATGGCGCAGTTCGATCGAAACCTTGCCCGAAGCAACATAGCCGATCTGCAGCGCGCCGGCGGACTGGATCATGAACGTGGCGCACTGCGGGCAGTTATAGCTGACATATTCGACCACCTTGACCGGCGCGGCGGGATTGCCGACCAGATGGCCGCCCGCGGCGGTCTCCGCCACGGTGGTGTTCCAGCCGACGGTCTTGGGCGCAGCAGCGGTCAGCAGCAGCAGCGCGGCGGCGGCGGCGGCGGCCAGCAGTCCATGACGGGCGAATGGTTTCACTTGGAATCGTCCTGTGCCGCGGCGCCCAGACTGCGCGCCAGCGATTCGAGCACCGTGCGCAGTTCCGGATCGCCGATATCGCGCAGACTTTCGCCCAGTTCGAACGGGATTGGGCGCAGCGATGGCGGCGCGGTTGGCCGCTCCTTGGCCGGCGGCGGCTTGACCGCGCCTTGCCGCAATTTGACCCGGCTGACCGCGTTGTAGCCGAAAAAGCGGTTCACCCGCTCGATAATCTCAGGAATGACGTGGCTGATCATCGGCGCGTGCGCGGGCACCACCAGCAATTGCAGGATGCCGTCGCTCTTTTCGCCGGGGGCAAAGCGGATCGCCTCGGGCATGCAGACCCGCGCGTGGCGCTCGCCCACGATCTCGGGCCAGCGGGTGACCACGCTCGATTGCACGAACCCGAACCGGCGAAACGCGGTGCGGCCCACTTCGGGCATCAGCTCGGCGATTGGGCGCGCTGCGCCGCCGCGCGGCCGTTCATAGCGGCGCTGGTTTGGCTTGGCTGGCTTGGCGTCCCGTTCCATTGCGCTGCGGGCAATGCCATAGCGCTGCCATGGATGCCAGCGCCCAGACGATTCCCGCCCTGTTGCTCGGCTGGTACGATGTGCACCAGCGCAGTTTGCCGTGGCGCAGCGCGCCAGGGATGCCAGCGCCCGATCCGTACCGCGTATGGTTGTCGGAAGTCATGCTCCAGCAGACGACGACGGCAGCGGCCGCGCCGTATTTTGCGAAATTCCTCGCCCGGTGGCCCGATGTAACCGCGCTGGCCCAGGCCGATGAAGCGGCGGTGATGGCCGCTTGGGCCGGGCTTGGCTACTATGCCCGCGCGCGCAACCTGATCGCCTGTGCCAAGGCGGTGGCGGCCAGCGGCGGGCAATTTCCGCTCACCGAAGCAGGGTTGCGTGCGCTGCCCGGGGTGGGGGCCTATACCGCCGCTGCAATCGCCGCGATTGCCTTTGGCGAACGCGCCGCGGTGGTCGATGCCAATGTCGAGCGGGTGATCGCGCGGCTTTACGCGATTGAAACGCCGCTGCCGCAGGCGCGCGGCGCGATCCGGGCCAGGGTCGATGGCTTGACCCCGGCCGCGCGACCGGGCGATTTCGCGCAGGCGATGATGGATCTGGGCGCGACCGTGTGCACCCCGCGCGGTCCGCGTTGTGTGCTGTGCCCGCTGGCCGGGCACTGCGCGGGGCGCCGGCTGGGGGCGGATCAGTTTCCGGTCAAACCGGCCAGGCCCGCCAAACCGCAGCGGCGCGGGCAAGCCTTCTGGATCGTGCAGGACGCGCAGGTGTGGCTGGTGCGGCGCGCGGGCAAAGGCCTGCTGGGGGGGATGCGCGGCTTGCCCGATGATGGCTGGAGCGCGCGGTGCGATGGCAGCGCGATCCCGCCGATGAATGGGCCGTGGGCGCCCGCTGGCATGGTCCGCCACAGCTTCACCCATTTCGATCTTGATTTGCAATTGATGGTTTATTCGGACCAGGATTGCTCTAGGCTGAGTGGACAAGCGGGCGAATGGTGGGCGCTTGACCGGCTGGGTGAAGCCGGTCTGCCCACGCTGTTCGCCAAGGCGGCACGGATCGTGCTGGCCGATTGATGGTTTGGGAGAATATTGGGTGACTGAATTGGACTTTTCACGCCGCGAGCTGCTGCGCGCCAGCGCTTTGCTGGGCGGAGCCGGGGCGATTTGCGCGCTGCCGTTCGGTGCTGGGCTTGCCCGTGCTGCCGAACCGGCGGTGACCGCAGGGCAGTGGCCGACCGTCACCGCGTTGCTGGACCGGTATGTGAAGGCGCGCAAAGTTTCGGGCATGGTCGCCGCGCTGGGGTGGCGCGATGCGCCGCCGACCTTCATCGCGCGCGGACTCGAAGGGTTTGATGACAAAGACGCTGATGGCCCGCAAAGTATGTTCCGCGCCTATTCAATGACCAAGCCGCTGACCGGAATGGCGGCAATGATCCTGATCGATCAGGGCAAACTAAAACTCGATCAGCCACTGGCCGATTTCGCGCCCGAGTTCGCACAGATGCAGGTGGCAATCGATCCCAAGAAAAGTCTCGCTGCGGTTCCGGCAAAGAACCAGATCACGATTCGGCACTTGCTCACCCACACCAGCGGCCTTGGTTATGCGGTGGTCGGCAGGAACAAAGTCGGCGATGAATTGCGGCGGCTGGGGGTCAATCCCGGACTTGTTTCAAAGCGCAAGATCAAGGGCGTGAACGATGGCCCGCCGGTGCCGAGCGCGGATGAATTCCTGAAGCTTGCGGCCAGCGTACCGCTGATCGCCGAACCGGGGACCAAATGGTCCTATTCGATGGGGCTCGACGTGCTCGGACTGGTGATCGGCCGCGCCGCCGGGATGAGCTTCGAGGCGTTCCTGCGCGAGCGACTGTTCGGCCCGCTGGGTATGACCAGCAGCTATTTCCAGGTGCCAGCCAGCGCCAGCGACCGCCTGACCACCAATTATGCCTATGTGTTTGGTCGGCCGATTGCGTTTGATCGTCCGGGTAGCTCGATTTTCCAAGACCCGGTGCCGTTCGCCTTTGGCGGATCGGGGCTGGTCACCAGCCCGGCCGATTTTGACCGGTTTCTGGCGATGCTGGTCAATCTGGGCCAGTCCGGCGGCACCCGCGTGATGAGCGAGGCGGCGGTGCGGCTGGGCACTTCGAACCTGCTGCCGAACACGGCGGACCTGTCCGGAACCTGGGTGGCCGGGCAGCAGTTCGGCGCGGGCGGGGTCGTCGGCACCGGCCAGGACGAAGGGCTTTACGGCTGGTCAGGCGCGGCTGGGACGATCGGCTTTGCGCAGATGAAGCTGGGCCTGCGCACCAGCTTGTATGTGCAATATATGCCGCAGGACAAATTGCCGATCCTCAAGGAATTCCCCAAGGCAGTTGGGGTTGATCTGACCGCCATGGCCGCGAAAAAAGCTTGAGTGCCGGTATGATCGCTTTTGCCGGCGCCGGGATCGACCGGGCGGATCACATCCGCGCCGATCCGGCCGCGCTGGCCGGGCTGATGGATTGGCGCGCGCGGTTGCTGCGGCTCGACGGGCTCGATCCGGTGATCGATCCCGAAGGCCAGCTGACCTGGGGCACGCTGGCCGATGCCGCGCCGGACAGCGAGCTGGTGTTCCTTGGCCTAGCAAACGGCAAAGCCTGTTTTGCCGAAGTTTCGCCGGGGCTGATCGGCAGCGTTGCCCCGGCTAACCCGCGGCTGTGGGCGGCGATGACGGCGCTCGATGGCCCGGAACTGGCGACCTATGGCGCGGCCCGCGCGCTGGTCGATTGGCACGCGCGGCACCGCTTTTGCGCGCGCTGCGGCACGGCGACGGTGCTGGCCAAGGGCGGCTGGCAGCGCAATTGCACCGACGGGGCCTGCAAAGCCGAGCATTATCCCCGCGTCGATCCGGTCACGATCATGCTGGTCGAGCATCAGGGCAATGTCCTGCTTGGCCGCCAGCCACGCTTTCCGCCCAAGCGCTTTTCGGCGCTGGCCGGATTTGTCGAGCCGGGTGAAAGCATCGAGGAAGCGGTGGCGCGCGAGATCCACGAAGAGGCCGGGCTGATCGTCCGCGATGTCAGCTATGTCGCGAGCCAGCCGTGGCCGTTTCCCTCCAGCCTGATGATCGCCTGCCATTCCTTCACCGACGAACCCGCGATCACGATCGACACCACCGAACTGGATGAGGCCGACTGGTTCACCCGCGCCGACGTGATCGCGGCGATGGCGGGCGACGAAACCGCCCGGTTCATCGCCCCACCGCCGTTCGCGATCGCGCATCATCTCCTCAAATGGTGGTTGAACCAATGACCGAACCTGCAAAGCTGACGATCGACATCTATTCGGATGTGATGTGCCCGTGGTGCATCATCGGCTATGCGCAGCTGCAAAAGGGGCTGGCGCAGCTTGCCGGGGAGATCGAGGCCGAGGTGCGCTGGCTGCCGTTCGAACTCAACCCCGATATGCCGCCCGCAGGCGAGCCGCAGCTGGAGCACATCGCGCGCAAATACGGCCGCACCCAGGAGCAAGCCGCCGCCGGGCGCGAACAGATGCTGGCGGTGGGCGAACGCGCGGGCTATTCGTTTGCCTATGCTGGCCTTGGTGAGGCTCCCGCGGGCATGGTGCGCAACACTTTTGCGGCGCACAAACTGCTCAAATGGGCGCTGATCGAGGGCGGGGCAGCGGTTCAGACCCGGCTCAAGCTGGCGCTGTTCGATGCCCATTTTCAGCAGCGGCGCGACGTTTCGGATCCCGATATCCTGGTCGAGCTGGCCACCGCGCAGGGGCTTGATCCCATTGGCGCGCGCGCCGCGCTCAGCGACGAAGCGCTGGGCGCGATCGTCAAGCACGAGGAAGCGCAGGCCTATGACATGAATATTACCGGGGTTCCGGCGATGCTGATCCAGGGCAAATACATGATCCCCGGCGCGCAGGAGCCCGAGGTTTACGTCAATGCGCTGCGCCGGGTGGTGGAGCGCGAGGCCCGCGCGGCGCGCGCAGCGTGAGCGCGTCCTTCGCCGGGCAAGTCGCGGTGATCACCGGCGGCGCGGGCGGGATCGGACACGCGCTGGGAGCGGCGCTGCAAGCGGCGGGCGCGCAAGTGCTGCTGGTCGATCTGCCGGGGGCTGATCCGGCCATTTTCGCCTGCGATGTAACCCAGCCAGACCAAGTCGAGGCTTTGGCCGAACACGCTTGGACCCGCTTTGGCCGGGTCGATCTGCTGATCAACAACGCCGGGATTGCCGGTGCGAACGGACGCTTGCCCAAGGTCGATCTAGAATCCGCACGGCGGGTATTCGAGGTCAACTTCTGGGGGGTGTGGCACGGCTGCCGGGCGTTTGCTCCGCGCCTGGCCGCGCAGGACAGCCCCAGCGCGATCTACAATGTCGCCTCGGAAAACGCGCTGTTCTGCGCGGTTCCGCGCAGCGCCGCCTATATCGCCACCAAACACGCGGTGCTGGGGCTGACCGAAAGCCTGCGCGAAGACCTGCCCCCCCATGTCCACGCCGGGACGATCATCCCCGGTTGGGTGCAATCGGGGATGGGCGCGCCGGAAGTCCAGCACCATGCGATGCCGGCGGCGCGCTATGCCGAAATTGTCCTGCCGCAGATCGCCGCGCGCGAACGGTTTGTGGTCAGCCACGCCAGCAATGCCGATCCGATCGCCGAGCGCGAGACGGCGCTGGCGGCGGCTTATGCCCGCTATGCCCCGCGCTATGCCGGCGATGACGAATACGATGTGCGCACGGTCATCGCGCGGATGCGCGCGGGACGCTGAACCCGCCGGACTGCTGACCGGGGTCGGCGCGGGCGCGGCGGCAACCTTTGCGGCGATGCTCGGTTGCCCGCCCAATGATCTGATGCACAGCGGGGTGTGGCACGGGCTGACGGTGGTGCTGGCCGGTGCAATCGGGCGGTTGCAGTTCCCCGTTTGATCGCCTGGTAAGCGCTAGACCAGCCCCAGCCGCGCCAGATCGCCGGCCAGCTTGCCCGGCATCACGTCGCCCGCCACTTCGCCATCGGCCAGATCGCGCGGGGCATCCGCGTCGGCCAGATAACGCCAGCCCTGATGCGCGCGTTTGGGCACCGGATAGACGTCGATCAGCGCGGTGGAAATGACGATGTGCGTGCGCCCGCCCTCGGCTTCCTCGAACCGCAGGATCTCGCTGCGCGCGACCAGCTGGTGTTTATAGACCCAGTAGAGCGAGCCGCCCGGGGCAATTTCGGCAGCGCGTTTGGGCAGATAGCGCGTGGTCAGCTGCGCCTCGCTGCCACGGCTGGCGAACCAGCCGTGCAATTCTTCAAGCGACTGCGCGCCGTAAGCGACCTTGGTCAGGTGCAGCGGCATCAGGCGATCCCGCTCAGCGTGGCGAGGCCCAGGAACACCAGGAAGCCCATCGAATCGGTGGTCATGGTGACAAAGATCGAACTCGAAATCGCCGGATCGACCTTGAGCCGATCAAGCGTGAGCGGCACGAACACCCCGGCCAGCCCGGCGATCACGATATTGGCCAGCATCGCCGCCGCGATCACCGCGCCAAGCTGGGGGTTGGAAAAGATCAAGGCCACGGCCACCCCGATCACCACCGCCACGGTCAGCCCGTTGAGCACCGCGATCCCCATTTCGCGGCGCACCGCGCGCCACGCGTTCGAGGAGGTCAGCTGGTTGGTGGCCAGCGCGCGCACGGTCACTGCCAGCGTCTGCGTCCCGGCATTGCCCCCGATCCCGGCGACGATCGGCATCAAGGTGGCGAGCGCGACCATGCGCGAGATCGTGCCTTCGAAGCTGGCGATCACGCTGGAGGCAACGCAGGCGGTCAACAGATTGGCGATCAGCCAGCGCACCCGCGCAAAATACGAATCGCGGATTGGCTCGTTGATATCGCCGTCGCCCGCGCCCGACAGCAGCAGCACATCTTCGCCGGCTTCTTCCTGGATGATGTGGACCACGTCATCGACCGTGATCTGGCCGACCAGCCGCCCGTCGCTATCGACCACCGCGGCTGAAATCAGCGCGTATTTCTGGAACCGCAGCGCCACCTCTTCCTGATCCATCGTCACCGGGATCAGTGCCTGGTCGCGGGTCATCACATCGGTCAGCGCGACGTGGCGGGGGGTGCGCAGGATCCACGACAAGGCGCAGGTGCCAAGCGGGTGGTGGCGCGCGTCGACGATGAATACTTCCCAGAATTCGTTCGCCAAATCGTGGCCTTCGCGCAGGAAATCGATCAGGTCGCCCACGCTCATATGCTCGGGCACCGCCACGAAATCGCGGCTCATCAGCCGCCCGGCGGACTCCTCGGGGAACGCCAGCGCGGATTCGATCGCGGCGCGATCCTCGGGCTCCATTTGCGCCAGCACCGCCTGCTGGTCATGATGGTCGAGGTCCTCGAGCATCGCCACCGCGTCATCGGTATCGAGCTGTTCGGCGATGTCGGCAACTTCGCCCGCGGGCAGCGATTCGACCAGCAATTCGCGAACGTGGTCGTTGAGCTCGGCAAACACCTCGCCGCCCATCAGGTCGGTAATCGCCTTGGCCAGCGCGGGGCGTTCGTCGGCGTCGATCAGTTCGAACAGATCGGCGATGTCGGCCGGGTGGAGCGGTTCGACCAGATTGTAGACCTGCTCGTCCTCACCCGCTTCAAGCGCCGCCTGAACGCGCCTGACGTAATCCTTCTTAAGGGTGTTTTCTTCGTCGAAGCGGTCCGTCGCGCGCACGCCCGCCGCCGCCTCGCCGGCAGCATCCAGACGTTCGGACAGGAGTTCCTCGGGAGTCATTCGCGCCGGTCTAGGCCGGTAAAATGCAAAAGCAACCGGTCAGGCGCACGCTTGACCGGCGAAGGCGTGACATTGCCGTGCGGCTCCCTATATCGGGCTACAAATTCCAAGGAGATAGCAAATGGCCGATGAATATCTGACCCTCAACCTCAGCTCGGGCGGCGACGTCAAGATCAAGCTGCGCCCTGATCTGGCCCCCGGCCACGTCGCGCGGATCAAGGAACTGGTGGGCGAAGGGTTCTATGATGGGGTGAAGTTTCACCGCGTTATCCCGGGCTTCATGGCGCAGGGCGGCTGCCCCGATGGCACCGGCATGGGCGGTTCGAGCAAGCCCGACCTGAAGGCCGAATTCAACAACGAACCGCATGTCCGCGGGGTCTGCTCGATGGCGCGCACCAATGCCCCCAACAGCGCCAACAGCCAGTTCTTCATCGTGTTCGACGATGCCAGCTTCCTTGACCGGCAGTACACGGTCTGGGGTACGGTCGAAGACGGTATGGAAAATGTCGACGCGCTGCCCAAGGGCGAGCCCCCGCGCGAGCCGGGCTCGATCGTCAAGGCGACGCTGAGCGAAGCCTGATTATTTGGCGGGCGCCGCTGGCTGGACCAGTGGCGCCCGCCGCACTTTAGGAACCTTGACCTGGGGGTCGAGCAGCTGACCCTTCATGAAGCCCTCGCCCTTGATTGGGGAGCGCGGTGCATCGTAAATTCGCCGCACCACATCCATCCCGCTCACCACCTGGCCAAAGGCGGCGTAGCCTGCCCGCGATTCGGCGTCGGCGCCGTTCGGGTTGGCGTCGAACGAGGTCAGGTCCGATAACAGGATCGAAAAATCCGCCGTTGCGGTTCCCGGTGCATTGCGTGCCATCGAAAGCGTCCCGGCCTTGTGGGTCAGCCCGGTGACAGTGGTCGGCTCATGGGCGACCGGTTTCATCAATCGCTGCGGAAACTGGTTGAGCCCGCCCTGCAGGATACCGTTGGGTTCGGTTCCCCAATTGAGATGCATCGCCCGGTAAAACGTCATGCCGTGGTAACGCCCGCTATCGACGTAGCGCATGAAGTTCTCGACCGTGATCGGCGCGCGCTTGTGGTCAAGCTCGAGGACAATCGTCCCGTGTTCGGTGACCAGCTCGACCAGCACGGTATCGCCCAGCGGCGGCGGCGGCGGGACTTTGGCGGGCGGCTTCTTCATCGGCCGGCGCGCGCCGGTCAGCGCAAGCAGCATGGCGGGCAGGGCGGCAAGGACGAATCGGCGTTTCATTGCAGCATGATGCCGCAATTGCGCAGCCTTAGCTACAGCCCTGCCTGCGCGATCCAATCGTGGAAGATCCGCACGCTGCGCAGTTCGAGAGCGTGCGGGCGGCAGATGAACCAGTACGAATAGGGGCTCTCGACCTCGACGTCGAACAGCTTGGCCAGCCGGCTGTCATGACTGCGATGGAAGTGATCATCGTGCATGATCGCGATGCCCAGGCCATTGGCGGCGGCTTCGAGGATCAGCTGGCCCGAATCCATGTGATCGATCGCTGCCGGGGTCAGCTTGGGTATCCCCAGCGCCTGCTTCCACGCGACGAAACTGTCGGGCAATTCGGTGTGGATCAAAAAGGTCTGGCGCGAGAGGATCTCAGCGGACGGGGTGCTGCCCACTTCCTCGGCGACAGCCTTCGAGGTGAACGCATAGACCAGGTTGTGATCGAGCCGCACCGCATGGAACGCAGGGTCTGGCTGCTTGGCCAGCACGATAGCGGCGTCGAGCGTGTCGCCCACCCGGGCCTCTGGATGCGCGGCCGTATCGAAATCGATGTGCAGCCGCGGATGCTGCTTGCGCAGTTCGGGCAGCCGCGGAAACAGCCGCTGGGTGCCGAACAGCGGCAGGACCCCCAAGTGCAGCCGCAGCACCTTGGAATCCTCGACCTGCCCCTCGACCGCCGCCGCCAGCTCGTCGAACCGCAGGCTGACCGCATTATAAAACGCCGTGCCATCGTCGGTCAGCTTCATCGCCTGGTGCTGGCGGGTAAACAGCCGCTTGCCGATAAATTCTTCGAGCGCCGCGACTCGGCGCGACAAGGCCGAGGGGCTTAGCCCCAGCTCGTCGGCGGCGGCGCGCGCGCTGCCCATCCGCACGATCCGCACGAACGCTTCGATCGCGCGCAGGGGAGGAAGGCGGCGGATGGCCAAGCGCGGCTACTCGGCGCGTTCGGCCACAGCGGCCGGCGGGTGCAGCCGCAGCCGCGTGACGCGCTTTTCGTCGCCGGCGATCACTTCCAGCTTCCAGCCGCTGTCGTGGTGCAGCATCGCGCCCGGGCTGGGGACCGCTTCGGCCAGCAGGAACGCCAGCCCGCCCAAGGTATCGACATCTTCCTCGACCTCGCCCAGCCGCGGATCGATCAGCGCGCCGACTTCATCGAGCTGCGCGCGGGCGTCGGCTTCCCACATTCCGCCGTCCAGCGGGATCAGCAGCGCTTCGGGCGCGTCGTCGTGCTCGTCCTCAATCTCGCCGGTAATCTCCTCGACCAGATCTTCGAAGGTGATGATCCCGTCGGTGCCCGAATATTCATCGACCACCACCGCCAGATGCACCTGGCTGGCGCGCATGTCCTTGAGCACGTCGAGCGCATTGCGCGCCTGCGGCACGAACAGCGGCTGACGCAGCAGCGTAGTCCAGTCCTTGGGGACCTTGCCCACGGCGAGGAACGGGAAGACGTCCTTGATCAGCACCATGCCGATAATCTCGTCGAGCGTTTCGCCATAGACCGGCAGGCGCGAGTGGCCGTGTTCGGCAAAGGCGGCGACCACTTCGTCCCAGCTCGCGCTGGCGGGCAGGGCGATAATCTCACCGCGCGGGATCGCCACGTCATCGGCGTCGTGTTCGCTGAAATGGAGCAGGTTGCGCAGCATCTGCCGTTCGAGCGGCGAGAGGTCGCCGTCGGCATCGGCCCCGCCGTCTTCCTCGTGCTCGTCGATCGCCTCTTCAAGCTGCGCGCGCAGCGACAGGTCGGGCTCGCCGCCGTTAAGCGCACGGCGCAACATCCGGCTCAGCCAGGTTCTACTATCGCCGTCTCCGGATGTCGTCTCGGCCATTTTAGCGCCGTAATTCCTCAATTTTCGTCGTGGTCGCCATATGGGTCGGCAATGCCCATCTGCGCAAGCGCGTTTATTTCCAGCGCTTCCATGGCGCGGGCCGCGGCGGGCGAGGTTTCGTGGTCATAGCCGGCCAAATGCAACAGCCCGTGGACGATCAAATGCGCGGTGTGATGTTCGAGCGAGCTGCCCTTGTCCGCCGCCTCACGCGTGCAGGTTTCCAGCGCGAGCGCGATATCACCGAGCAGTTCGGGCGGGCCTGCCGGGGCGAGCGCAAGGAGTTCGGTGCGCGCGAGCATCGGGAACGAGAGCACGTTGGTCGGCTGGTCCTTGCCCCGCCATTCGCGGTTGAGTGCGTGCACTTCGGCGTCGGACGTGAACAGCAAACTGGCGGACAGGCGTGGGTTAGCGAGCTCGGGGGCGACTTTGGCGAGGGCGGTGGCGGCGCGTTCTGCCAGCGCCTCCCAGTCGCTGGGGCCAGGCCATGCGGCATCGCGTGAAACGTCGAGATCAAGCATAATCTGGCGCTACGGTAGCGCGCGGCCTTCGACAAGCTCAGGCTGAGCGGAACCTGACAATGCCCATATCGCGCTCATGCCAAGTCCCGAACCCCGCTCATGCCGGGCCTCTCGAAGCACGCGCGCGGCGCGGGACGCTATGAACCCGGGCCTTCATACGCCTCGACGATCCGCCCGACGATCGGATGCCGCACCACATCGCCGACGGTAAACCGCGTTACCGCAATGCCTTCGATCCCCTCCAGCCGCTCGACCGCATCCTTGAGCCCGCTCATCGCCGCGCCGCCGGGAATATCAACCTGCTTGGGATCGCCGCATACCACCATCCGGCTGTTCTGGCCGAACCGGGTCAGGAACATCTTCATCTGCGCCGGGGTGGTGTTCTGCGCTTCATCGAGGATCACGAACGCATCGGCGAGCGTGCGCCCGCGCATGAAGGCGATCGGCGCGATTTCAATTTCGCCGCTGGCAATCCGCCGCTCGACCTGTTCGGGCGGCATGCAATCGTACAGCGCATCGTAGATCGGGCGCAGGTACGGATCGACCTTTTCCTTCATGTCGCCGGGCAGGAACCCCAGCCGCTCACCCGCCTCGACCGCCGGGCGCGACAGGATCAGGCGCTGGACCGAACCGGTGATCAATTGCGAAACCGCCTGCGCCACCGCCACGTAAGTCTTGCCGGTGCCGGCCGGGCCGAGCGCGAAAATCATGTCCTTGCTGGCCAGCGCGCGCATATATTCGATCTGCATCGCGCTGCGCGGCACAATGGTTTTCTTGCGGGTCCGGATCACCAGCCCCGGCGTGCCATCCGCCCCCGAAACGATGCCCTCAAGCGTGGGTTCGGCCGACATTGCGATCAGCGATTCGACCACGCCGGCATCCAGTTCCTGCCCGCTCAGCAGCCGCTGGTGCATGCCTTTGAGCACATCGCGGGCGCGCGCGACCGGCTCCTCCGGCCCCTCGATCTGCACTTTGTTGCCGCGCGCGGCGATATAGACCCCGAGCCGATTTTCGATCTGCACCAGATTGGCGTCGAACTGACCGAACAGCGCGCCAAGGATGGTCGCTTCGTCAAATTCGATTTCACTGCGCGCGCGCTGGGTCTCGCTGCGGGTGCGGGGAGACGCGGTGCGGACAGTTGCCGGTTCATGGGCGCGGTGTGGTTTGCGGGACATGCATTCCTTTCAGTCCGGGGCAGGCTAACCCCGTGATTCGCGAAGATAGAACTCCGACTGTGACAGGCAAGCGTCAGCTTGCCGCATGGTGGTGGAAAAAGGACGACGGGTCGCTGTGGGCGCAGAACCGGTGGCGCGCCCGGTTAGATCGTCACCCGGTTCAGCCGCAGCGCGTTCATCACCACGCTGAACGATGACAGCGCCATCGCGGCGGCGGCGATGATCGGCGAAAGCAGCGTGCCGGTCAGCGGGTACAGCGCGCCCGCCGCAATCGGAATGCCAGCGGCATTGTAGATAAAGGCGAAGAACAGGTTCTGGCGGATATTGGTCATGGTCACCTGGCTCAGCCGGCGGGCGCGGACAAGCCCCATCAGATCGCCCTTGAGCAGGGTGACGCCGGCGCTTTCGATCGCGACATCGGTGCCCGATCCCATCGCGATGCCAACATCGGCGGCGGCCAGCGCGGGGGCATCGTTGACCCCGTCGCCGGCCATCGCCACCACCCGGCCTTCGCTTTTCAACCGCTGAACAATCGCGCTTTTCCCATCGGGCAGCACGTCCGCCTCAATCTCGGTAATGCCCAGCCGGCGCGCGACGGCCTCGGCGGTGGTGCGGTTGTCGCCGGTCAGCATAACCACCCGGACCCCGGCCGCGTTCAGCGCGGCCAGTGCCGGCGCGGTGGTCGCCTTGATCGGATCGGCAATCCCGATCACGCCGCCGATCTTGCCGTCGATCGCGGCGAAGATCGCGGTGGCGCCCTCGCGCCGCAAGGCTTCGGCCTGATCGGCCAGCTCCCCCAGATCGATCCCCAGTTCGCGCAGCAGCAGGGCGTTGCCCAGCACGATCCGTTTGCCTTCGACCGTACCGACCGCGCCCTTGCCGGTCGGGGCGTCGAAATCGGTCACCGCCGGAATGCTCAATTTGCGCGCCTGCGCGGCTTTGACCACGGCCATGGCCAGCGGGTGCTGCGACAG
>JANOTT010000033.1:0-15465 GCA_031416535.1 Novosphingobium sp. | reverse complement strand
CCCGATGCGCTCGCGACCGAGATTGGCGGGATCGCCCGCGCACAGGATGTGACCAGCGAGGCCGATTGGGCCGCCACGATGGATTGGCTCAAGGCTGACTTGGGCGGGCTCGACATTTTGGTCAATAATGCCGGACTATGGCTGTTCAAGCCGATCACCGAAACCACGCTGGAGGACTGGCGCCGGCTGCACGCGGTCAATGTCGAAGGGGTGTTCATGGGCACCCGCGCGGCGATCCCGTTGCTGGCCGAACGCGCGGCCAAATGGCGCGGGGGCACAGCGATCGTCAACTTGTCCTCGGTCGCCGGGCTCAACGGCGCGGCCGGGGCAAGTTGCTACAATTCGACCAAAGGCGCGGTGCGCTTGTTCACCAAGGGCTGCGCGATGGAACTGGCAGCGGCGCGGATCCGGGTCAATTCTGTTCATCCCGGTGTGATCGATACCGATATGGGCCGGCAATTGATCGATGATTTCGCAAAGGCGCGCGATCTGGGCAACAACGAGATCCTCGCTCAAGTCTCTGCCATGCACCCGCTCGGCCACCTGGGTGAGCCGCGGAACGTGGCCGACGCGGTGGTCTTCCTCGCCTCGGACCGCGCGGCGTTCACCACCGGCAGCGAACTGGTGGTCGATGGTGGGATGGTTGCGGGCTAACCGCACGCTGGCGCGCGCCCCGGTGCACAAGTCGGGTGATTGCCGGTGGACCAATAGTGGAGCGCCGGTGCATAAACGGCGGAAAAATCAGCTTTCTAGTTGCCGCAGCAAACTCCGCACGTCGCCGTCCATATCGGCGTCGCGGGTGCGCAAGTCTTCGATCAGCCGGACCGCGTGGATCACGGTCGAGTGGTCCCGCCCGCCGAATTTGCGGCCGATCTCGGGGTAACTGCGCGGGGTCAGCACCTTGGCGAGGTACATCGCCACCTGACGCGGGCGCACCACCGCGCGGGCGCGGCGCTTGCTCGACATCTCGGTCCGATCGACCCGATAGAACTGGCAGACGGTGCGCTGGATCTCGTCAATCGTGATCCGGCGGCGGTTGGCCGAGAGGATGTCGGTCAGCTGCTCTTCGGCCAACTGGAGCGAAACGGCTTGGCCGGTCAGCTGCGCATAAGCGATCAGCTTGTTAAGCCCGCCAACCAGCTCGCGCACATTGCGGTTGATCGTCCGGGCGAGGAATTCGACCACATCGGCGGGAACGTGAGTCGGCGAAAAGCGCTGTAACCGGTGCTCGAGGATCGTGCGGCGCAAATCGATATCGGCCGGCTGGATATCGGCTACCAGCCCCATACTGAGCCGCGACAACAGCCGCTGCTCGACCCCGTCGAGCGCTTGCGGCGCGCGGTCGGCAGCGAACACCAGCCGTTTGCCCTCGGCCAGCAGCGCATCGATCGTGTAAAGCAGCTCTTCTTGCGCCGAAGCCTTGCCGATGATGAACTGAATATCGTCAACCAGCAGCAGGTCGAACCCGCGCAGCCGCGTCTTGAACTCGATCGTCTGGTTCTGGCGCAGCGCCTGGACAAATTCGACCATGAATCGCTCGGCCGAGCAGTAAAAGATACGTGCGCGCGGGTGCGCCAGAAGATAGGCATGGCCGATCGCGTGGAGCAGGTGCGTCTTGCCTTGGCCGGTGGCGGCCTTGAGATAAAGTGGGGCGAACTGCGGGGTTTCGGTCGCGGCCATGCGCTGCGCGGCATTGCTGGCCAGCACATTGGCCGAACCCGAAACAAAGGTGGCAAAAGTCAGCGAAGGGTCGAGCCCGATCGAGGCCATGCCCAAACCGTTGGGACCCAGCCCGCCCAGTTCAGCCGCGCTCATCCCCAGCGCATCGCCCGGCTGCGACACCGGCGCGCCATCACCGCGGCGGCCGGTTTCGCCATGCCCGAAACGCAGCCCCTGCGGCGCGCGCCGCCCGGGCTGCACCGCGATCCGCACGTGACGAACATCGGGGCGCGCAATCTTCCAGGCGAGCGACAACCGATCAGAGAAGCGGTCAGCGACCCAATTGGCCGAGAATTCGGTCGGCAGAAACAGATCGAGCGTGCCAGTTTCCTTGCAGAAGCCGCCCAGCTGAACCGGCTTGATCCATTGGCTGTGAAGTTGCTGCCCAAGGTCCTTGCGAAGACCCTGGTTAATGTCCGACCAATCTGCCGCAAGATCCAAAGCGTCTTGTTCCTCACGCACGCGATCTTCGTCCGATTTGCCATTGGCGGAAAGCTGCCCCTGCGCTTCGCCCGATACCATTATCGTCACACGATTCGCCCCCGAATCCAAACATCCAACACCAGAAGCACGTAGCCGCACCCCTCCGAATGCCGGATGCCCGAAAATCCGGCCTGCTCATGCAGTACTTTTTTGTGAAACCCGAGTGCGACAAACGCCCTGCAGGCCATGGCCGTTTTATGAACGCTTCGCCGACGAGAGCAAGGCGACGACCGTAAAAAAACTGAAATAAATGCCCTTGACTCTAGTAGACCGGCTGAATTCAACAGATTTACATTATCGCTTTGGTTTTACTACGATTTTTCGCAAAAGTCCGATCCGTAGAAATGCGAATCGCAGGAATACATAGCCTTAGTACGATTCGGGCTTGGCTGCTTGGCCGGCAAAGAAAAAGGGCCGGCGGCAACAGCCCCGGCCCTTAACCATTTTCGTTCTGCATACGTGCCATCGATCCGCGCTCAAACACGCGAATCGCCGAACCGCTCTACGCGAGCGAAGCGACCCGCTTGGTCAGCCGCGAGAACTTGCGCGCTGCGGTGTTCTTGTGCAGCACCCCGCGCGCCACGCCGCGCGCCAGTTCAGGCTGCGCCGCCTTGAGCGCTTCGACCGCGGCCGACTTGTCGCCGCCTTCGAGCGCGCTCTCCACCTTCTTTACGAAGGTGCGGATGCGGCCCAGACGGTTACCGTTGATTTCGGCGCGGCGGTCATTGCGGCGGATGCGCTTTTTGGCTTGCGGCGTATTGGCCATGTTCGTCCTTCTTGCGGCTGCGGCTGGCAGCCCTCTAACGGTTGAATCTCGTTCAATTTGCAGGCCCCCGACCGGAATCGGACCCGCAAGAAGCGCGGCCCTTAACCGCGAGGGTCCGTTTGGTCAAGCTTCACGCTCACTTCTGGCACTTCGAGCAGTACCAGGTGCTGCGCCCGCCGTGAGCAAACCGCTTGATCGCGGTCTGGCACCGGGTGCAGGCCTGTCCTTCGCGGTCATAGACATCAAAGTGCTTGGAGAAATAGCCGAGCTGGCCATCGGGCTGGGCATAATCGCGCAAGGTCGAACCGCCCGCCGCGATCGCCTCGGCGATGACCGTCTGGATCGCCGGGACCAACCGTGCGAGCGCCGGACGGGTGACCTTGCCGCCCGCCTGACGCGGATTGATGCGCGCGCGGAACAGCGCTTCGCAAACATAGATATTGCCCAGCCCCGCAACGATCCGCTGATCGAGCAGCAGCAGCTTGATCGCCGCGCTGCGCCCGCCCAACGCGAGTTTGAGGTAAGCTGGCGTCAACAGGTCGCCCAGCGGCTCGGGCCCGAGCGCGGCGAATGGCGCCCACAGGTCAAGCGCCGCGGTGTCGATCAGATCGACCGAGCCGAACCGGCGCGGATCGCACAGCGACAGGCGGTGCCCGGCCGCGGTCTCGAGCACCAGGTGATCGTGCCTGCCCAGTTCGTCAGGGTCGATCCGCCAGCGGCCTGACATGCCGAGGTGGAACACCAGGCTGTGCCCGCGATCGGTATGGATCAGTCCGTATTTGGCGCGGCGCCCCAGCGCGCTGACCGTGGCGCCGGTCAGGTTCTGGACCAGCCCATCGGGAAACGGGCGGCGCAGATTGGCGCGGCGCAGCTCGACCCGCGCCAGCCGCGCGCCATCAAGATAGCGCGCCAGCCCCCGCACGGTGGTTTCGACTTCGGGCAATTCAGGCATGGCAGCACCCATGGCGGGTTTCGGTTTGCCACGCAAATTGCGGCTGCTAGGAGGCGTCGCAACGCGTCATTACCAGGAGACTATCGCCATGTCTTATTCGCTGTATCAGTCGTCCGTACCGGGCTTCGTCGCCATGCTGACCAATATATCAAACTGGCTGGACAAGGCGGCGGCGCAGCTGGACGAGTCGGCGCTGCTGGAAGCGCGGCTCGCGCCCGACATGTTCGCGCTGCCACGCCAGATCCAGATCGCCTCGGACAGCGCCAAGGGCGCCGCGGCCAAGCTGACCGGCACCGACGCTCCGGCCATGCCCGATACCGAGGCCAGCTTTGCCGAGCTGAAAGAGCGCTGCGCCAAGACGATTGCCTATCTCAAGGGGATTGATGCCGCAGCCTACGATGCCGGTGCGAGCCGCGAGGTGGTGATGAACTTTCCCAACGGTGGTGGCATGCGATTTGACGGGACAACATATCTGAGCGGTTTTGTCGTGCCCAACTTCTATTTCCACGCCAGCATGGTCTACGCGATTCTGCGCGCGCAGGGGGTCAAGATCGGCAAGTTCGATTACCTGGCGCATATGGCCCCGCACGCCTTTGCGCCGCCGCCAGCGCCCGCCAACTGATCAAATCTGCACACGCTTTTGCTGGCACCGCCAAGCACTTGGAGCTAAGGCGCGGGCTATGACCGAGCAGGTGCCCTTCGGCTACGAAGAAGTCTCGCCCGAGGAGAAGACCACGCGCGTCGGCGCGGTATTTTCCTCGGTGGCGAAGAAGTATGATGTGATGAACGATGCCATGTCGCTGGGCATGCACCGGCTGTGGAAGGACCAGTTCGTGCGGCGGGTCAAACCCCGCGCCGGCGAGACGATCCTCGACATGGCTGGCGGAACCGGCGACATCGCCTTCCGCATGGCGCGCACAGGCGCGGATGTAACGGTCTCGGACATCAACCAGGACATGCTCGACGTCGGGATCGAGCGCGCACTTGAACGCGGCTTCGATTCGCTGGTGTGGTCGTGCCAAAACGCCGAAGTGCTAAACTTCCCCGACCGGTTTTTCGATGCCTACACCATCGCCTTCGGGATTCGCAATGTCACCCGGATCGACCTTGCGCTCGCCGAAGCGCACCGGGTGCTGCGGCACGGCGGGCGGTTTTTCTGCCTCGAATTCTCGACCACCCAGTGGCCGGGGTTCAAGGAAGCCTACGATGCCTATTCGCACAAGCTCGTGCCCCGGATCGGCGAAGCCATTGCGGGTGACGGCGAAAGCTACCGTTATCTGATCGAATCGATTCGCCGCTTTCCGGCCATGTCCGAATTCGAGGGCATGATTCGCGCTGCCGGGTTCACCCGCACCCGGGTCGAGCCGATTCTGGGCGGGCTGGTCGCAATCCACTCGGGGTGGAAAATCTGACCCGTCCGAGCACTCATATTTTCAGACTGCTACGCTGGGGCCGGATCCTGGCCCGGCACGGAGCGCTGCGCGGGATCGAAAATGATCCCAATACGCCGCCGCAAGTTCGGCGATTGTGCCGGATCGCGCGCTTCGGCGCCATGCAGCCGCGCGCGCCTGACTATGCCGGCGCCTTCGCCGCGATCGGTCCGGCGGCGATCAAGCTGGGGCAGGCATTGGCCACCCGCCCCGATCTGGTCGGCGAGGATGCCGCGCGCAACCTGCTCTCGCTGCAGGACGATCTCCCGCCGGTCAGCTATGCGCTGATCAAGCGCGAGATCGAGGCGAGCTTCGCCAAACCGCTCGAGGCGCTGTACGCCAGCATCGAGGAGGCGCCGGTGGGCTCGGCGTCGATCGCGCAGGTCCACAAAGCGGTCACCACCGAAGGGCGGCTGGTCGCGATCAAGGTGATGCGCCCGGGCATCCGCGAGAAGCTGGCGCGCGATATCGACACCTACGAGTGGGCCGCCGCGCACCTTGAGGCGCTGGGCGGCGAAGCGTCGCGGCTGCGCCCACGGCTGGTGATCGCCAATTTCAAACGCTGGACCGCCCGCGAGCTTGACCTGCGGCGCGAAGCCGCCTCGTCGTCGGAACTGGCCGAGGCGATGGCCGGGTTCGAAGGCTACCGCGTGCCGGGGATCGACTGGGACCGCACCAATGGCCGGGTGCTGACGATCGACTGGATCGAAGGCACCAAAATCAGTGAAATTGCTGCCTTACGCGCAGCTGGCCACGATCTTCCTGCGCTTGCAAAACGCCTCGTGCTGGCCTTCCTGACCCAAGCGATCAGCGCCGGGTTCTTCCACGCCGATATGCACCAGGGCAACCTGTTCGTCGAGGCGGACGGCACCATTACGGCGATCGATTTCGGCATCATGGGCCGGATCGATCGGCGCGCGCGGGTGTGGCTGGCCGAAATCCTGTATGGCCTGACCACCGGCAATTATCGCCGGGTCGCCGAGATTCATTTCGAGGCGCAGTACGTTCCGGCGTACCATTCGGTCGACGAGTTCGCGACCGCGTTGCGCGCGGTGGGCGAGCCGATGCGCGGCAAGCCGGTCAGCGAACTGAGTGTCGGCCAGATGCTCGACGGGCTGTTTGCGATCACCCGCGATTTCGACATGCAGACCCAGCCGCACCTACTGCTGCTGCAGAAAACGATGGTCATGGTCGAGGGGCTGGCGACGCAACTCGACCCGGCGATCAACATGTGGGACACCTCGGGCCCATTCGTCACCGGCTGGATCCGCGACGAACTTGGCCCCGAAGCCGCGATTGCCGAGCGGCTGCGCGAGGATGCGCAGACGATAATGCGAATTCCCGAACTGGTCCGGCGGATCGAAGACAGCTTCCCGGCCAAAGGCGGCGCGCCCGATGCTCCGCCATTGCCCGACGTGCCGCTGGTGTGGGACCGCCGCCAACGGCGCAGCGGCTGGCCCGGCTATGTTGGCGCGGCGCTGCTCGGCGGCGGAGCACTGTATGCGGCGCAATTGCTGGGCTGGCTGAGGTAAGCCATGGAGCTCGACACGCTGTTGCAGCACTTCTTCGGCACCGATGATCCCTCGGCGCTGAGCGAAGATGATTACGAGCGCGCGATTGGCCAGCTTAAGATCGGATTCGGGGTCGAGCGCGAGCCGGGCCGCCGGTTTGCGCTGTGGTGCTTGCTGCAGGCGCTGGACGTCGCTCCGCTGCCGGCCGAAGCTTTTGCCAAGGAACCCAAGCTCAAAGCCGCCGCTGACGAATATCTGAGCGCGGCGTTCCGGCTGGAGCGGTTCGGAGACGGCGCGTGAGCGCCCAGTCGGTGCTGGCTTGGCTGGCCGAACATGCGCCGGACTTGCGCCTGATTGAACACAGCCGCTCGACCGCGACCGTTGCCGAAGCCGCCGCGGTGATCGGGGTTGAACCCGGCCGCATCGCCAAGACACTCGCGCTCAAAATCAACGGCGAGATCGTGCTGCTGGTCACGCGCGGCGATGCCCGGCTTGATAATGTCTTGTGCAAGGCCGCGCTCGGCGGGCGCCCGCGAATGCTCGATGCCGACACCACGCTGGCCGCCACCGGCCACGCGGTGGGCGGGGTCTGCCCGTTTGGTCTGGCCGTTGCCTTGCCGATCATCGCTGACCGGTCATTGCTGGCTTATCCAACAGTGTTCCCCGCCGCCGGATCACGCACCAGTTCGGTTGAGGTCGAACCCCAGCGCCTCGCCGAATTGATCGGCGCGCGCTGGGCCGAGGTCTGCAAACTGCCCGGTTAGAACTCGGTTCCGACCCGCAGCCCGATCGTGCGCGGCTGCGATGGAACGATATAGGGCCGCTGCCCGCACGAACCGCATTGTTGGAAGCGTGACAGCTGTCCGCGCTCGTCAAATACGTTTGCCACGAAGGCTTCGATGCTAAAGCGGTCCCAGTTCGATCCCAACGCCAGATTAACCGTGGCGAAGCCAGGGATTCCACCCAGAATTGCCGCTGGATTGATCACATTACCCGAAAACACCTCGTAAACCTTGACCCGGATGTCGCTCGACGCTGAACTTTGGTAGGCGACGTTGACCTGGCCATAGACTTTGGCACTGCCCGCCGGCACCGTGTAGCGGGCGGTGCTCGATAGCTTCCACTGCGGCGTGATCGGCAAGCGCGTGCCCTTCGGTGCCGCCACCAAGGCCGGATTGCCGCTCTGATCAAGCCCGACGCAGGTGTAAGTGGGATCGTCGATCGAACACAGATTCTGCAGCGTCTTGGCATCAGTGTACGAACCCGAAACGCTGAAATTCAGCGGACCGGTATTGGCCGCAAAATCAAGCTCCACCCCCCGAATCCGGGCATTTGGTCCGTTGTGGATTTCGGTGAAGCTGTTCGCACCCAGGAACGAAAACTGGAACTTTTTCCATTCCTGCTGATAAATCGCGCCGTTCAAACGAATGCCGGGAGCCAGCGTCGCTTTCATGCCGGCCTCGAAATTCAGCAGATAATCGGGCGCATAGGCCCCGACGTCTGCGCGCCGGTTAATCCCGCCCGGGCGGAACCCGCGGCTGACCGTGCCGTAGAATAACAAACTGGTGCTGGGCTTCCAGCTCGCGTTCAAGCGATAAGTCACCCCGTCGCCTTTGGCTTGCACCGGATCAACCTTCCCGGCGTTGAAAACGCCCAGATTGGTGCACGGCCCGCCCGCCACAGCAGCAGGCAGCAGCGTGAACGGCGTGCCGGCTACGGATCGCACGCGGGCTCCGGTGCTGGTAAAGCACCCGGCCACCCCGGTGCGCGAACTGCCAGCGGCATTGTAGGGCGTCGTTGAATAATTGGCTGCCGGGTCTCGGCCAAATCCAAAGAAGCCAATCAAGGTGTTGTCGTACCGGAACCCGCGGATACCGGCGGTCACCGAGACGGTCGATGACAGATCATAGGTTAGTTCGCCAAAGGCCGCGTAATCGCGGTCGATCCGGTATTGCTGCGTCAGCCACAGCGTCCCCGGCAGGCCGTTGACCGACAGCTGCGGCGCAAGATTGGCGATCTGATAATCCTGATGGATGTCATTCGACTGGCGCTGATAGAACAGCCCGGCGACCAGGCGCAGCGGGTTGCCCGCAGGGGACGCGATCCGCAGTTCCTGGCTTAGCTTCTTGAAGTGGTCGGTCCCGATCACCTTCTGACGCGGATCGATCGTGTTGCCGACCGAGTTCTGGTAATAGAAATAGCCTGCGAGGCCGCCAACGGACGAATATAGCGAATCGTAAGCTTCGGAATAATCGGTATAATCGCTTGAAGAAGCGGTCTTACGGTCCAAGTAGGCCCCGGCATAGGTAACGTCCCAATTGCCCAGCTTGCCCTCGATCGTCAGCGCCGCCTGGACGAATTTATCGTTGCGGAATTCGGGGAAGAAATGCTGCACCTGCAAATCACCGACGCGCGGATCATAGCCGTACGAACCGTGGCTGCGGGTTTCCTGATAAATCACCGCCGGTGTTACCGTCCAGCTATCGTCAAGATCAACTTTGAGCGCAGCGCGGCCGCCCCAGGTTTCGGTGTCGTTGTAGTCTTTCTCCACAAACGGAGCGTTGGTGACCGTGATCCCGCCCGGGTTCGGCAGGAAGCTCCGGGTCCCGGCAACGTTATCGATAAATCCGGCATCGTGCTGATAGAATGCCGTTGCGCGGAATGCCGCGTTGCTCGACAGCGGGGCATTGATCATCCCCTCAACCTTGCCGCCGATCCCACCCTTGCTGACCGAATTCAGTTCACCATCGATGCGGCCTTCAAACCCCGCGGTCGAAGGCTTGTTGGTGATGATGCGGATCGTCCCAGCCTCGGATGAAGCGCCGTAGAGCGTGCCTTGCGGGCCCGACAGGCTTTCGATCCGGGCAACGTCATAAATATGGACATCAAGGTTGCCGCCGATTGTGGTGACCGGCTGTTCATCAAGATAGACACCGACCGAGGGAAGCGAACCCGAGTGATTACCATCACCGCCCGAGGCAACCCCGCGCATGTAGATGATGTTGGTGCCCGGGGTGCCGCCCAGCGCCTGAAACGAGACCGACGGCAGCTGCTGAGCATAGCCCTTGAAGTCTGAAATATTGAGCTCGTCGAGCTTTTTGGTGCCCAGCGCCTGAATCGAGATTGGCACGTTCTGCAGGCTCTCACTGCGCTTTTGCGCGGTGACGATAATATCGGCGGTCGCGCTGTCTTCAGCAGTGTCGGCGGGCGGAGTTTCTTGCGCCAGCGCCGGTGCAGCGATCAGCGCGGTGCTTGCCAGCAGAATTGCGAGCGTACTGCGGCTTAAGCGATTGGACATGATACACCCCTTATTCCCTATATGCAGCCGATTGTGATTCCTGCCTCGTCCCCCGTCAAGGCTTGCGCTTTAACAAATGACGCATGAAGGACCGAGCGTGGCACTTTTACCACTTTTCTGGTGAATTCGGGTAACAATCGAGCACTGGACCCAGCGCGGCGCGTAATGGATCGAGGTGTGCGCTGAATGCCATCCAAGCCTCGGTGCCTTCGCGGAAGATCGGCTGGCGGACTTGTTCGGAACTGGCGGTGCGCACCGCGCGCTCCGTTTTGTGAAAGGCGAGGCAGCTTTCCTGAAACGCGACCCCGCAATAATCGAGCAGGCGGCGTACCTCGGCCTCGGTGTTATCGACCATATCCTCATAGATCACACGGTGTACCGCGTGCGGCTGGACCCGGTCCAGATGCGCCATCAGCCGCACATAATCAGCGTAATAACGCCCCATATCGTCAAGGTTATACGTGAACGCCTGACCGCGGGCGAAGTGCTGCTTGAAGTTTGAAAAGCAGCAGCCCAGCGGATGCCGCCGCGCGTCGATAATCTTGGCATTCGGCAGGATCAGCCGGATAAACACCGCGTGCGCCCAATTGTTGGGCAGTTTGTCGATGAACAGCGGCCGCTCGGTCTTGCGCTGGATGCGGGTGCGTATGAGATATTCCTCACCCAGCGCGCGCAGCTGATCGGCCGAAAGCTCGGGCAGATTCGCTGGATAGCGCGGATCACGCCGCGCCAGCACCGGCACATCGGGCAGTTCGCTGGTCCCCTCGATCTGGCTGTGACTGGCGAGGATCTGTTCGACCAGGGTGGAGCCCGCGCGCGGCATCCCGAGGATAAAGATCGGATCGGGCGCATCGCAGCCCGGCCCGGCGCGGGCGGCCATAAAGTCGGCGCTCGCCACTTCAATCAGCTTGTCGACAAAGCGGCTGGTCTCATCGGCCGAATAATCAAGCGACTGGCGGCGGCGCACATTGCCTGCGTCGTAGTGCGCAAAGGCTGCATCTGCCGCGCCGCGATCTTCCAGCGCCTTGCCCAGCGCAAAATCGAGGTGGAAGCGGTCTTCATCGGCGATATCGCCGCGCGCCAGGGCCGCCTCCATCGCGGCGATATCGGCATCGCTGAATTTGACCGTCTTGAGGTTAGCCAGGCTCCACCACGCCTCGCCCAGTTCGGGCAGCACTGCGATCGCCTTGCGGTAAGCCGCCACCCCATCGGCGCTGCGCCCCACAGTCTTGAGCATATGGCCATAGCTCATCCAGATGCGTGGCTGGTTCGGGGCCGCTGCCAGCACGGTTTCGTAAAGCTGCAAGGCATCTTCAAACTCGCCGATCCGGCCATAGGCGGCGGCTTGCAGATTGAAGTGGCCGGTGCTTTCGGGCTCTTCGGCGGTAACCTGATTGAGCTGCGCAATCGCCTCTTCAGGACGGTTCTGGCGGTACAGCACCAAAGCCAGATTGGCGCGCGCGGCGGTGAACGAGGGCGACAGCTCAAGCGCGCGGCGCAACAAATTCTCCGCGTCCTTGTACCGCCCGATCCGTCCGGCGAGCTCAGCGAACAGCCGAATCGCGGCGACGTCGAACGGAAATTCCTTGAGCTGCGCGCGCAGCAACGGCTCGGCGCGCGGCACGTCGTTCTCATTCATCGCCAGGGCCGCCTCGACCAATCGGGGATGATATTTGCCGAGCCGCGAGAGCCAGCTGGTGGTGGTGACGGTTGCCATGTGCAGTCCCTAGCCCAAGTGTGGTTTTGGTGGCCAGTGGCTTCGAAACGTGTACCTTTCCGCTTGGGCGCGCCTGGGGACTTCATGATGACCGAGCATACCGAACAGCGACCGTTCGGATTCTGGACCGCGACGGCGATGGTAGTCGGGGTGATGATCGGCGCAGGCATCTTCATCCTGCCGGCGCAACTTGCGGCTTACGGGGCATGGAGCATCCTTGCCTGGGTAACTGCGATGGCGGGATCGCTGCTTCTTGCCGCCGTGTTCGTTGCGCTGCACAAGGCACGACCCAAAGCGGCGGGCGCCGTGGCGCTGGTCGAATTGGGGCTCGGCCCGCTCGGCGGCATGCTCATCGGGTGGAGCTACTGGATCTCGGTGCTTACTTCGAACGCCTTCGTCGCGCTGGCGGCGGCGAGCTATGCTACCACGTTCATGCCGATTCTCGGTGCCCATCCGATGGCTCCCGGCCTGTTCGCCTGCCTGCTGATCGCCGCGTTGACCGCGCTCAACATACTCGGCCCGCGCGCTGTCGGGTGGTTTCAGGTCGGGAGTACCGTGGCAAAGCTGACCCCGCTGATCTTCGCTTCCGGGTTGATCATATACATCTTCGCTTCGGGGCAGACCCAAGTGCAGCCACTTCCGGCGGTGCCGCTCGGCGATAACCTGCTGGCACCGCTGACCATGGCGATGTTCGCGCTGCTCGGGTTCGAAGTGGCAAGCCTGACCGCGGCGCGTGTGAACCGGCCCGAGGTAAATGTCCCGCGCGCGACGATGACCGGGCTGCTGATCGCCGGGGGGCTCTACATGCTGCTCTGCACCGGCATGGCGCTGGCGCTACCGACTACCTTCCTTGCCGGATCGTCCGCACCCTTCGCGCTGCTGTTCGACCGCTTTGCCTTCTCTGGGAGCGGATCGTTGGTCGCCGCCTGCGCGGTGATCTCGGCGGTGGGCGCGCTCAACGGTGGCATCTTGCTGCAAGGCGAAGTGCCGCGAACCATGGCGCTGACCGGCACACTCTCGCCGTGGTTCTCGCGCCTCAACGCGCGCGCGATGCCCGTGAATACGATCCTCCTCTCGAGCGCGCTTTCGATCGGCCTGGTGCTGACCCAGCTCGGTAGCGGTCTTGGCGAAGTGCTCGCGTTCTTCATTACCCTTACGACCGCGGTCAGCCTGTGGCTCTACGCCTCAATCGCGCTGACCGGTATTCGGCTCGGCGTGGCGCGCTGGGTGGCCTGGGGCGGGCTCGCATTCACCCTGCTGGTAATGTGGGGCACCGGCTGGCAAGTCAGCCTGTTAAGCCTCGTTCTGATGCTCTCGGGTCTGCCGTTCTACCGCCGGCGAGCCCGTGCTACGACCGCAAAATCTTCCGCAGCAACGGCCGGTCCGCCAGGATAGCCGCGGCGGCATTGTGCCCCGGCGCGCCGGTCACCCCGCCGCCCGGATGCGTGCCCGCGCCGCACATATACAGCCCCTTGATCGGGCCGCGATAATCGCCGTGGCCCAGCACCGGGCGCGCTGACCACAGCTGGTCGATCCCCATATTGCCGTGCATGATATCGCCGCCGATCAGCCCGAACTTGCGCTCCAGATCGAGCGGCGAATGGATCTGCCGCGCGATCACGCTGGCCTTGAAATTGGGGGCGTGAGCATTGACCGTGTCGATAATCAGATCGGCCACCGCCTCGCGGTGCGTGTCCCAATCGACCTTGGGATCGAACTGCTGGCAGAACAGGCTGGCGACGTGGCTCCCCGGCGGGGCGAGGCTGTCATCGACAGTTGAAGGAAGCTTGATCTCGACAATCGGCTGCTTCGACCAGCCGAACTGCTCGGCATCGTAAAAGGCCTGATCCATGTAATCCATGCCCGGCGCGATGATGATCCCGGCGGTGTGATGCTCGGCCCGTTCCTTGCCAGGCAGCACGCTGAACGAGGGCAACTCGCTCAGCGCGACATTCATCCGGAAGGTGCCCGAACAGGTCTTGAAGCCCTTGATCCGGCGGGTAAAATCCTCGTCCAGATCGCTCGGATCGACCAGCTGCTTGTACAGCAGCGCCGGACCCGCGTTCGAGGCGACCACGCTCGCGGCAATCTCCTCGCCGCTCTCCAGCTTGACCCCCACCACCTTTTTGCCATCGACCAGCACTTGCGCGACCGGCGCCTCAAGGCTGATCTCGACCCCGGCGTCTTCGCAGGCGCGCGCCATCGCCTGGGTGATCGAACCCATTCCGCCCACCGCATGGCCCCACGCGCCCAGCTTGCCGTTCACTTCGCCGAACACGTGATGCAGCAACACATAGGCGGAGCCCGGGGTGGATACCCCGGCGTAATTGCCGACCACCGCGTCGAACGCGAAGGCGCTCTGGACATAGTCATGCTCGAACCAGCCATCGAGGAACGACCGCGCCGATTTGGTGAACATATCGAGCAGATCGCGCTGCACCGATAGATCCAGCTGCGCCATCGGCCAGCCCTGTCTCGCGGCAGCAACCAATGACGCCAACCCGCCGCCCAGATTGGGCGGGATCTTCAAGCTGAGATCGCGCAGCACATTGGCAACTTTTTCAAGCGCCGCGTCGTATTTCGGATAGGCGGCGGCGTCTTTGGCTGAAAACCGCGCAAACTCCGCCTCGGTCCGCCCCGGCCCGCCGCCCAGCTTGAGGTAATCGTTCGCGAACGGGAAGAAATTCGAAATCGTCCGCTCGATCACGCGGTAGCCATAATCGTGCAGCCGCATATCGGCGATCACCTTGGGCCGCAGCAGGCTGACCGTATAGCTCGCGGTCGAATTGCGGAAGCCGGGATGAAACTCCTCGGTCACCGCCGCGCCGCCCACAATATGCCGCCGCTCCAGCACCCGCACCCTGAGCCCCGCCTTGGCCAGATAGAACGCGCAGACGAGCCCGTTGTGCCCCCCGCCAATAATCAGTGCGTCGTAGGTTTTGGTCATCTGCGGTCCATAACGGATGGGGGCGGAAGTTTACAAACTTCACAGGGTTCTAAAAAGGAAAAAAGTGCGGATTTCTGCGCGACGGCGATCATGGCAGAGGTTGGGGAAGTAGGAAAGGGGGGTGGTTGGGAACCACCGTTCTTGATGACTCAGAACGTTGATTTTGCCAATGCGCGATATGCCAATGCGCGATATGCCAATGCGCGATATGCTGGCCGACAAAAGCTTGGCTCAGCGCCATGCGAGTTCCCGTTGCTCGACTGTTTGATCTGCCGAGCCGGCGCCGCGCGTGTTGGGCCTTGGCTCGGCCGCGAATTCAGGTTCAGATCTGCCGGCACGCTGGATTTGCACCGGCCGCATATCAGGAAGAACACTAAGCAGCGAGAGCAAAGGCTCTGCGCCGCTCTTGATGGACCAGCCCGCGTTCTCTCGTGTGACTAGCCCCGCGCGCATATCGAACCAACCGCGGCGCAGATCATCTTCCTCGAAAATACAGCTGCTGGCCTCAGTCTCAATTGAAAGCCCATTGTCATCGCGCAGGCATGCCCGGAATGTAGATTGAGCATCAAGTGTCGTGAGCTCGCCGTTTGACACCTTTAGCGCCTTACCCAACGAGGCCATGAAGCTGTCGAAACGACTGCT
>JANOTT010000032.1:0-26256 GCA_031416535.1 Novosphingobium sp. | reverse complement strand
GAAAACGATATCGAAGCGCTGCTGACCGCGCGCGATTTCTTCGATTACCTGCCCGCGAGCAACCGGAGCGGCGTGCCCGAGCGGCCCACCAACGATCCGTGGGACCGGCTGGAGGACAGCCTCGACACGCTGATTCCGGCCAATGCCAACCAGCCGTACGATATGCACGAAGTTGTGCGCAAGGTGCTCGACGAGGGCGAGTTTTTCGAAATTCAGCCGGGCCATGCGGGGAACATTCTGGTGGGGTTCGGACGAATCGAAGGCCGCACCGTGGGCGTGGTCGCCAACCAGCCGACCGTGCTGGCCGGCTGCCTCGATATCAATTCCTCCAAAAAGGCCGCGCGGTTCGTGCGGTTCTGCGATGCGTTCGAGATCCCGATCCTGACTTTTGTCGACGTCCCCGGGTTCCTGCCCGGCACCGCGCAGGAACTGGGCGGGATCATCAAGCACGGCGCCAAGCTGCTGTTCGCCTATGCCGAGGCGACCGTGCCCAAGATCACCGTGATCACCCGCAAGGCCTATGGCGGGGCCTATGACGTGATGGCCTCAAAACACCTGCGCGGCGACCTCAACTACGCCTGGCCCACCGCCGAAATCGCGGTGATGGGCGCAAAAGGCGCGGTCGAGATCATCTTCCGCTCGGACATCGGCGATCCCGACAAGATTGCGGAACGCACCCGCGAATACGAAGACCGCTTCGCCAATCCGTTCGTCGCGGCGAGCAAGGGGTTTATCGACGAGGTAATCCACCCGCATTCGACCCGGCGGCGGATTGCGCTGGGGCTGCGTAAACTCCGGGGGAAAAGCCTTGAGAACCCGTGGAAGAAGCATGACAATATTCCGCTGTAGGCCAAGACAATGATAATCTCCGGCAGATCTTCCCAGCTTTGGATTTTTGTCCTTGCTTTAGGGTTGGGCGTAGCAATCGGAGTAATCATCTCGACGGGACTAGGTTTTGAGAAGTCTGACTCTGCCCGATTCATCGGATCGCTCTTGGGGTCGTTAATTGCAGTAAGCGGAGCTGTTGCGCTTTACTATCTGAAAGAGTCTGAAGAAAAGTCCAATAAAAGAAGGCATCTCGCAGCATTGCTAAAGGTAGCTAGGGACTTTGTCCCGCTTGCGATCAAAGATATTAAGGAACGCAATCACCCTCAAGATGCGGCCGAGACCTATAAGGCGCAATTCGATCGATGCGTTGCGTATGCTGAGAAATATCAGTTTGATGACTACGCAATAAGTGAAGCATACTCGAGTATAATGACAAACAATGTTGCTCATCTCATTTTTTCCGATGAAAAATCAAGGGATGAAAAATTTCTTGATGCTGTTTGTTTTATTATCGAGAACTCACAAAATGATATTCAAAGATCTCTCGAATCCTTAAATCAAGCCGACGAAAAGCTGAAAGTATTGTCATGAAACTAGGACGCCTCAACCACATCGGTGTCGCCACGCCCTCCATCGCGGACTCGATGGTATTCTACCGCGACGTGATGGGTGCGACCAAGATCCATGCGCCGTTCGACCTGCCCGATCAGGGCGTGAAGGTCTGCTTCGTCGATACCCCCGGCGCGGACGGCGCGCTGAATGGCACCCAGATCGAGCTGATCGAGCCGCTGCCCGGCAACACCTCGATCGCCAGCTTCCTCGAGAAGAACCCGGCCGGCGGGCAGCATCACCTGTGCTACGAAGTGCCCGATATCCACGCCGCCAAGGCCGAGTTCGAGGGCATGGGCAAGCGCGTGCTGGGCGAACCCCGGATCGGCGCGCACGGCACGCTGATCTTCTTCGTCCACCCCCGCGACATGCAGGGGGTGCTCACCGAAATCATGGAAACGCCCAAAGAGGGCGCGCACTGGTCGAACTGACCGGGCAAGGGAGGAAACCTGAATGGCTTACGAAACGATCCTGACCGAGCGCGTGGCGGGTGTGCTCAAGATCACGCTCAACCGGCCCGACCGGCTCAACGCCGCATCGATTCCGCTGGCCGAGGAGCTGAGCGCTGCGTTCTATGATCTGGATGGCGCCCGCGCGGTGCTGATCACCGGGGCGGGCAAGGGGTTCTGCTCGGGCGCGGACCTCGCCGCGCGGGGCGAGGCGAGTGCGATCCAGGCGAAGGGCGGCAGCCACCGCGCGCTGCAGAACTATTACAACCCGCTGGTCAGCCAGATCCTGCGCTGCCCGGTGCCGGTGGTAAGCGCGGTCAACGGCGCGGCCGCCGGGGTCGGCTGTTCGATCGCGCTGGCGGGCGACTTCGTGCTCGCGGCCAAGAGCGCCTATTTCCTGCAAGCCTTCGTCAATATCGGGCTGGTGCCCGACGGCGGCTCGACCTGGCTGCTGGCCCGCGCGATCGGCCGGGCGCGCGCCACCCGCATGATGATGCTGGGCGAGAAAATTGGTGCTGAGCAGGCCGAGGACTGGGGGCTGATCTACAAGGCAGTCGAAAACGAAGCGTTGATGGACGAAGCGATGGCGCTCGCCACCCGGCTGTCGGAAGGGCCGACGGTGTCCTACTCGACCATGAAGGCCAACATCCTGACCGCGCTGGACGGGACGCTGCCGCAGGTCCTGCTGGCCGAGGCCGAGGGCCAACGCATTGCCGGGGCGAGCGCGGACGCCATGGAAGGCGGGCTCTCGTTCATCCAGAAGCGCAAACCCGCGTTCAAGGGCGCCTGATGCTGTTCTTCAACAGCCCCAACCCCGCCCCCAACCCGCGCCGCGTGCGCATCTTTGCCGCCGAGAAAGGGATTGCGCTGCCGACGCGCGATCTTTCGATCCCGGCGCGCGAGCACAAGGCGGCGGACTTCCTTGCGCTCAATCCGCGCGGGCAGACCCCGGCGTTGCAGCTTGATGATGGCAGCGTGATCGCCGAAAGTGTGGCGATCTGCCGCTATCTTGAGCTGCAGCACCCGCAGCCGCCGCTGTTCGGGGTCAGCGCGGTGGAGCAGGCCACGGTGGAGATGTGGTGCCGCCGGGTGGAAATGATCCTGATGCCGCCGGTCGGCGCGGTCTGGGTCCACACCCACAAGTTCACCGCCGCGCTGCCCGGGCGCAATGCCGAATGGGGCGAAGCCAACCGCCCGCGCGTGTTCGATGCGATGCGCTATTTCGATGCGGCGCTGGCAGGGCGCGAGTTTCTCGCCAGCGCTGCCTACTCGATTGGCGATATCTTGCTGCTCACCACGCTCGATTTCGCGGGCTTTGTCGGCATGGCCATGCCTGAAGACCTGACCAACCTGCAACAATGGCACGCGCGCGTGTCGGCCCGGCCCAGCGCCGCCGCCTGAGAGACGAATATGACGAAGCCCACCGTGACCGACTGGCAAGCCGCCGCGACCAAAGAGGTCAAAGGCCGCGATCTGACCTGGCACACGCCGGAGGGCTTCGCCATCAAGCCGCTCTACACGGCGGATGATGCGGGCGATTCTGACTCTGGCCCGGGCCTGCCCGGGTTCGCCCCGTTCACGCGCGGGGTGCGCGCCAGCATGTACGCCGGGCGCCCGTGGACGATCCGGCAGTACGCGGGCTTCTCCACCGCCGAGGAGAGCAACGCCTTCTACCGCCGCAATCTGGCTGCCGGGCAAAAGGGCCTCAGCGTTGCCTTCGATCTCGCCACCCATCGCGGCTATGATAGCGATCACCCGCGCGTGGTCGGCGATGTCGGCAAGGCCGGGGTCGCGATCGATTCGGTCGAGGATATGAAGATCCTGTTCGACGGCATCCCGCTCGACCAGATGTCAGTCTCCATGACCATGAACGGCGCGGTGATCCCGGTCCTGGCGTTCTTCATCGTCGCGGGCGAGGAGCAGGGGGTACCGGCCGCCCAACTCGACGGGACGATCCAGAACGACATCCTCAAGGAGTTCATGGTCCGCAACACCTATATCTACCCGCCCGAGCCGAGCATGCGGATCGTCTCGGACATCATCGCCTACACCTCGGCGCATATGCCCAAGTTCAACTCGATCTCGATTTCGGGCTATCACATGCACGAAGCCGGGGCGACGGCGGTGCAGGAGCTGGCTTTCACCATCGCCGACGGCAAGGAATACGCGGTGCGCGCGATGGCCGCCGGGCTGGATATCGATGCGTTTGCCGGGCGGCTCTCGTTCTTCTTCGGGATCGGCATGAACTTCTTCATGGAGATCGCCAAATTGCGCGCGGCGCGCACGCTGTGGCACCGGGTGATGGACGGGCTGGGGGCCAAGGACGAACGCAGCAAGATGCTGCGCACCCACTGCCAGACCAGCGGCGTTTCGCTGCAAGAACAAGACCCTTACAACAACGTGATCCGCACCACGATCGAGGCGATGGCCGCGACGCTGGGCGGAACGCAAAGCCTCCACACCAATGCGCTCGACGAGGCGATTGCGCTGCCGACTGACTTCTCCGCCCGGATCGCGCGCAACACGCAGATCGTGCTGGCGGAAGAGAGCGGGATCACCCGCGTGGTCGATCCGCTGGGCGGGTCGTATTATGTCGAGGCGCTGACTTCGACCTTGGTGGACGAGGCCTGGGCCTTGATCGAGGAAGTGGATGGCTTGGGCGGGATGACCCGAGCGGTGGCTTCGGGGATGCCCAAGCAGCGGATCGAGGAAGCGGCAGCGGCGCGGCAGGCGCGGGTCGATAAGGGCGAGGATGTGATCGTCGGGGTCAACAAGTACCGGCTGGCCGAGGAAGCGCACCTGGAGACCCTGAGCATCGACAACCACGCGGTCCGCGACGCCCAGATCGCGCGGCTGAAGACGATGCGCGCGGGGCGGGACGAGGCGGCGTGCCAGGCGGCGCTGAAGGCGTTGACGGATGCGGCGAGACGCGGCCAGTCCCCCTCCCCTTCAGGGGAGGGGCTAGGGGCGGGGAATGTTGGAAAAGGCCCCGCTGGCGGACAGCCCCCCCACCCAACCCTCCCCCCTAAAGGGGAGAGGGCTTTAGAAAACAATCTCCTCGCGCTCGCCGTCACCGCCGCCCGTGCCCGTGCCTCACTCGGCGAAATATCCGATGCGATGGAAGTGGCGTTCGGGCGCTATGCTACCCAGCCGGTGCCGGTCACCGGGGTCTATGGCCCAGCGTACGAAGGCGACGCGCGCTATGCGCAGGTGATCGAAGGGGTTGAGGCAGTCACCCGCCGCCTCGGCCGGCCCCCGCGCTTGCTGGTCGCCAAGATGGGCCAGGATGGCCACGATCGCGGTGCCAACGTAATCGCCAGCGCCTTTGCCGATATGGCCTTCGATGTGATCAGCAGCCCGCTGTTCCAGACGCCGGAGGAAACGCTGGCCTTGGCGCTCGAAAAACAGGTCGACGCGATCGGCGCGAGCTCGCTGGCGGCGGGCCACAAGACGCTGATCCCCGAACTGATCCGGCTGCTGCGCGAAGCCGGCCGCCCCGACATCAAGGTCGTCGCCGGCGGCGTAATCCCGCCGCAGGACTACGACTTCCTGCGCGAGGCCGGGGTGCAGGGGATCTACGGCCCGGGTTCGAACGTGGTCGAATGCGCAGCGGACATGCTGCGGCTGCTGGGGCACAATATGCCGCCGGCGGAGGGGTAGCGTGAGGTTTCCACTTCCTGATCAAATTTTGCGGCTCGTTGAAGCGCGCAATGAATTGAAGGCGCACTACAGCGCCGTCGATCTCCGGTTTACTTTCGACGGAAATCTTGTGGGCGATTTGGGCGAAGCAGTGGCTGCCGATTTGTTTGGCCTAAAACTGACAGGTCGAAGTAACGAAGGCATCGACGGTTTCGCACCTGATGGACGCTCAGTGCAAGTGAAAGCGAGCGGCACGAAAAGAGGCGCTCTATTCCGCCTTGTTGAAACATGTGCGGATCATCTCCTGTTTTTCCATTTCGACTACGACCAATGCGTTGGTGAAGTTGTCTACAACGGGCCGGAAGAGCCTGTTCGGCAAGCCCTTCCGAACAGTTGGGTTGGTCAGCGTAGCGTCGGCGCTGCAACCTTCAGACGATTAGATAAGCTTGTGGGTGACGATGCTCGTCTGCCCATGCTTCAGCAGGGCGGGTAACATGTTCAAAAAAATCCTCATCGCCAACCGTGGTGAAATCGCGTGCCGGGTCATCAAGACTGCGCGGCGGATGGGTATTGCTACCGTTGCGGTCTATTCCGATGCTGATGCCCGCGCGCCGTTCGTGCGGATGGCGGACGAGGCCGTCCACATCGGGCCTTCACCAGCTTCTGAAAGCTATCTGATCGCCGACAAGATCATCGCGGCGTGCAAGCAGACCGGGGCCGAGGCGGTGCATCCGGGCTATGGGTTCCTGTCCGAGCGGACTTCGTTTGCCGAGGCGCTGGCCAGGGAGAACATCGCGTTTATCGGCCCGCCGGTGGGTGCCATCGCGGCGATGGGGGACAAGATCGAGTCCAAGAAGCTCGCGCTGAAAGCGGGCGTCAACGTCGTCCCCGGCTTCGTCGGTGAGATCGACGATACCGCGCACGCGGTGCGAATTTCGGCTGAGATTGGTTATCCGGTGATGATGAAGGCCAGCGCCGGCGGCGGCGGCAAGGGGATGCGGCTGGCCTATAACGAACAGGACGTGCGCGAGGGGTTTGAGGCGACCAAGCGCGAGGGGCTCAATTCGTTCGGCGATGACCGGGTGTTTATCGAGAAATTCATTTTGAACCCGCGCCATATCGAAATCCAGATCCTGGGCGATAAGCACGGCAATATCCTCTATCTGAACGAGCGCGAATGCTCGATCCAGCGCCGCCACCAGAAGGTGGTCGAAGAAGCGCCGTCGCCGTTCGTCACGCCCAAGATGCGGAAAGCGATGGGCGAACAATGCGTCGCACTGTCGCGCGCGGTGGGCTATTACAGCGCGGGCACGGTCGAACTGATCGTCAGCGGCGCGGACCCCACGGGCGAGAGCTTCTACTTCCTCGAAATGAACACCCGGCTGCAGGTTGAGCATCCGGTGACCGAGGCGATTACGGGCATCGATCTGGTCGAACAGATGATCCGCGTGGCTTACGGCGAGAAGCTTGCCTTCACGCAAGACGACATCAAGATCGATGGCTGGGCGATCGAAAACCGCGTCTATGCCGAAGATCCCTATCGCGGGTTTTTGCCGAGCACCGGGCGGTTGGTGCGCTACGATCCGCCGGTGCCGGGCTGGGAAGATGACGGCGCGGGCAATGGCCGGCGCGGGATCGACGGCATTCGCGTGGACGACGGGGTTTACGAAGGCGGCGAGGTTTCGATCTTCTACGACCCGATGATCGCCAAGCTGGTGACCTGGGGCGCAACCCGGGGCGAAGCGGCGGACAAGCAGATCGCCGCATTGGACGCATTCGAGATCGAGGGGCTGGGGCACAACATCGATTTCGTCAGCGCGATCATGCAGCATCCGCGGTTCCGCTCGGGCGAACTGACCACCGGGTTCATCGCCGAGGAATATCCCGATGGCTTCCAAGGCGCGGCGACGTCGGACGAGGTCAAAGTTCACCTTGCGGCCATCGCCGGGTTCATCGCCACCGCGCGGGCCGATCGCGCACGGCAAGTCGATGGCCAGCTCGCGGGCGAGCTCGAGCCGCCATACGACTGGGCGGTGACCATCGCCGGTCAGACGTACGCGGTGGCGCTCGATGAAGAGATTACCGTTGATGGCCAGCCGGTCGATCTGGCGCTGGAATACACCCCCGGCGACCGGCTGATCGAGGCAGAGGTGGGCGAGATTGTGTACGGCATCAAGCTGGCTGTCACCCGCGCCGGGTTCAGGCTGACCACGCGCGGTGCGATCCATCAGGTGCAAGTTCTGCCTGCCAAGGTTGCGCCGCTGACGCAGCATATGATCGAAAAAGTCCCGCCCGACCTGTCGCGCTTCCTGATCTGTCCGATGCCCGGGCTGCTGGTGTCGCTCAACGTCAAGGTGGGTGACAAGGTCGAAGCCGGGCAGCCGCTGGCGGTGGTCGAGGCGATGAAGATGGAGAACATCCTGCGCGCTGAAAAGTCTGCAACGGTGAAAAGCATCAACGCCCAGCAAGGCGAAAGTCTGGCGGTTGATGCGGTGATTCTGGAGCTGGAATAAGATGCACCTGGCGCACGATCCTGAAGCTCCGCGCGGCGAGGAGATCAGCTTCGACCAATTCCTCAGCGTCGATATCCGCGTCGGCACAGTGCTGTCGGCCGAACCGTTTCCCGAGGCACGCCAGCCCGCGTACAAGCTGGCGATCGATTTTGGCCCCACCATCGGCGTGAAGAAATCGAGCGCGCAGATCACCGAGCGTTACACTCTGGCGGAGCTGCCCGGGCGCAAGGTGGCAGCGGTGGTCAACTTCCCGCCGCGCCAGATCGGCAAGTTCATGTCCGAGGTGCTGACGCTGGGGTTTGGCGATGCGGACGGGGCGGTGATCCTGTTCGCGCCCGATCACGCGGTCCCCAACGGCGCGCGGCTGTTCTGAGCCACAAACATTTGACCTGACTGGCAAAGCGTGAGAGCAATCGCGTCATGGGTCGCACACTTCGGTGCTGCGGAAGGCGGGAATGATGGGCAAGGTTTTTGCGCTGTTGATCGGGATAGACAGCTATCCGGAAGGCACGCGTTCGCTTGAAGGCTGCGTCAACGATGTCGATGACGTCGAGGACTATCTGACCCAGCATTGCAGGGATCTCGCCCTGCTCAAGCTGACCAATACCGATGCCAGCTACGCCAATGTGATCGCGCAGATTCGCGGGCATCTGGGGCAAGCGGGCAAGGACGATGTCGCCTATCTGCATTACAGCGGGCACGGCGCGCGATCAAAGGCTGCGCCTGAATTCCTGCGGTTCGATGCCGACAAGCGCGATGAAGGGCTGGTCTGCCATGACAGCCGGTTGGGCGACAACTTTGATCTGGCCGACAAGGAGCTGGCGTGGCTGATCTCCGAGCTGGCCAAGAACGAGCCGCATATCGCCTGGGTGCTCGATTGCTGCCATTCGGGCACCGGCACGCGTGATCTTGATGGTGCGCGGCTGGCCGGGGTGCGCGGCGTGGGCGACGGCAATTTTCCGCGCAAAATCGAAACCTACCTTGAAGGCCAATATGTCGCCGGCCAGCGCGGCGGTGATGGTTTGCCGCAAATCCCGCAGAGCCGCCACATGCTGATGGCGGCCTGCGACAAGGACGAAACCGCCAAGGAAGATCTGGTGCACATGCGCGGGATCTTCACCCGCTCGTTGTTCGATGTGCTGCGCGAAACCAGCGGCGACTTGTCCTATGCCGAGCTGTACGGCCGCGCGCGGGTGCGGGTCGGCGAATATGTCCGCACGGTCGATAGCGGCACTCAGCGCCCGCAGTTCGAGGCGGTCGCCGGGTTCGATGGCTGGCAGGGTTTTCTGGGCCGGGCGCGCAAGATCGGGCGCAAGACCTATATGGTCGGCAAGGTTGGCGACGTGTGGAGCGCCGATTGCGGGGCGCTGGCGGGGCTGCCGCTGAGCCCGGCCAAGCCGGTAATGCTGGCGCTTGCGGCGGAGAATGATCCCGACGTGGTGCTGGGCAATGCCGCCGTGACGCGGGTGGGCGCGACCCGCAGCGATGTGCTGCCCGATTTCGCGGCCGATCCTGCCGCGCGCTATCTGGCCACGGTCACATCGCTGCCCGATCCGCCACTGCGGGTGCGCTTCAAAGGCCAGGCCGCGCTGCGCGCCGAGATCGCTGCAGTGCTGCTGGGCGATCCGATGCTGACCGCGGAACTGGCCGACAAGGGCGCTCCCGACGACGGCTATCTGCTGGAACTGGTGGACGAGCGGCTCGAACTGATCCGCGATGATGATGAGGCCACCGCAGCCAGTTTCGCGCTGGATGATCCGGCCAAATGGAACAAATCGCTGCTCGCTGCGCTAACGCATGTGGCGCAGTGGCGGCGGCTGCTGGCGCTGGATAATCCCTCGCCGCAGCTTGATGCGGGGAAGGTGACGCTGAGCTATGCCCAGACGTTGATCGATGGCAGCGAGCGCATCCATCAAACGCCCGCAATCACGCTGCCGGTCGGGCGCAACCCCGATGGCGCCTGGGGCCACGCCGAGGGCGAGCTGCGGCTGCGCAACCACACCGGCCGTCCGCTCAATTTTGCCTTGCTGCATTATGGCGAGGACTATTCGGTTAGCGTGATCGCGCACGATCAGGCCGCGCCGGGCGACCAGCCGACAGTGATCATGTTGACGAAGAATGATGGCACCGCCGATCCGAAGGTGAACTTCTGGCTCGATGACGGCGAAGAAACGGTCGAGCAGCTGAAGCTGGTGCTGACCACCGAGCCGATCGATACCTTCATGCTCGCGCTCGACCCGCTGACCGGCGACCGGGGGATGGGCGGCGAGCAGGAGATGCTGGCCGCGACCAAGGCGATCGACGACGACTGGTTCACGGTTCCCTTGACCGTGCGGATCACGCCCCAACTGGCCCAGGTCAGCACGGAACCCGCCAGTCTGGCCGAGGGGCAGATCAAGGTCGCCGCGCATGACGGGGTCACCGCCAATCTGGCGGTGGTCAACACGCTTGGCAATGCCCGCGGGCCGGCCGCCGAGGATCACTTTGCCGGAGCGCTGGGGGCGGCCGGTATTTATCCCGCGCCGCTGGCCGGAGGGCGCGGCAGCGCGGCAGCGGCGCTCGACATCACCGACATTTCGGACCCCGCCAAGCTGGCCGATGCGCCGCTGCGGGTGACGCTCGACCTCAAACCAGCGGCGGGCGAGGTGATCATACCAGTGGTCCGCGACGGGGCCTATCTGCTGCCAGCGGGTGATTTCTGGACCGACGAAAATGGCGCCACACAGGTCGAACTGCGTCACGTGCCCACCCCGCTCGCCGATCAGCGCGGGCTGGGTGCATCGCTGCGGATGTATTTCTTCAAAGCGGTGCTGGAATTTGACCGCGTCAACCAGCTGCGGCTGGTCAGCTTCGATGCGGCGGGCAAGGCCGGGTATAGCAGCGACGGGGTGATCGCGGCGGTCAAGGCCGCCAGCCGCGTGCTGCTGGTGGTCCATGGGCTGCTGGGCGATACGCGCGAAATGCTCGAGGGGCTGCGCACCGCCGGACAGACGGCGGGGTTCGATTGCGTGCTGGCCTACGATTACGAAAACCTCGTCACCCCGATTGACCAGACCGCCCGGCTGCTCAAGGAAGACCTGGCGGCAAAGGGGATCAATGCCACGGACGGCAAGCACTTGACGGCGGTGACCCATGCGATGGGCGGGCTGGCGCTGCGCTGGCTGATCGAGAAGGAAGACGGCGCAGCCATCGTCGATCACCTGGTGATGTGCGGCACCCCCAATGCCGGATCGCCGTTTGGAGACGTACGCAAGGCCCGCAAGGTGCTGCTGGCCTTGATGGGGATCGGCTCGACCTTCGCGCTGCCAGCGTGCGCCGCAATCGCCGGGGTGCTCAGCGCGTCGGCCAAGGTCACCCCGACGCTGGAGCAGATGTCGCCCACTTCGGACTTCATCCGCGCGCTCAATACCGCCGCGCCGGCGGGCACCCGCTACACCATTCTGGCCGGTGACGTGGCGTCCTATCAGGCCGACGATCCGGCATTTTTCGGCGGACTGATGGAAAAGCTCAGCCGTTCAGGATCGCTCGATTTGCTATTTGGCAGCAAACTCCACGATGTCGCCGCCAAGACGAGTTCGATTATGCTCGAAGACGTGCCGGGCGATCACCCTGCGACCCGCACGGCTGTGGCGTGTCACCACCTCAATTATTTCACCAGCCCGGCGGGACACGCCGCGCTGCGTGCAGTGGTGTGGCAGTAATGCCCGGAAAACCCATCATCCTGGCCGCTTTTGCCAATGATCAGGGCCGCTTTCTGGATAGCCTGCAGCAGGAAAGCGACGCGATCAGCGATGCCTTGCGCGGCAAGAAAGACGGCGGCTTCCTCGATCTGGAAGTGCAGCAGGGCGCCACGATCGAGCGGCTGTTCGCGCTGATCGGCCGCTATGGCAACGATCTGGCGGTGCTGCATTATGGCGGTCATGCCAATGGCTCGGCGCTCGATCTGCAGGCCAGCGGCGGGACCAATGCCGAAGCGCACGGCGCGGGTCTGGCGCAGTTGCTCGGCAGC
This sequence comes from Novosphingobium sp., assembly GCA_031416535.1. Taxonomy (GTDB): domain Bacteria; phylum Pseudomonadota; class Alphaproteobacteria; order Sphingomonadales; family Sphingomonadaceae; genus Novosphingobium. The sequence continues at coordinate 14,209 of JANOTT010000032.1, read as the reverse complement.
TTGCCGGGTCTCAAGCTGGTGTTCCTCAACGGCTGCGCCACGCAGGGCCACGTCGAGGCGCTGCTGGCGAGCGGCGTCCCCGCGGTGGTCGCCACCTCGGCTCCGGTCGAGGACGACATCGCGCTGCAATTTGCCAAGGCGTTCTATGCCGCGCTGGCCGATCCGGCGGCGAGCCGGACGATCGATTTCGCCTTTGCCCGGGCCAAGGCGCTGGTCGCCACCGCCAAAGGCAGCGCGATCGAGGTCGAAAGCCGGGGGATGAGCGTGGGCAGCGATGCCCCGCCCGTGGTCGGCGCGGCCAGATGGGGGCTTTACGCGGCCAAGGGCAAGGAAGCCGCGCTCGCCTGGACCCTGCCCGACAGCCGTGTCGCCGATTTCGTGATCGAAGCCAGTGCGCCGGCCACCGCCACTGCAATTGCCACCCCCAATGGGGGCCTGATCGCGCGCCAGGCCGCTGCGATGAGCGAACTCGACAAGGACTTTCGCGAGCGGATGGAACTGGAGCGCAGGCTCAGCCGCGATGGCACGGTCGATGAACGGCTGGTCCGCGAAGGGATCATCAATGCCTTCCCCTCGCCGATCGGGGAGAAGCTGCGGATCCTGTTCGCGGGCGGGCAAATGGGCGATCCGCGGCTGCGGCTGACCGTGGCGACGTACGACATCACCACCCGGTTTGTGGCTTTTGCGCTGCTGGCGCAGCTGTGGGACCTGTTCGAGGATCAGGCCGGCGCGGTCACGCTGAGCGGCCCGCAGTGGCAAGCGATCGAGGCGTTCAACACGCTCGACGAAGCCGGTGCCGCGCGCTTCGACTATCTCGGCTTCGCGATCACGCTCACCGCCGCGCTCGCGGCCAACCAGACGCCGGCCTATATGAGCCAGTGCGGCACGCTGGCCGCGGCGATGGCCCAGCCCGATTGCGCCGCCGCGCAGACCTTCATGAATACGATGCGCGGGGCGATTTTTGACCATACGCTCGATCCCGCCAAGGTCGTCGAACTGGCGCAAGAAGCCGATGTCCACCTTGACGCTGCGCTCTACGTGCTGACCTTCGTGGTCGGCTACAAGCTGGCGACGATCAAGGAGATCAAGATCAGCCGCACGCGCAAGAAAAATGCCTCGTACCTGCACCGCCGGGTGGTGCTCGACCGGGCGGCGGCGGCGCTGTACAAGGACGATACCCAGGCGCTGGTGAACTTTGCCGACAGCGAATCGGTGATCCTGCTCAAGGATCTCGATGACGTTTCCAGCTACCTCAACCTCTCGCCGTTCGTGATCGACCAGAACGCGCTGACCGCCAATGCCGGGACCAACCTGTACTTCTTCCACTGGTACGACGCTGCCACCGATACGCTGCACTACACCCAGATCAGCGAGGATACCGACCGGATCGAGATTCGCGCGGTAATGCCCCCGCCGTTTGCGCAGTCGCACCCGCCGATGCTCAAGCTGTATCAGGAATACCGCGCGATGGTGGCCCGCCGATGACCCGGCTTGCTCCGTTGGCGCCCGCCGCCGCCTCGCCGTTCAAGTTCCTCGATGCTTACGGGCAGGACGACCGGGCGGTTTTTTTCGGGCGCGATGAGGAAATCGAGACGTTTTACCGGCTGCTGGGCGAATCCCGGCTGGTGCTGGTTTACGGCCAGTCGGGCACCGGCAAGACCAGCCTGATCCGGTGCGGGCTGACCTCGAAGTTCAGCCCGACCAACTGGCTGCCGGTGTTTGTGCGGCGCGCCGATGATCTCAACAACGCGCTGCTGCAAGCGTTGAACGCGCTGGCGATCACGCCACTGGCGCACGATGCGACCGTGCCGCAAGCGGTGCGCTCGGTCTATCTCGATCATTTGCGTCCGGTGTTCCTGATCTTCGACCAGTTCGAGGAATTGTACGTGCTGGGCACCAAGGCCGAGCAGGACCAGTTCTACGAAACGATCCAGGCGTTGCTTGGCACCGATGTCTCGTGCCGGATCATCGTTTCGCTGCGCGAGGAATATCTGGCGCTGCTCGATCCGTTCGAGCGCGCGGTGCCCTCGCTGTTCGACAAGCGGTTGCGGGTCGAGACGATGACGCACAGCAACATCGAAAAGGTCATCCTCGGCACCACCGCGGCGCACGGCATCGGCCTGGAACACGGCGCCGATACCGCGCGCAAGATCATCGCGCAGCTCGATGAAAAGCACGTCGGGATCGCACTCGCTTATCTTCAGGTTTACCTCGATCACCTGTGGCGCGGATCGATTGCCGCAGGGGCGAGCGATCCGGTGACCTTCACCGATGCCCAGGTCGAGGAAGCCGGGCAGCTTGGCGACATCATGGCCGGGTTCCTCGATGAACAGGAGGCGGCGCTGCAGGCTCAGCTCGAAGCGGGCGGCTCGGGCATTGCCAAGGGCGGGGTGGCGCGGCTGCTCGATGAATTCGTCACGCTCAGCGGGACCAAACAGCCCAGCACGGCGGCCGAGATCACTGCGCGCCTGCCCAGTTCTGCCCCGTGGTTGCAGGCAGCGCTGACGGCGCTGCAAAGTCGCCGGTTGCTGCGGCTGGTGGGCGATCATTACGAGATCGCGCACGATGCACTGGCCGCCCGGATTGCCGAGCGCCGCAGCCGCGAGCGCAAGGATCTGCTCGAGATCGGGAAGATCGTCTCGAACCGCCGCGAAGGCGTGTCGCGCACCAATACCTATCTGACCTCGGACGAGCTGGCCATGGTCAAGCGCGCGGCGGCACAGAAGGATCCGATGACCGGCGATGCGCTGTTCGTGCTGAACGATGACGACCTGGCCTTCGTCGCCGCCAGCCGCAAGGCTGCGCGCCGGGCCTGGCTGCGCGGCTCGATGAAGGTGATTGGCACAGCGGTTGCCACGGTCGTCGCGCTGATCGCCTTGGTGTTCTGGTTGCCCGACCCCGAAGAGTTTGACCAGCCCGCGCCCAAGTCGGCTGAAGAAATCAACAAGGATTTCAATCAGGTCGATCGTTATACCACCGTCATGCTCTCTTCGTTGCTTGATCGCGGTAGCAACGGCCAAGACGCGCTCGATTTGCTTGGGCAAATCAGCGGGATTTATTCTCAGTATGAAGACTACGACAGCTTCGTAAAAGCATTGCGGAACTTGGACGAGTCCGCGCTAAAGCCCGGAGCCACTGGGGTTAGCACTCTCTTCGAACCGATGGCGCAAGAATACGAAGCGTTGTTGGCCGAAGCGAGCGCCACTGCGGCGGACCGGATCAAGGCCAAAACAGTGCGGTGGCACCAGTACTGGCTGGGCGAGCTCGACAAGCGCGAAGCAACAGCGGCGCCGCTGATCAAGCTGATGCAGGAATACACGCCGCAGCAGCTCGGCGGCGCGGTCTATGCCGAGGATATCGATCTGGTGTGCAAGGATCTGGCGTTTGAAAAGAAGTGGGTCGAGGGTTGCCCCGCGCTTCCGCCGGTTGACGGGCAATCCGGCACAGGCGCGCTGGGACCTGGCGCGCTGGGACCTGGCGCTCCGGCAGCTGGCGTTCCGGCTGGAGCCGGCAAAGCAGCCTTTGCCGCCCCGCGCCCCGGAACCGCCGGACCTAATGATCGCGATCAGCTGATCGAGGAAGAGGTCGATGAGGGGGAGGTGGTTGACACCGAACCAGCCGGCTAGGACTGGTTCGGTGCATCGGCGCGGCTAGCCGCGATCGCCAACCCCGCGGTCGCCGCCTTTTTCGCCGCCGCCGCCGCGTGAACCGCGATCACCGACCCCGCGCGAGCCGCGATCACCGACCCCGCGATCTTTGCTTTTATCAGGCTTACTGTCAGGCTTATTGTCAGGCTTATCCATGAGTCGTCTCCAGGATTTGCGATCCCACTAAGCATTTTACCCGAAACCAATCGCATTAACCAAACGAATAAACCGGGGGGCCTGACGCAGCGGATCGAGCATCGGATCGACTTGCAGCTGGATTAGCCCGGAATCCAGTGCATCGTACCCGGTTTCGAGCAGGCTCAGCGCCTCGTCATGCCTTCCCCATTGGGTCACGATCTGCGCGCGCTGGTACAGGCTGTTGTCGCCGTCGCTGGCGGTCAGCTCGGCCAGATAGCGCTCGGCCGCCGCCGCCTTACCTTGACGGATTGCCACCAGCGCCAGCCCAGGCAGACGAAACAGGTTGCTCTTTTCCTTGGCAAAACCGGCCTCTGCCGCCGCCAGATCGCCTTGCATCAGCTGCGCCATGGCCAGGGTGGCGTTGGCATTCGACATTTCCGGATTGAGCTTGAGCGCCTGCCCGATCGGCGCGGCCACTGCGGCATAATTGCGCGCGCTGTATTCGACCTGACCGACCAGCCGGAACGCGCGGGCGTTGAGCGGATCGAGCTCTGCGGCGCGCGCCACGGCCGGGCGGGCGGTATCGAAGCGCCCGCAGCGGGCCTCAAAATTGCCAAATCGGCCAAGAATATCGGCATCGCCGCGCGCCAGTTCGTACGACAGGCGGTAAGGCTGGCGCGCGCCCCGGGCATCGAGCCGGCCGTCGATCAGGGCAAAGCCCAGCGTGGCCTGCGCGGCAGCCAGATTGGGGGTCAGCTTGACCGCGCGGCGCGCCATCGCAATCGCCTCGTCATAGCGCTGCTTGCGGGCCGCGCCTTGATCGTACTGGTTGCCGAACACGACCAGCGTGCGCGCCAGCGCGGCCTGCGCCAGCGCAAAGTTGCCGTCCGCCGCGACCGCCGCGCGAAAGCTCTTGAGCGCCAGCTCATCGCTGTCGCGCCCGCTTTCCCTCGCAAACTGGTCAAGTCCGCGCAGATAGGCGTCGTAAGCCGCAAAGCTGGTGGTCCCGCCCAGCTCCTTGCTGTTGCCCTTGGCCCCGTGCGCGGCCATGTGCCGGGTCAGCGCGGTCACCACCGCGGCGGCGATCTCCTCCTGCACGGCAAAGACATTGCTCAGCTCGCGGTCGAAGGTCTGCGCCCACCGGCTCAGCCCGCTCGCGCCTTCGATCAGCTCGGCCGAAACGCGCACCCGCGCGGCGTCGCGCCGCACCGTGCCTTCTAGCAGATAGGCAACATTGAGCGCGCTGGACATCGACCCGGCATCCTGCTGGGCCTTGGCGATCTTGGCCGACGAGGTTTGCGCGGCCACCGCCAGCAGGCTTTCGGAGGCGAGTTGCGAGCGCACTTCGGCCGACAGCCCGGCGGAGAAATAATCGCCCTCGCTATCGCCGCTGAGGTTGGCGAAGGGCAGCACCGCCACGCTGTTGGCGCTGGCCCCCGGCGCGATCAGGCCGCCCCACCACAATCCGGCCGTTGCGGCCCCAGCGGCAACCAGGCCGCCGCTGAACAGCGCAAAGCGGCGGCTGAATCCGGGCGAGCGCAGCACGGTCACCGGGCGCTGCGCCGGGCCATCGTGCAGCGCGGCCACCGCCTGCAGCATCGCGGCCACTCCGGGGTCGTGCGCCGCGCGGTGCGGGTTAACCTTGTAGGTCTGGAATTGGCGAAACCCCAGCGGCGGCTTGCTGCCATCGACGCTCAGCGGGACGAGGCAGCCGCGCTCGCGCCCGCGCGTCGCCTCGTCGTGGACCCAGTGCGAGGCAATCGACTTGGCCGACCACAGCACCACCACCGCGCGCGCGCCTTCGAGCGCGGCCTCGGTCGAGGCGGCGAAGCGTTCGCCCGGGCTGAGCATGCCGTCCCACCACACCGGATAACCCGCAGCTTCGATCGCGGCGATGATCGGCCGGACCAGCCGCAAATCGTCACGCGAGTAGCTGACGAATACCGTCGGCGCGGCCAGCGGCTGGCCTGGGCTGTCAGCAACCATCGGATGGTGCCATGGTCTGGCGCATGATGTCCCCGTCGGCAGCCGCGTTGCGCAGCCGGTGCCGGGTACGATGCTATGCCCTTGGCGGGGTTAGGGCAAGCATTGCGGGCTTGCGGATCATGCGCGCGCTTCCCATTTTGCGTGTTCGAGGACAGGTTGCACCGCGCTGCGACCCGCTGACAGGAGAAATGCCATGAATTGGGGAGACGCGATTGCTCTGGCCAAGGGGGCCGAAAATCCCCCGCCGCGGCGCGACGTGCGCAGCCAAGCCGAGTGGCGCGGTGTGCTCTCGCCCGAACAGTTTCAGGTGATGCGGCTCAAGGGGACCGAACGCCCCTTCGCGAGCGAGATGTGCAGCCTGTTCAAGCCGGGCCGCTATGCCTGCGCCGGGTGCGGCACCGAACTGTTCGACAGCGCCAGCAAGTTCGAAAGCGGCACCGGGTGGCCCAGTTTCGGCGAACCTGTGACCGGCGGCGTGGTCGGCTATCACCTCGATACCAGCCACGGGATGCAGCGGGTCGAGGCAACCTGCAACGTCTGCGACGCGCATCTGGGCCACGTCTTCCCCGATGGTCCGGCCCCCAGCGGGCTGCGCTATTGCATGAATGCGCTGTCGCTGGAGAAAGTGGCTGACGCCTAGCGTGGCCGACTGGCGCTTCGATAACAGCCTGATCCGCGCGCTGCCGGGGTTGTTTACGCCGTGGCAGGCCGCGCCGCCAAAAGCGCCGCAATTGACCATATTCAACGATCGGCTGGCGGTGCAGCTGGGCCTCCCCGGGCGCGAAGTCGGCGAGGGCCAGCTGGCCGCGTGGTTATCGGGCGCAATACCAGTGCCGGGCAGCGAACCGGCTGCGCTGGCCTATGCCGGGCACCAGTTCGGCCAGTTCAACCCGGCGATGGGCGATGGCCGCGCGCTGCTGCTGGGCGAGATCCTGACGCCCGCTGGGGCGCGGTTCGACGTGCAGTTCAAGGGCTCGGGCCGCACGCCTTATTCGCGCGGCGGCGACGGCATGTGCGCGCTGGGTCCGGCCTTGCGCGAATATCTGATGTCGGAAGCGATGGCCGCGCTGCACGTGCCCAGCACCCGCAGCCTGGCGGTGGTGGCGACCGGCAGCGGGGTCTGGCGCGAATTGCCGCACCCGGCGGCGGTACTGACCCGGGTCGCTGCCAGCCATTTGCGCATCGGATCCTTTGAATATGCCGCTACGCACCAAGGGGTCGAGGCGGTGCAACGCTTGACCAACTATGCGCTGGGCCGGCACTACCCGGCGCTGATGACGGCCCGCAACCGGCCGCTCGCGCTGCTCGAAGCGGTGGCCGAGGCGCAGGCGCGGCTGGTCGCCAAATGGATGGCGCTGGGCTTTGTCCACGGCGTAATGAACACCGACAATGTCACGATTTCGGGCGAGACGATCGATTACGGCCCCTGCGCTTTCCTCGATGTCTTTGCGGCGGCCGAGGTGTTCAGTTCGATCGACCGGCAGGGGCGCTATGCCTACGGCCAGCAGCCGGCGGTGTGCCGCTGGAATCTTTACCAGCTGGCTGCGGCGCTGATCGGGGCGATTGCTGCGGTCGATCAGGCCGATGCCGAAGCCGCGCGGGTGCTGCTCGAAGACTGGCCGCTGCGGTATCAGGCGCACTGGCTGCGCGAACTGCGCGCCAAGCTGGGGCTGACCACCGCGCAGGTCGGCGATCTTGAACTGGCGCAGGACCTGTTCGGCGTGCTCGAAGGCCAGCAGGCCGACTTTACGATGCTGTTCCGCGCGCTTTCGGCTTCCCTGACGCAGGGTGATGATGGTTTGGCCGACGCGCTGCTCGATCCGGCCGCGTTCGCTCCGTGGTTCGCGCGCTGGCAGGCGCGGCTGGCGCTCGAACCGCGCGATCCGGCTGCGCGGGCGGCGGCGATGGATGCGGTCAATCCGCTGTATATTGCGCGCAATCACCGGCTCGATGCCGCGCTGAGCGCGGCCGAGGCGGGCGATCTGGCACCGTTTAGCGCGCTGCTCGCCGCCGTTAGCCAGCCTTATGCGGCGCGGGCCGGGTGGGAACAATTTGCGGCCGTTGCACCGGCCGGTACCCCGCACCATGTAACCTTTTGCGGAACTTGAACGTAGCTAGGGGCGAAGGAGTTTTTTTCATGCGTTACAAAACAATCCTCGCGGCCGGTGCAGCAGCGTTGCTCGCCGCCCCGATGACCGCCCCGGCAGCCTCGCCAGCCGCGGCCCCGGGCTTGCCCCGCAGCGAGACCATCGTGCTGGCTGGTGGGTGTTTCTGGGGCATGGAAGGCACCTTCGAACAGGTGAAGGGGGTGACCAATGTCGTCTCGGGCTATGCCGGGGGCAGCGCCGCCGATGCGAACTACGCCGCCGTCAGCGCCGAGCGCACCGGCCATGCCGAAGCGGTGCGGGTCACGTTCGATCCGGCCAAGGTCTCGCTGGGCGATATTCTGGGGGTCTATTTCGTGGTGGCGCACGATCCGACCCAGCTGAACGGCCAGGTTCCGGACATCGGTCCAAGCTATCGCAGCGCGGTGTTCCCGCAGACCCCGGCGCAGCGCACCTTTGCGGCGGCCTATATCAAGGACCTCAACAGCCGCGCACCGCTCAAGGGCCGGATCGTAACGCGGATCGAGAACGGCGGGTTCTACCCGGCCGAAGGCTATCACCAGGACTTCATGCGCAAGAACCCCAACCATCCCTATATCCAGCGCTGGGACGTGCCGCGGATCAAGAAGCTGAAGGCAACCTATCCTGCGCTGTACCGGGGCTAGCAGGCCCTGATCCTGGGTGAATGGCATCCCAACTGGCCTTGATCGCCGCATCGAGCCGGGGATCCCAGCGCGCGAAAGCGCACTTGGCGATCAGCTCGGCGGGCGGGAACAGCACCGCGCTGGTCTGGTAGTCGGGGGGCATCAGCGCCTTGGCCGCCAGATTGGGGGTGGGATACAGGATCGTGTGCAGCACCCGCATCCCGGCTTGGCTTTGCAGCAGGTAAGCGATGAACCGGTGCGCATTGCCGACGTTGGCAGCATGCGCGGGCACGCACAATCCATCGCAGGTCAGTTCGCTGCCCTCGATCGGCATGACGAAGCCGAGGTCGGGATCTTCGAGCATGACCTGCGCGATGTCGCCGTTGAATTCGCCGACCAGATCGACTTGCTGGTTCAGCAGCAAGTCCTGCCCGTTATCGGTATGGAAGGCCTTGATCCGCGTAAGCTGGCGCTGCATCAGCGCGGTCAGCAGCGGCATGTCTTCGGGCTCGATCGCGTTCGGCCCTTTGCCCAGCGTCCGCGCGATGATCCGGTACAGCTTGGCCGAATCAGCCGGTAGCGCGATCCGCCCGGCATACGCGGAATTGTCGAACAGGTCGGCCCAGCCCTTGGGCGGCACCGGCACCTTCGATTTGCGGTAACCGATCCCGTAAGCTTGCCAGGTAAATGGCACCGAGTATCTGAGTTCAGGGTCGTACGGCGGATCGGCAAACCGCGGATCGAGGTTGCGCAGCCCGGACAGTTTCGGGTGGCTGAGCGGGGCGAGCAAATGGGCTGCAACTAGCCGCTCGACCAGCCGGTTCGAGGCGATCAGCAGGTCGGGTACGGCGGTCCCGGTCGCAAGCTGCTTGAACAGCGCCTCCTCGCTGGCGATCACGCTCAGCGATACGTCGATCCCGCTGGCATCCTTGAAATCGTCGAGCGTGGTTTCGCCCAGATAGCTTTCCCAGTTGGCGAAGTCGAGTCTGTCACCCTCGCCGCAACCGGCCAGCGGCGCGAACGACAATGCAATCGCGGCGGTGCCCAGCCCGCGCAGTGCGCGGCGGCGCGTGATTGCAGGCAGCGGCGCGGTCCAGTCCATTGCGCGGACCTAACTTGCCGCGCCGGTAATGAACACCGCTGCGCACCGCCAAGCTGTGGATGCCGGGCCGTGGAGGCCAGGTGAGCGAGACCGATTGCGAGCGCCACCGGGCAATGGCATAGGCCCTGGACAATGGACGAACCGCTGGTCACCGACGACGATCTCGATCTCTCCGCGCCGCGCCGCACCAAGCTGGGCGTCGCGCTGCTGGTGATCGGCCTGCATGTGCTGCTGGTGCTGGCGCTGGTGCGGGCCTTCACCCCCGATTTTGCCGCCAAGGTGGTCGATACGGTGATGGCGACGTTCAGCGTCACGGTGACCACGCCGCCGCTGCCCGATCCGCCGCCGCCCACCAACGCCCCCGAACCGGCAGGCAAAAGTGGCAATGAGGGCAAACAGGCGGTTCCCCGCGCGGCGGTCGCCTTGCCGACCAAACTGCCGATCTCGAAGGTCCCCGCGCCCACCGCCTCAAGCAGCGGCAGCGCGGATACGTCGGGCGCGGGCACCACGGGCAACGGCACCGGCGCCGGCGGGCCGGGCACTGGCACCGGCAGCGGCACTGGCGGCACCGGCCAGGGCGGCGGGGCAGCGGTCAAGGCGGTCAAGACCGCCGGGGTCATCAATTCGGCGCGCGATTATCCGATCGCCACGCGCGATCTGCGGATCGGCGACTATGTGATTGTGGCGATCACGGTGGGCGCCGATGGCCGCCCGACCGGGTGCCGCGTGGCCCGCCCGAGCAAGGACGCAGCGGCCAATTCGGTCACCTGCCAGCTGGCGCTCACCCGCTTCCGCTTCAAGCCCGCGACCGACGCCAGCGGCAAACCGGTGACCTCGGTCTATGGCTGGAAGCAGTCATGGTTTTATTGACGGGCGCGCCGCGGCGTCCATAACCGCCCCTAGCCCCCATCCGGAGAGAACAATGGCCACCACGCATCCCGTCCCGCCCGCATGGGCCGCGCGCGCCTATGTCGATGCCGCTGGCTATGCGGCCAAGTATGCGGCGGCACTGGATGCGCCCGAGGCGTTCTGGCGCGCGGAAAGCGCCCGGCTCGACTGGATCAAGCCGTGGACCAAATTGAGCCAATGTTCGTTCGACGAAGCGGACTTCGGGATCGAGTGGTTCGCGGATGGTACGCTCAACGTTTCGGCCAATTGCCTCGACCGGCATCTGGCGACCCGCGGCGATCAGGTGGCGATCATCTGGGAAGGCGACGACGCCAGCCAGCAGCGCAAGCTGACGTACCGCGAGCTGCACGGCGAAGTTTGCCGGATGGCCAACGCGCTCAAGGATATGGGGACCCAGCGCGGCGACCGGGTGACGATCTATATGCCGATGATCCCCGAAGCGGCGATGGCGATGTTGGCCTGCACCCGGATCGGCGCGATCCACTCGATCGTGTTCGGGGGGTTCAGTCCGGAGGCATTGGCGGGGCGCATTCAGGACTGCGATTCCAACGTCGTGATCACCGCCGATGCCGGGATGCGCGGCGGCAAGCTGGTGCCGCTCAAGGCCAATGTCGATGCAGCGCTGGAACGATGCCCATCGGTTTCGGCGGTCCTGGTGGTGCGCCATGTCGGCAACGACGTGGCATGGGGCGATGGCCGCGATCACTGGTGGCACGCGTTGCGCGACGCGGTTTCGCCCGATTGCCCGCCAGAGGAAATGTCAGCCGAAGATCCGCTGTTCATCCTCTACACCTCGGGCAGCACCGGCCAGCCCAAGGGTGTGCTCCACACCACCGGCGGCTACCTGACCTGGGCGGCGATGACGCATCATTATGTGTTCGATTACCGCCCCGGCGAGATTTTCTGGTGCGCGGCCGATGTCGGCTGGGTCACCGGGCATTCTTATGTGGTGTACGGCCCGCTTGCCAACGGCGCGACCACGCTGATGTTCGAAGGCGTGCCCAATTATCCCACCCACAGCCGGTTCTGGGAGATTGTCGACCGCCACCAGGTCGAGATTTTCTACGGCGCGCCCACCGCTTTGCGCGCGCTGATGCGGGAGGGCGATGCCTGGGTGACGGCGACCAGCCGCTCGTCGCTGCGCTTGCTCGGCTCGGTCGGCGAACCGATCAATCCCGAGGCGTGGGAGTGGTACTGGCGGGTGATCGGAGATGGTCGTTGCCCGATTGTCGATACCTATTGGCAGACCGAAACCGGTGCCTGCATGATGACCCCGCTGCCCGGCGCACACGCGCTCAAGCCCGGCGCGGCGAGCTTTCCGATGTTCGGCGTGGTGCCGCAGATCGTCGATGCCGAAGGCGCGGTGCTGGAAGGACCGGCCGAGGGCAACCTGTGCATCACCCAAAGCTGGCCGGGGCAGATGCGCACCGTCTGGGGCGATCACGAACGGTTCTTCCAGACCTATTTCACCACCTACAAGGGCAAGTATTTCACCGGCGACGGGTGCAAGCGCGACGCGGACGGATACTACTGGATCACCGGCCGGGTCGACGATGTGATCAACGTCTCGGGCCACCGCATGGGCACCGCCGAAGTCGAATCTGCGCTGGTTTCGCACGCCCAAGTCGCCGAGGCGGCGGTGGTTGGCTTCCCGCACGAGATCAAGGGGCAGGGCATCTACGCTTACGTCACGCTTAACGCCGGCGAAGACCCGTCAGACGCGGTGCGTGCCGACCTGGTCAAATGGGTCCGCAAGGAAATCGGCCCGATCGCGACCCCCGACGTAATCCACTTCGCGCCGGGGCTGCCCAAGACCCGCAGCGGCAAGATCATGCGGCGGATATTACGCAAGATCGCCGAAGGCGATGTCTCGAACTTGGGCGACACTTCGACGTTGGCCGATCCGGGCGTGGTCGATGTGCTGCTGACGAGCGGGCGGTAGGGGGCTAGATGACGAAAGTCGCCGACGAAGCGGTCATTGCCGCGTTCGACGCCGCCGAGCAGTGCTATCTGGGCATGGCGCTAGCGAAGGATGAGGTAGAGGCCCTCAATGAGGCTCACGGCCTTAACACGGGCACGGCGCGGGATTTCATCCAGAACTATGCGAAGATGCGTTCCGGGCAACGCTATACCCGGACGCTCAACGGTTTCGCAACAAGCCATTTTCTCGATCAAATCCAAGAGCGTCACGGGAAGGAGCAACTTTCCGTAGCGCTTCACGCCGTCCGTCAGCACATCGCCTACTACGAGAGCCTCGGACACGGACGGCTGAACAACATTCGCGAGATTGTTTCATCCTACGGCGGCACACCTCTGACGATCGTGCCGACCCCCGATGAAGAACTTGCGGAGGTCGATGCGGCGCTCAAGCTCGATCCTGAAGTCCGCAACGCTGCGGCCGAAAAGGCCACTGGCAAGCCTCGCAAGACCGTGACTTCGGTTGTCTACTATTATCGCAACCGGTATGTTGCAGCCGAGGCCTTGGCTCGAGCGGCAGGGATTTGCGAGGCCTGCAAACAACCTGCCCCGTTTACGAGCGCATCGAATGGCCAGCCCTACCTCGAAATTCATCACAAACAGCGACTCGCGGACGACGGTGACGATACACTTGAAAATGTTCAGGCTCTCTGTCCGAATTGCCACAGGAAAGCGCACTATGGATAGTCGGATTCAAGCCCAGCAATCATTGCCTCCTCCTTCAGCCGTCGCCGGATCAAGGCGCAGATTAAATGGCTGACGCTTCGGTACGTCCCATCTGCGAATTCCGGGGACACAATACTAATTAGCATCCAATACGGTGACACTTCACTTAACCCCCAGACCCGCCCCTTCACATCAACTGCCGCACATCCCTTGCGTGGTGGATGATGCGGATTACCCAGACAGTGTCGCCATTGTAGTCATAAATGATGTGATGCCGCTTGTAGGCCAGATAGCGCACTGGCGGGCGAATTCCTGGAAAGACCGGCCCCGATTGCGGAAATTGCGCAAGCTGCTCGACCGCCGCCTGCAACCCAGCATGATAGCTGTTGGCGGCATCTTCGTCGAACTGCGCGGCACTCAAGGCGTAGACGTCGGCAAGATCGGCGCTCGCCGCGCGGCTGAAGGCGATTTCAGCCATGCTTGGCGCGATTTTCGCGCTTGATGCTCTCGAATATCTCGGCGACCGGACGCGGATCGATTCCCGAGGCCCGCCCTTTGTCGATCGCGGCTTGCAAGGCGGCGAGCTGTTCTTCTTCGTCCTGCCGCCGCCGGATCAGATCGCGGACCAGATCGCTGGTGCTCGAATAACGGCCTTCGGCCACGCGTTTGTCCGCCCATTCCTTGAGGCCGTCGGGGACCGAGATGTTCATTTGTGCCATGCCGCCCATATACAATTTCGTGCAGAAACGCGCAAGGCTTACTGCATTGCTCCCCTGCCCCAGGCGGGGAGGATTTACGTCAGCAGCTTTTGCCCGTTCTTCTCGACCGCGCTGCGGATCAGCGGTTCAAAGAACTTGAGCGCCATCGGCAAGTCGACAATCACCGTCACGGCATTGTCGTCAATTTCGACCGCAGCGTTGACGCTGCTGCCCATTGCCTTGACCGCAAGGTTCATGCGGTCCTGATCGGGCCAGGTTACCGCCACCTCGGCCATGCCGCCGGGCATCATCCCGGCAAGGTCACCGCTGCGGGCCT
>JANOTT010000031.1:0-7157 GCA_031416535.1 Novosphingobium sp. | reverse complement strand
GCCTTGGCCGCCTCACGCGCCTCGGCGTCGTCCTCGCTGGAGACGATGATCGCGGCCCAGCGCCCGAACGGCGGCGCCCCGGCCTCGCGGCGGCCCTCGGCTTCGGCGGCGTAGAACGCGTCGCGGTCGCCGGCGGCGAGCGCGGCGATTACCGCGGCCTCGGGGTGGCGGGTCTGGATCAGTACTTCGCCCGGCTTGTCGCCGCGCCCGGCGCGCCCGCCGACTTGCGCGACCTGCTGATAGGTCCGCTCGGCCGCGCGCAAGTCACCGCCCTCGAGGCCCAAATCGGCATCGACCACGCCTACCAGCGTCAGGTCGGGAAAATGATAGCCCTTGGTCACCAGCTGGGTCCCGACGATCACGTCGATCAGCTTGTCCTCCACCGTCTGGACAAAGGCGCTGATTTTCTCAGGCGAGTTGAGCGTGTCCGATGTCGCCACCGCCAGCCGCGCTTCGGGCAGCAGCTCGGCTACTTCGTCGGCAATCCGCTCAACCCCCGGCCCGCACGCGACCAGGCAATCGGGGGTCAGGCATTCGGGGCAAGCCTCCGGCACCGGCACCTGATGGCCGCAGTGGTGGCAGGCGAGGCGGCGCGAGAGCCGGTGTTCGACCAGCCAGGCGCTGCAATTGGGGCATTTGAACCGGTAGCCGCAGTGGCGGCACAGCGTCAGCGGGGCATAGCCGCGGCGGTTGAGGAACAGCAACGATTGCTCGCCGCGCTCCAGCCGCGCGCGCAGTTCGGCCACCAGCCGCGGGGCGAGCCAGCGCCCGCGCTCGGGCACCTCGCTGCGCAGATCAACAATGCTCACGGTGGGCAATTGCGCCCCGCCAAACCGCGCCGGCAGATCGACCCTGGTATAGACCCCGGCCTGCGCCAGTTGCAGCGATTCGAGCGCCGGGGTGGCGCTGGCGAGGATCACCGGGACCGCTTCGAACCGGGCGCGGATCACCGCCACATCGCGGGCATTATAGCGCACCCCGTCGTCCTGCTTGAACGATACCTCGTGCGCTTCATCGACCACGATCAGGCCCAGCCGGGCAAACGGCATGAACAGCGCCGAGCGCGCGCCCACCACGACTTGCGCGCCCCCGTTTTCAGGCCCACCGATAATCGCCCGCCACGCGCGCCGCCGCTCGCTTGCCTTCAGGCTCGAATGCCACAGTACCGGCGGCACCCCGAAACGCGCTTCGAACCGGCGCAGGAAGTTTTGCGTCAGCGCAATCTCGGGCAGCAGCACCAGCACTTGCCGCTCCATCCGGATTGCTTCGGCCACGGCTTCGAAATAGCATTCGGTCTTGCCCGATCCGGTCACCCCGTCGAGCAGGAACGGCTGGAATGCCCGGGCCTTGACCGCCGCGACGAAGGTGTCTGCGGCGGCTTGCTGATCATCCGACAAGTCGGGCGCCGCGTATTCGGGCTGCGCGCGCGGGTACGCGCGGTCGAGGTCGACCGTCACCGGCTCGAGCACACCTGCGCTGACCATGCCGCGCAGCACGCCTTCGGATACGCTGGCCAGCTCGGCCAGTTCGCGGATGCTTGCCTGTTCGCCGTGGAGCGCATCGATTGCGGCCAGCCGCTGCGGGGTCAGCCGCTTGGGCTCGTGACCCGACAAGCGATATTCGGTGGTGGTGCCGCCGCCGCGCAATGCCGCCATGCTGCCCAGCGCCATCCGCGCCACCGCGTTCATCGGCGCGACGTAATAATCGGCGGTCCATTCGATCAGCCGGCGCAGCGCCGCGCTGAGCGGCGGGACTGGCAGCACTTCTAGGATCGCGCGCAGCTTGGCGGCGGGAACTTCTGCCCCGGCCAGCCGTTCTTTTTCCCAGACGATCCCCAGGACTTGTCGCGGGCCCAAGGGGGCGATTACCAGCGCGCCGAATTCAATCGCCATGTCCTCGGGCAGGCGGTAGTCCAGCACGCTGAGAACCGAATTGAAGACAAGGAGACGGACGCGGTTCATCGGCCGGTCTCTATGGCGTTAAACAGGGGCGCGCGACAGCCGCTAATTTGAGGAGCAGGGGTCCATGCAGAACACCGAAATTGGACAGAATATTCACAATGGCGTGATGGCGCGCCGGACTTTCCTCGCTGGGACCGCCGCCGCGGGCTTGCTGGCGCTGCCCGGGTGCCAGTCGCTGGGCGGGTTCAGCATGGTCGATGCCATCCGCCGGCTGCTCACGCTGTCGTCGCGGGCCGCCTTTGCTCGGCTGACCGCGCCGGGCGGGTTCTGGGACAGCGAAGTGGCGCGGTTCGAAGCCCCCGAAGTGTTCGGCGCTTCGGGCACCGGCGTGCTCAAAAATCTCCTGACTTCAGCGTTGTTCAAGCAAAACCTCCAGCGTCAACTTAACATCGTCGCCGAACGTGGCGCCGAGCGTGCGGCGCCGGTGGTCTATGCTGCGGTCAGCAAGATCTCGATCCCCGATGCCATCGGGCTGGTGCGCGGCGGGCCAACCGCGGCGACATCGTATCTGCGCACCGAAATGGGCCCGGCGCTGATCAACGCGATGATCCCCGGGCTGACCGATGCGCTGCGGCTGTCGGGCGATCCGGTGATCGGACAGGCGGTCAGGGCGCTGGCGGGCGTGGACATCGGCCAGATGGCGCAGGCTGTCGCCAACCGCGCCGACAATTCGATCTGGTACCAGATCGGGCACGAAGAAAGTGCGATCCGCAGGCGGCCTGAAACCACCAGCGATCCGCTGCTGATCGGGGTGTTCAAGGTGCTGTAACGGGCTATAGTGGCCGCTGACCCCGCAAGCAGGAGCGCGCCCCCGTGAAATTCTTCGCCGATACCGCCGAGATCGAGGACATCAAGGAACTGGCCGCGACCGGCCTGCTCGACGGCGTCACCACCAATCCCTCGCTGATCATGAAATCGGGGCGCGATTTCCGTGAGGTAACCAAGGAAATCTGCGCGATCGTCGATGGTCCGGTCAGCACCGAAGTGGTCGCGCTTGATCACGCCGGGATGATGCGCGAGGCCGAAATCCTGCGCAAGATCGCCGACAACGTCTGCATCAAGGTGCCGATGACGATGGACGGGCTGAAGACCTGCAAGGCGCTGACCAGTGACGGCAGCATGGTCAATGTCACGCTGTGCTTCTCGGCCAATCAGGCCTTGCTCGCGGCCAAGGCCGGGGCGACGTTTGTCTCGCCGTTCGTCGGCCGCCACGATGACAATGGCTTCGACGGGATGGAGCTGATCGGCGATATCCGCCTGATCTACGACAATTACGATTACCGTACCGAAATCCTCGTCGCCTCGGTGCGCCACGGGATCCACGTGTTGCAAGCCGCCAAGATCGGCGCCGACGTAATGACCGCGCCGCCGGCGGTGATCAGGAGCCTGGTCAAGCATGTACTGACCGACAAGGGGATCGAGGGGTTCCTCGCGGACTGGGCCAAGACCGGGCAAAAGATTTGACCAGGGGGGCACCACTGTGCGCGTGTCCTTCGACCGGCTCAGAATGAGCGGATGTCGTCTAAATCCCAAGGCCCGCTCAGCCTGAGCTTGTCGAAGGCCCTGCGCATCCGCTAGCGATGAATCATGTCCGACGAATCCCCGCTCGACCGCTTTAAATCCGTGCTCACCGGCACCGCGCGGGCGATTGCGCGCGAGCCTGAGCTTGAGCTTGCGTGGACCGCCGATGCGCCGATTGCCAACGGCAAGAACCTGCGGGTGCCGATGCCCGGCCGCGCGCTGCCGCTGGCGCAGGCGATGGAGGCGCGCGGGTTCGCCGATTCGATGGCGCTTAAACTGCGCCACCACCAAGAGACTTTGCACGCCCGCCACGCCCCGGCCGAACCCACTGCGCGCGCGGCTTACGATGCGGTCGAGCAGGTCCGGTTCGAGGCACTCGGCTCCAAGGCCTATGCCGGAATGCGCGGCAATCTTGATGCGGCCAACGCGGTGCGGCTGGGCGGCGATCCGATCACGCGGGCGACCCGCCCCGATGAAGTGCCGGTGCCCGCCGCGCTGGCGCTGCTGCTGCGCGAACACCTGACCGGCCAGCCGGTGCCTGAGGTGGCGCAGGCCGGGGTGGCGCTGCTGCGCGACTGGATCGAGGAGCGCGCCGCCGCCGATTTCAATGCGCTGGCGCTGCTGCTCGATGATCAAAAGGCGTTTCAGTCGCTCACGCTCGATATGCTCCAGCACCTTGAGCTGACGCAGGCCAGCCCGCTCGAGCAGGAGTCCGACGAGGGTGAGGACGCCGACGGCGAGGATCAGGATGATCAGGACGCCGATGACAGCGAATCGTCCGAAGACCAGTCGCCCAGCGAAATCGCCGCAGAGCCCAGCGAAGGCGACGAGGACGGCGAGAGCGAAGCCGAGCGCGAGACGGACGACGACAGCGCCGAGGCCGAGGAAGGCGACGAGGGTGAGGAAGGCATGCTGCCCGTGCGCCCTAACCGCCCGTGGACCGAGCTGCCGTCAAAGTTCGACTACAAGGCTTATTCCGTCGCGTTCGACGAAGTGGTCAGCGCCGCCGACCTGTGCGATGAGGAAGAACTGACCCGGCTGCGCGCCTATCTCGATGCGCAGCTCAAAGGGCTGCAAGGCGTGGTCACCAAGCTGGCCAACCGGCTCCAGCGGCGGTTGATGGCGCAGCAGAACCGCAGTTGGGATTTCGATCAGGAAGAGGGCATGCTCGATGCCGCGCGGCTCGCCCGGGTAGTGATCTCGCCCGGCCATTCGCTCAGCTACAAGATCGAGCGCGAGGTCGATTTCAAGGACACTGTGGTCACGCTGTTGATCGACAATTCGGGATCGATGCGCGGGCGGCCAATCTCGATCGCGGCGATCAGCGCCGATGTGATGGCGCGCACGCTCGAGCGGTGCGGGGTCAAGACCGAGATCCTGGGCTTCACCACCCGCGCCTGGAAAGGCGGCCAAAGCCGCGAGGCGTGGCTGGGCGGCGGCAAACCCGCGCAGCCCGGGCGGCTCAACGATTTGCGCCATATCGTCTACAAAAAGGCCGATGAACCCTATCGCCATGCCCGCCGCAACCTGGGGCTGATGATGCGCGAGGGGCTGCTCAAGGAGAACATCGACGGCGAGGCGCTGCTCTGGGCGCACACGCGGCTGCTCGCGCGGACCGAAGATCGCCGGGTGCTGATGGTCATTTCGGACGGCGCGCCGGTCGACGATTCGACGCTGAGCGTAAACAACGCCGGTTACCTTGAGCTGCACTTGCGCAAGGTGATCGACTGGATCGAGCGCCAGAGCCCGGTGCAACTGGTCGCAATCGGGATTGGCCACGATGTAACGCGGTACTATCGCCGCGCGGTGACGATCATGGATGTCGAGCAACTGGGCGGCACGATGATCGAACAGCTGGCCGGGCTGTTTGAGGATGATCCAAAGTGAACGTTACCGACGCCGTTACCAGCCGCAGATCGATCCGCGCCTTTCAGGACAGACCGGTCGATCCGGCGGTGCTGCGCCAAATCCTCGAAACCGCCCAGCGTTCACCATCGGGCGGGAATACCCAGCCGTGGAATGCGGTGATGCTGACCGGCGAACCGCTCGCCGCGCTGTTTGACAAGGTGGCCGAGGTTCTGCCGCAGGGCCGCGCGGCGATGGCGCCCGAATATCACGTTTATCCGCCCGAACTGGACGGAGTTTACGAGGAGCGGCGGCGCGGCATCGGCGAGGCGATGTACGCCGCGCTGGAGATACCGCGGGATAACAAGATGGGCCGGCTCGGCTGGTTCGCGCGCAATTTCCAGGGCTTTGGCGCGCCGGTGCTGATGCTGGTCCACACCCCGAAATACATGGGCCCGCCGCAGTGGTCGGACATCGGGATGTGGCTGCAAAGCGTGATGCTGCTGCTGCGCGAGGCCGGGATGGATAGCTGCGCGCAGGAGGCGTGGGCGGTCTATGCCAAGCAGATCCGCGCGTGCGTCGATATTCCAGAAGACCACATCTTCTTCTGCGGCATGGCGATCGGCTGGGGCGACCGGACGCACGCGGTCAACACGTTCCCGGTGGCGCGGGCAGAACTGGAAGAGGTAGTGCGCTGGGAGGGGTTTTAGGGGCGAGCGCAGCGCGCGGGCTTCGACAGGCTCAGCCTGAGCGGGGTTGGGTGCGGTAAAAAACAACTTCCGCTCACCCTGAGCCTGTCGAAGGGTCAGGCTGCGCTTGTCGAAGCCCGCGCGCCAACTTATGGCCACTCCCATGACTGACCTGCGCCTGTTCAACAGCCTGACCCGCCAGCTCGAGCCGTTCCAGCCGGTCCACCCCGGTGAAGCCCGCGTCTATACCTGCGGGCCGACGGTCTACAATTACCCGCACATCGGCAACATGCGCGCTTATGTGTTTGCCGACGTGCTGGGGCGCACGCTCAGCTTCAAGGGCTACAAACTGACTCACGTAATCAACATCACCGATGTTGGCCACCTGACCGACGACGCCGATGCGGGCGAGGACAAGCTGGAGAAGGCGGCGGCGGAGCATGCCCAGTCGATCTGGGATATCGCGCGGCACTATACTGAGGCCTATTGGGCCGACATCAAGGCGCTCAACATCCGCGAGCCGGCGAAGTGGTCGATCGCGACCGACTACGTCCCGGCGATGATCGAGTTTGCCCAAGGGATCGCCAAGCAGCATTGCTATGAACTGGACGGCGGGCTCTATTTCGACACCTCGACGGTGGCTGATTATGGCCGGTTGGCGCGGGCGCAGACTGACGAAGGTGAGGGGCGCATTCAAGCCGTTGACGGCAAGCGCCACGCCGCTGATTTCGCGATCTGGCGCAAGACGCCGCCGGGCGAGAGCCGCCAGATGGAATGGGATTCGCCGTGGGGCAAAGGCGCGCCCGGCTGGCACCTTGAATGCTCGGTGATGAGCGGGCAATTGCTCGGCTTCCCGTTCGATATCCACACCGGCGGGATCGATCACCGCGAGATCCACCACCCCAACGAGATCGCCCAGAACCAGGCGCATTGCTGCACCAATGGGCTCGATGTGGCGGCCAATTCGGGCGCCAACATCTGGATGCACAACAACTTCCTGGTTGAACGCTCCGGGAAGATGAGCAAGTCGTCAGGCGAGTTCCTGCGGCTGCAACTGCTGATCGACAAGGGCTATCACCCGCTGGCCTACCGGCTGATGTGCCTACAGGCGCACTATCGCGGCGAGCTGGAGTTTTCATGG
>JANOTT010000030.1:0-5103 GCA_031416535.1 Novosphingobium sp. | reverse complement strand
CAGATCGGCGAATGGGTGTTGCGCAAAGCCTGCCATGATCTTGCGCTGTGGCCTGAAAGCGTGCGCGTAGCGGTCAACGTCTCGCCGTTGCAGTTCGCGAATCCGGCCTTGCCGGCGATCATCACGCATGCGCTGGCGGCGGCGCAGGTGCATCCTTCGCGGCTCGAACTCGAGATTACCGAGAGCGTCTTCCTTAACGACGATGAAGGCACCGATGCGATGTTCCTGGCGCTTAAGCGGGTCGGGGTACGGCTGGCGCTCGACGATTTCGGCACGGGTTACTCCTCGCTTGGCTATCTGAAAAAGGCCCCGTTCGACAAGATCAAGATCGACCAGAGCTTCGTCCGCGGGGCCACCATCAACGGCAGCCGAAACGGTGCAATCATCGCGTCGATCGTCAGCCTGGCCGAAGCGCTGGGTATGGAAACCACCGCGGAAGGCGTTGAAACGCTGGACGAACTCGATCTGGTACGGATGCTGGGGTGCAGCCACGTACAGGGCTATATCTATGAAAAACCCATGAGCCACGCGCTTGCGACCGAACGCCTGCTATCGGGCACGACGGCTATCGCCAAGGGGCCGCGGGCGTCGCGGGGGATCCGCCAAACGATGCTGCGCAAAATTCTGCTCGATCACGGGGGCCAGAATTATCACGGCACAATCCGCAATATTTCGGCGACCGGGGCGATGGTCGAAGGGTTGTGGAATGTTCCGCCGGGGACAATCTTCCGGATCATGCTGGCCGAAGGCGGGGTTGTGACTGCGACCGCAAGGTGGTGCCAGGAAGACCGCATGGGGGTCGAATTTGCCGCGCCGCTGGAACTCGATGATGCGGGACGCATCGCGCTGATTACGCAGGCGGCTCCAGCCAGCACCCGCACGTCGTTGTTGCGCCGCGAAACCGAGGCAGCGGCATGAGCCTGGCACCAGACAGAAGGACCGCATTAGGCAAATCTCAACCATGTTTCGCTATGCCCGGACAATCGCACGAACCTGAAGTCCCTCCGAGGTTTCCCAACCTGCCATGAGTGCCGAGTCACCTTCCGCGTTTGGCCGCTTTCGCAACCTGCTTGGGGCAGGTGCGGCAACTGCGGCTGCGCGCGGTGCTGGCGCTCCGACCGGCGAAGAACTCAAGCAGGCTTTGCTGCTGTTGCACGATTACGAGGCATCGGGACTGGGCTGGTTCTGGTCAAGCAACGGCGACGGCGCGATCACCTACATCTCGCAGGTGGTGGCCGACGCGATGGGTTGCAGCCGCGCCGACTTGCTTGGCCGCCCGGTCCAATCCCTGTTCATTCTTGAGCGTGACGACGGCGATATGCTCGAACGACCGCTGCCGCTGATCCTTAGTGCGCGCAAGACCTTCGCCGACCTGGCCGTGCGCGCCGCCGTGGATAAAAGCGAAGTGTGGTGGTCGATCTCGGGCCGGCCGCAATTTGGTTCTAACGGCAAGTTCATCGGCTATCGCGGTAACGGCGCCGATATCACGGCCTTGCGCCAAAGCCAGAAGGACGCCTCGCGGCTTTCGCAGTTCGATTCGCTGACCGGGCTGGCCAATCGCCACCGCATGGGCAAGCGGCTCCACGCCACCCTCACCGCTTACCAATCGGCCAAACGCTGCTGCGCGGTGATGATAATCGACCTTGACCGGTTCAAGCAGGTTAACGACACGCTGGGTCACCCAGCGGGTGACGAATTGCTCAAGCAAGTGGGCCAACGCTTGCTGCGGGTGGTGACAGACAAGAACGTCGAAATCGGCCGGCTGGGCGGGGACGAGTTCCAGATCATCCTGCCTGACATCGATGACCGCGGGCGGCTGGGTGAAATCGCCAAAACCGTCATAATGATGCTCTCGCAGCCCTATCAGATCGAGGGCAGCCGCTGTGTCATCGGGGCCTCGGTAGGGATCGCGATCGCGCCCTACGACGGGATCACCAGCGCAGAACTGATTCGCTCGGCCGATCTTGCGCTCTACGCCTCGAAGGGCAACGGACGAGGTCAGTTCCGGTTCTATTCGAGCGACCTGCACAGCGAAGCCGAACGCCGCCGCCAGATTGAAGAAGACCTGCGCGATGCGCTGAGCAGCGATCAGATGCGCGTGGCCTACCAGCCGATCATCGACACCAAGTCCAACAAGGTGGTCTCGCTCGAGGCGCTGGCGCGGTGGCAACACCCCGAACTGGGCAACATATCGCCAGGCATTTTCATTCCGATTGCCGAGGAGTGCAACCTGATCGCACCGCTGGGCGACTGGGTGCTCAAACAGGCCTGCGTCGATGCCGCCTCGATCCCGGGCCATGTCAAGGTTTCGGTCAACGTTTCGGCGATTCAGTTCGCCAATCCGGGCTTTGCCGCGCTGGTTGCGCAGGCGCTGGCGCATGCTGAACTGGCGCCAGAGCGGCTCGAGCTCGAACTGACCGAAACGATTTTCCTGGATGACCGCGAAGCCACCGACGCGATGTTCAACGCGCTCAAGCTGCTCGGCGTGCGGCTGGTGCTCGACGATTTCGGCACTGGATATTCCTCGCTTGCCTACCTCCAGCACGCCCCGTTTGACAAGATCAAGATCGACAAGAGCTTCATCACCGGGGTCACGCAGGAAGGTAACCGCAACGCCGCGATCATCGCCTCGATCGTCAGCCTGGCCGAAGCGCTGGGGATGGACACCACCGCCGAAGGGATCGAGGCGCACGATGAACTGAACGCGATGCGCCGGCTAGGGGTCGGCCAGATCCAGGGCTTTATCTACGCCGCTGCGGTAACCTTTGGCGACGTCTGCGAGGCGCTGCTGACCGGCGAATGGGTGATCGAGCCCGATGGCCCGAGCAAATACCGCCCCGAGCGCCGCACCGTGCTGCGCCGGGTCGGCCTGATCCACGAGGATCACCGCTACGAAGTGATGATGCGCAATCTCTCGCGCGGCGGGTGCATGGTCGAAGGGCTGCTTGATGTGCCGCTGGGCACAAATTTTGTGGTCGATTTCGGTGAGGGCCAACTCGCGGTTGCTGTGGCGCGCCGCACGGCCGGATCGATGCAGGGGCTCGAATTCGAACACCAGCTGGTCGATGACGGCGCTGGCGGCCTGTGCACCCGCCACCGCGTCTCGCCTTATGTGCTGGCGCAGGCCGGGATGCCGCTTGGTGCACTGCCAGCCGGGCAATACCCGATGCAACTGGGCCAGCAACCCGGCCTGGCGCTCAGCCTGCCCAAGTTCGGCCAGACCGACAACAAGCCCAGAACCAAGGTTGCTTGAGGCGGGGCGGGCACCTTGCTGGCCCGAGCGCATTTGCACCAATCCAAGCGGTGCCCAAGTGCGATGCCCATGCCTTACCTTCACACCCAGCGTGCATTTCAGTGCTGTGACCTTGCGTGCAGCGGCGGTGTCCAATACCCTGATCTGCCTGAACAATTTCAACACTCCACACCTTCACGCCGCGCCTGCGATGTGACCTTTCATGGGGCCCAGCAGAATTGCGTAACGGGGCTGTGTGCCAGAGACCGCCGGGAGCTTGGCAGGTCGGAGCGGTGTAGGACAGGAGCTGGATAACGCTGCTACCTTCCGCTCCCTTGCCCCCCAAGGTGACAGCCCGCACCGGGCCTGCTAACGGCACGGCGAATGCGGGCGATGGGCCTGCGGGCCATTGAAAATTCCATGACTGACCTCGCCAAAATCCGCAATTTCTCGATCATCGCGCACATCGATCACGGCAAGTCGACGCTGGCCGACCGGTTGATTCAGTTCACCGGCGGGCTGACCGCCCGC
The DNA here is from genome assembly GCA_031416535.1 of Novosphingobium sp. GTDB lineage: Bacteria > Pseudomonadota > Alphaproteobacteria > Sphingomonadales > Sphingomonadaceae > Novosphingobium. Next base: position 1,340 of record JANOTT010000030.1, on the reverse strand, counting down.
GAGATGTCCGAGCAAGTGCTTGATAACATGGACATCGAGAAAGAGCGCGGGATCACCATCAAAGCGCAGACGGTGCGGCTGAACTACACCGCCGACGATGGCGAGACCTATGAGCTCAACCTCATGGATACCCCCGGCCACGTTGATTTCGCCTATGAAGTCAGCCGCAGCCTGGCCGCTTGCGAAGGCGCGCTGCTGGTGGTCGATGCCGCGCAAGGGGTCGAGGCGCAGACGCTGGCCAACGTTTACCAGTCGATCGAGCACGACCACGAGATCGTGCCGGTGATCAACAAGATCGATCTTCCCGCAGCCGAGCCCGACAAAGTCCGCGCCGAGATCGAGGAAGTCATCGGCCTCGACGCCAGCCAGGCGGTGCTGACCAGCGCCAAATCGGGCATCGGCATCAAGGAAGTGCTCGAGGCGGTGGTGGCCCGCATCCCGCACCCCACCGGCGACCCCGCCGCGCCATTGAAGGCGATGCTGGTCGATAGCTGGTACGATCCTTACCTTGGCGTGGTGATTCTGGTCCGGGTGATCGACGGCACGATCAAGCGCGGCCTCCAGATCAAATTCATGGCCGGCGGCACCGAACACCTGATCGACCGGGTTGGCTGCTTCACCCCCAAAATCGAGCAGCTGACCCAGCTTAGCGCAGGCGAAATCGGCTTCATCACCGCGCAGATCAAGGAAGTGGCGCAGGCCAAGGTCGGCGACACGATCACCACGGTGAAGGGCGGCGCGGTGAAGGCGCTGGCGGGGTTCAAGGAAGTCCAGCCGGTGGTGTTCTGCGGGCTGTTCCCGGTCGATGCCGCCGAGTTCGAGAAACTGCGCGAGAGCATCGCGCGGCTGCGGCTCAACGATGCCAGTTTCAGCTTCGAGATGGAGAGCAGCGCGGCGCTCGGGTTCGGCTTTCGCTGCGGGTTCCTTGGGCTGCTGCATCTGGAAATCATCCAGGAGCGGCTGACCCGCGAATACGACCTTGACCTGATCACCACCGCGCCCAGCGTGGTGTACCGCATCCAGCTGCGCAAATCGAAGACCGATGACGCGCGCGAGCTGATGCTGCACAACCCGGCCGATTATCCCGATCCCAGCCGGATCGAGCAGATCGACGAGCCGTGGATCAAGGCGACGATCTATACCCCCGACGAATACTTGGGCTCGATCCTCAAGCTGTGTCAGGACCGGCGCGGCGTGCAGACCGGCCTGACGTACGTGGGCGGCCGCGCGCAAGTCAGCTATGAGCTGCCGCTCAACGAAGTGGTGTTCGATTTTTACGACCGCCTGAAATCCATCAGCCGCGGCTATGCCAGCTTCGATTACGAGCAGATCGGCCTGCG
>JANOTT010000029.1:0-45289 GCA_031416535.1 Novosphingobium sp. | reverse complement strand
ACCTGGTCGTTCCTGCCCGAAGCCGACGCCGCCCAGTTCGCGGACGGCACCCTTCGACAGGCTCAGGGCGAACGGAGCGGCTTGTGGCTGCTGCAGAACCCGATCAGCGAGGACATGAAGGCGATGCGCCCATCGTTGCTGCCCGGATTGCTGTCTGCAGTGGCGCGAAACCTCGATCGCGGGGCAGCTGGCCTGCGGTTGTTCGAACTGGGGCGGCGCTATCTGCGCGGCGATGCCGGGCGAAGCGACGAGCGGCTGACATTGGGCGTGGTGCTTGCGGGCGAGAATATCCCGCGCGGCTGGGATAGCGGCAAGGCCGCCACCTTCGGCGCGTTCGATGCCAAGGCCGAGGCGCTGGCCTTGCTGGCCGAAGCCGGAGTGCCGACCGGTAGCCTGCAAGTGGCGGGCGAGGCTGGCGACCAGTTCCACCCCGGCCAGTCTGCCACCTTGCGGCTTGGCTCCAAGACCGTGCTGGCCCGGTTCGGGATGCTCCACCCCGCCGTACTCAAGCATTTCGACATCGCTGTGCCAGTCGCGGCGCTGGAATTGTTCCTCGATGCCATCCCGGCCAAGAAAGCCGCGAGTTTTGCTCGTGCGGCCTATGCCCCGCCCGCGTTGCAATCCGTAACCCGCGACTTCGCCTTTCTGGTCGATGCGGCGCTGCCCGCAGGCGATCTGGTCCGCACGGTCAGAAATGCTGACAAGGTGAACATCGTCGCGGCGCGGCTGTTTGATGATTTCCGGGGGACAGGCGTGCCCGAGGGGCACAAGTCACTCGCGATCGAAGTGACGCTGCAACCCGGCGAGAAGAGCTTCGACGAGGCCGAGCTTAAGGCGATCAGCGAGCGGGTTACGGCAGCGGCAACCAAGCTGGGCGCTGAGCTGCGGGGTTAGTGGGTTTTCTTGTCCGTTGCCCATGGAGAGCCGGATTTGCTCGTTCGATGAGCAACTGCCTCTGCCTCACTCACTGCTGAAAATCCGTAATCGGTCTTATCGCGCAGGATTTCCTGCCTAATCCGGCGGCCCTCGATTGCCTCGACGCGCTGCCCGAACCGGTCGATTGCTTCATCCGATGGCCCGACTTGTCTGCATCCAGCCAGCAACGAGAAACTTGCCAACACGCAGCAAGTCAGCGCTCTCATGGACTGGCCCAGCCATTTTGCGGCGCATCAATTGGCGCGCCCTCATCGAGACCTGAACGTTCATTCCATGCCGGCGGGCATTGCTGCGATCGCCTGAGCGTCGTCGACCTTCGATCTGGAGCTGCATCCCGACAATGCCGCGCCCAAAATTGAGCCTGCAATAATTAGGCGAAGCATTGAACGTACTCCCGTTCTGAAGGTCCCAACGCACCGCATCTGCGCGGGCACAACCCAACATCCCCGCCAGTATGCGTTAAAAATTTCGCAATTGAACGCGTGGCAGCAGAATAGTCTTATTGGGTGCGAGAGAGGTCCAACACCTTGGCATAAACCTCGGGAGATGCTTCACTTCGAACGAGCATCACCGCATGGGTGAGCCGGACCCGGCGGTCCGCACCATTTTTGGCAATTCGCGCAAGCTCGGCGGCCACATCGCGCTTGTTCTCCCCCGGCTCAGCACTGACCGCCGCGACCAGCATTGCGGCCAATCGGCGCTGCGCTGGATCAGCATCAAGCCGCTTTTGGCGCTGGTGGTTGAACCACCACAGCGCGCCCGCAAAGGTCAGGATAGCGGCGAAATAAAACGCCACGTTAGCCGCACTGGCCGCGATGCAGCAGTTTATGATCGGCCAGCACCAAAGCCATCATCGCCTCAACCACCGGGGTGCCGCGAATGCCGACGCAGGGGTCGTGGCGGCCTTTGGTGCGGATTTCGGTGGCCTGTCCGTCGCGGTCAATCGTTTCAACCGGGGTCAGGATCGAGCTGGTCGGCTTGAACGCCACCCGCACTATGACCGGCTGGCCAGTGCTGATCCCGCCCGCTATCCCGCCTGCGTGATTGGCGGTGAACACCGGCGTATCGTTGCCGGGCCGCATCGGATCGGCATTGCCCTCACCGCTCAGCCGCGCGGCGGCAAAGCCATCGCCGATCTCCACGCCCTTGACCGCGTTGATCCCCATCATCGCGCTGGCGAGGTCCGCGTCGAGCTTGGCATAAATCGGCGCACCCCACCCAGCGGGAACGCCAGTGGCCACACATTCGACCACTGCGCCCAGCGACGAGCCCGCCAGCCGTGCCGCATCGACCAGCTTTTCCCAGCGCACCGCCGCGACCGGATCAGGGCAGAAGAACGGGTTGCGGCCAATTTGGTTGGCGTCAAAATTCGCCGGATCAATCGCATCGCCGCCGATTTCCGCAACCCAGGCGATCACCACGACCTCGGGGATCACCAGCCGCGCCACCGCGCCGGCCGCCACCCGCGCCGCGGTTTCGCGCGCCGAGCTGCGCCCGCCGCCGCGATAATCGCGCAGGCCATATTTGGCGTCATAGGCATAGTCGGCGTGGCCGGGGCGATAGGCCGAAGCGACCTCGGAATAGTCTTTCGAGCGCTGGTCGATGTTTTCGATCATCAGGCTGATCGGGGTGCCGGTGGTCTGCCCCTCAAAGGTGCCCGACAGGATCTTCACCGCATCGGGCTCCTGCCGCTGCGTGGTGAACTTCGATTGCCCCGGGCGGCGCGCATCGAGGAATGGCTGGATCTTGTCCTCGCTCAGCAGCAGCCCTGGTGGGCAGCCATCGACCACCGCGCCCAGCGCCGGCCCGTGACTTTCGCCCCAGGTGGTGAACCGCAACAAGCGGCCAAAGGTGTTGACGGACATGGCAGCGGCTTTGCCGTCCAATTGCGCACCTGTCCATAACCGGTTTAGGGATGAGCCATGTTCCTGGTGGTCTTCCGCAACCGCAAGCGCGCCGATTATGACGCAGCGGCCTATCACGCCGATGCGGCGAAGATGGAGGCGATGGCGCGCGCTCAGCCCGGCTTCGTCTCGTTCAAGAGTTACACCGCAGACGACGGCGAAGTGATCGCGCTGTCCGAATGGGCCGATGCCGAGGCCGCGCGCGGCTGGGGCAGCCAGCCCGATCACGCGCAGGTCCAGGCCCGGGGCCGCACCGAATATTATCAGGATTACACGCTTTACACCTGCGACGCGCCGCGCACGCACCGCTATGAACGGCCCGGCGGGTGAGCATTACGCTTTACGGCATTCCCAATTGCGACACGGTGAAACGGGCGCGCGACTGGCTTGACGGGCACGGAATGGCTTATGCGTTTCACGACTACAAAAAATTTGGCGCGGACCCCGCCAAATTGGCTGAATGGTGCCGAACCGCAGGCTGGGAAAAAGTCCTCAACCGCGCCGGGACCACCTTTCGCAGGCTGCCCGATGCCGACAAGCTGGGACTGGACGAGGCCAAGGCCGTCGCGCTGATGACGGCCAATGCGTCGTGTATCAAACGCCCGATTGCCGAGTATCCCGGCGGATTGCTGGTCGGGTTCAAGCCGGAGCAATGGGCCGCGGCGCTGTGATCGCCAGCTGGCCCGAACTGCTGGGCGCGGCACTGGGGCTGATCAACATCGCGCTGTTGATGCGGCGCTCAGTGTGGAATTTTCCGGCGGCGATGGCCAGCGTGCTGCTGGTCGGTGTCACGCTGTTTGAGGCGCGGCTCTATTCCGAAAGCGGACTGCAGGCGTTCTTCTTCGTGGTCAACATGGTGGGCTGGTACCAATGGCGCCGGGCCAGCGATACCCACCGCGCCGTCCCGGTCAGCTGGATGACCGGACCCGCCCGGATCGGCTGGGCGGCGGTCACCGCGCTGCTCAGCCTGTCGCTGGGCTGGGCCATGCACCGGTTCACCAACGCTGCGCTGCCGTTTGCCGATTCGGCGGTAACCGGGGCCAGCATCGCCGCGCAATTGCTGCTCAACAACCGCAGAATCGAAAACTGGGCGCTGTGGATCGGGATCGATGTGGTTTCGGTCGCGCTCTTTCTCAACCGCGAACTTTATTTCTTCGCCGCGCTTTACGTCATCTTCCTGGTCATGTCGGTGATCGGCCTGCGGCAATGGGTAACGTCCCTGAAACCAGCGCGCGCTAATCAGCCGGCATGATCACAATCTGTTTCCACGGGGCCGAGAGCACCGGCAAATCGGTTCTCGCCGCCGAACTGGCGCGCGCGCTCAATTGCCCGTGGGTGCCCGAATATGGCCGCACCTATTGCGAGGTGCGCGGCACCGATCTGCACCTGCGCGATCTGCTGTCCATCGCCGAGGGGCAAGCCATGGCGATCGAGCTGGCACGGGCCGAGCAATCCCCGTTGCTGATCGTCGATACCGATCATTTGATGACGGCGGCCTGGGCGGAAATGCTGTTCGGCGAAGTGCCGGCCGAACTGCTGAACTATCCTCCCGCCGACTTGTACCTGCTGTTTACCCCCGATGTGCCGTGGATCGACGATGGCACGCGCTTTTTTGGCAAGGGTCCGCTGCGCAGCCGGTTCGCCGCGCTGGCCAAAGCCATGCTGGACCGAACCGATGCTCCGTACCGCACAATCACCGGCAATTGGACCGAGCGCGAGGCAGCGGTGCGGAGCGCGATTGCCGCGATGCGGGCGCAGGCCGGGACTTGACCGCGCGAGCGATTCGCGCTTGGCTGTCCGCCAGGATTAGGGGAGGCAGCCATGGACTTCTTTAAGGCACTCGTGCCCGGCGCGATTCTCACATTTGTGGTCAGCATGGCGATGGGTGCGGGTCGCAGCACCGGCGGATGGTTGCAGATCCACCATTACTACATTCAGGGACACGGCATTTACTGGTCCTGGGTGCTGTTTGTCATTGCCACCGGGTTGGCCTGGATGCTGTTCGTCATCACCCCGAAATAGTTGCGGTGACGATGTAGTTGAGCGCCAGATCGCTCGACAGGTGCAAGCCCTTGGTCGGCGACCAGGCAATTCCTTGCGGTTCACCCATCATCAGGCCAGTGGCGCTCAGCAGTGCGCGCAGCTCGTCCGGGGTGATGAACTGGTCCCAGTGGTGCGTGCCGCGCGGGATCATCCCGCTGCGCTCAGCTGCCTCGACCAGCAGCAGCCGCGAGCGCGCGGTCCGGTTTGGGGTGGAGAGGATCATCAGCCCGCCCGGCGCCAGAGCGGCGTGCAACGCGGCGATAAATGCCGCCGGATCCGCAACGTGCTCGAGCACTTCGAGCGAGGTGACCAGGTCAAACCCGCTTAGCGCCAGCTGTCCGACATCACCGCCGCGATAGTCGATTGAAAGGCGCGCCCCGGCCGCATGTGCGCTGGCCGCCGCGATGTTTTCCCCCGCCGCATCGACCCCGGTAACCGCCGCGCCCAGCCGCGCCAGCGGTTCGCACAGCAACCCTGCACCGCAGCCGACATCGAGCGCGCGCTTGCCCGCGAGCGGCCGGACTGCGGTCGAATCGACTTGCCAGTGCGCATCGGTCGCCGCGCGGATAAAGCCCAGCCGGACCGGGTTAAGCCGGTGGAGCATCGCCGACGAACCCTTTGGATCCCACCACTCAGCCGCGAGCGTGCCGAAATGCGCGGCTTCGCCCGGGCGGATGGTGGTTCTCGAACTTGCATTAGCCATGACCCGACCCTAACAGGGCGCCCGCTGCAGAGCGAGCGGTTCTGCGGGCAACATTCTTGCGTGAAGGACTGGACTGCGCGTGGGGCGGATCGTGATGAAATTTGGCGGCACCTCGATGGCCGGGTCCGAGCGGATCCGCCGGGTCGCCAATATTGTGCGCCGCCAGCAGGCCGGCCAGAACGGGGAGCGTCACGAAGTTGCGGTGGTCGTCTCGGCGATGGCGGGCGAGACCGACCGGCTGGTCACCTTCTGCCGCGAAGCCAACCCATTGTACGATCCGGCTGAATACGATGTGGTGGTGGCCTCGGGCGAACAGATTACCGCCGGCTTGCTGGCGATGACGTTGCAGGCGCTGGGCTGTCAGGCGCGGTCGTGGCTTGGCTGGCAGTTGCCGATCCACACCGACAATGCGCACGCCAAGGCGCGGATCGAGGGGATCGACAGCGCCGCGCTGCTGGCCAGCATGGCCGCCGGCGAAATCGCGGTAATCCCAGGGTTTCAGGGCTTGTCGGACCAGGGCCGGGTGACCACGCTGGGGCGCGGCGGGTCGGACACTTCGGCGGTGGCGGTGGCGGCGGCAATCGGCGCCGAGCGCTGCGATATCTATACCGATGTCGATGGGGTCTACACCACCGACCCCCGGATCGTCGCCAAGGCACGCAAGCTCAAATTCGTCACCTATGAGGAAATGCTCGAGCTCGCCTCGGTCGGCTCGAAGGTCTTGCAGACGCGCTCGGTCAGTCTGGCGATGAAGGAGGGCGTGCGGGTGCAGGTGCTGTCCAGTTTCATCGACGATGACGCCACCCCCGCCGATGAAATCCCCGGTACGATGATCGTTTCGGACGATGAACTAGCCAGATTGCAAGAGGGTTTGGATATGGAACGCCAGCTGATCACCGGCATCGCCGCCGACAAAAACGAAGCCAAGATCATCCTGACCCGCGTGCCCGACCGGCCCGGCGCGGTGGCGACGATTTTCGGCCCGCTCGCTGCGGCCAGCATCAATGTCGACATGATCATCCAGAACGTCGGGCGCGACAAGGGTGAAACCGACGTGACCTTTACCGTCCCAAGCTCGGACCTGCTGCGCGCGCAAACCTTGCTCGAGGCGCAGAAGGAAGCCATTGGCTTTAACCGCATCATCACCGACGGCAAGGTCGCCAAGATCTCGGTCGTTGGGGTGGGCATGCGCAGCCACGCCGGGGTGGCGGCGCTGATGTTCCGCAGCCTGGCCGATCGCGGGATCAACATCCAGGCGATCAGCACCAGCGAAATCAAGATCTCGGTGCTGATTGACGAGGACGAAACCGAACTGGCGGTGCGCGTGCTGCATTCGGCTTATGAGCTGGACGCCGAAGACACCGCCGCCTGAGGTGCTTACTTGCGCCTGATCCCGTAATCGATTCTGATCCGCACCCATTCGCCGTATTTGGTCATGCCACCCAGCCGCGGCGGGCGCACGCGGAACTGCCACGCGGCGGCCAACACCGCGCGCTGGATCTGCGATCCGTTCGGATATTCGTCGAGCCCGACGCAGTCCTCGACCCGGAAATCGGGCACGGTCCGGCAAGCAATCAACGCCCAGCCCGGACCATCGGCGGTCGATAAATAACCGCTGAGCTCGCTGTCATAGGGTTCACGGTACCAGGCTGCGGCATAGAGTGGTTCACCGTTTGGAGCCGACCCCACCCGCCTGCTGTCACCGGGCGAGCCGGTATCGGGCGGACCCATCTTGGGCTTGGCCGCAGCGGCGGCCTTGGGGAACCGCGACAGATCGAACTGCGCCATATCACTTGTGGTAACCGGAATGATCGGTGGCGGCGGCGTGATCGGCGGGGTTACTGGTACGTCAGGTGTGGGCTGGACGGGCACGGGACGCGGCGGCTGCGGGCTTTGCACCGTGGGCGCTGGCTTGGGTTTGGCGCGGTCCGGGGTCTGCGGCGCATCGGGTTCGAGGGTGACGCTGACCAGCGGCACGCCCGGCTTCTTCGGGGCCTGATCGGCAAAGTTGAGCGATAACAGCGCCAGGATCAGCAGCGCCTCGGCCAGCAAAGCCAGCACCGCTCCGGTCAGCCGCTCACGCGCTTTGCTGCGGAAGCGTTCGGTATTCAGCTTGGCAAGGGCGCGGAATGGGTTGAACACGGGGCCTCGGTCGGTGCGTCAGGTCGCGGTGTGCCCTGCTGGGCCAAGCGCCGCCGTCCTTGGCGCGAGACGGCGCGGTGAACAAGCGCAAATCTGAAAGGAGCGCGCGCCGGGCCGCAGCACCTTGACGTTCCCGCGCAGACCGCCAATGATCGCAGCAGAATGGCTGAAACCCCCAACCTCGATCCGTTTGGCCTGGCGCGCAGCTGGATGTCGCAATGGGAAAAACTGGTCAACGAGCACGGCACCGAGCTGCTGGCCAAGCCCGAAGCGGCCCGCGCGATGCAGGCGATGAGCGGCGCGGCGGTGCAGTTCCAGGCCGCCAGCACCGAGGCCAGCGCCAAACTGCTCGCCGCCGCCAATCTCCCCAGCCGGACCGATTTCGAAGCCTTGGGCGCGCGGCTGGGCACGATCGAGGCCGCACTGGCGCGAATCGAACAAAGCCTGCGCGCGGTTGCACCCGATCGCACCCCGGCGCGGCCGCCGGTGGCGCGCACCCGCAAGCCCCCTGCCCCCAGCGGCGATACCTGATGGCCACCACCTTTGTCGATGCGGCGCAAAGTTCGGTCGAGCGGGCGATCCAGCGCAATCTCAAGGGGCTGGGCTACATGGCCTCGGCGGCTCCGGTGCTGGGCACGAGCCCCAAGGACGTCGTGCTCAGCCGTGGCCCGCTGCGGCTGTATCACTACCATCCGCTGACCGACGAGGTTTACCGCGTGCCGGTGTTGCTGGTCATGGCCACCACCAACCGCGGCTACATTTTTGACATGGTGCCAGGACAAAGTCTGGTCGAGTTCCTGCTGCTGCGCGGTTATGACGTGTTCATGGCCGATTGGGAGGCGCCGCGCGCCGAAGATCGCGCGCTGGGGATGAAGGACTATGTCGAGGACTTCGTCGGCGGCTCGATTGCCGAGGTGCAGCGGCTGACCGGCGAAAGCGACGTTTCGCTGGTGGGCTATTGCATGGGCGGAGTGCTGTCGGTGCTGTGGTCGGGGCTCAACCACGCGGCCGGGCCAAAAAACCTCGCGGTGTTCACCACCCCGGTCGATTTCCATCAGATGACGCTGTTTCAGGCGTGGTCGGACAAGCGCTATTTCGATGTCGACCGGCTAGTTGATACGCTGGGCATGGCCCCTGCCGAAATGCTGGCGACCGCATTCGACATGCTGCGCCCGGCGGGGCGTGCAGCGGCCAATTTCCAGCTGCTCGACAACCTGTGGAACGACGATTTCGTCAAATCGCACCGAATGTTCGATCGCTGGAGCAACGATATGCTGCCGCTCGCCGGGGAATATTTCCGCGAGACCACCAAGCAGCTGGTGTGGGACAACGCCCTGTTCGAAGGGACGATGAAAGTGGGCGGCCGGCCGGTCGCGCTGGACAAGATCACCGCGCCGTTCCTGCACATCACCGCCGAACACGATCACATTGTCACCACCGGCGCTTCGGCCCCCTTGCTGGGCCTGATCGGATCGGACGACAAAGAGCAGGTGGTGCTTAAAGGCGGGCACGTCAGCCTGATCGCCGGGCCCAATGCGGTCAAACGGATGTGGCCGAAACTCGATGCATGGCTGGCGGAGAAGAGCGTTTGAGCAACCATACAGATAGCAGCGCGATCACGATCCGCGCGCCCGGGCACGGCGACGCGGCTGCGCTTGCGCGGTTTGCAGCCGCGATGCCGCCGCACGATCTGCTGTTTTTGGCGCGCGATATCCGCGAACCCAAAGTGCTCGAAGCCTGGCTCAGCGCGCAAGAACAAGGACAGATCGCGACGCTGGTTGCGGTTGCCGGGGAAGCGGTGGTGGCAACCATCGCCGCGCTGTCCGACCGGTTCAGCTGGTCCCCGCATGTCTGGGACATCCGCCTGCTGGTCACCCCCGGATGGCGCGGCAAGGGATTGGGGCGCAAATTGCTCGATCAGATCATCACTGCAGCGATTGCCGCAGGCGCGACCAAACTAACCGCGCGGATGACCCCCGATCAAGCCGGCGCGATCACGCTGTTCGAGGAATGCGGCTTCCGCGCCGAAGCGCTACTGCAGGGTCAGGTCCGCGCGGCCGACGGAACGCTCCACGATCTGGCCGTATTGGCGCTCGACCCGGCGCGCGAAGCGGCACGGCGCGAGGCGTTCGGAGACTAGAAACCTCGCAGCAATGGCTGGTCTGCCCGCCTGCACCGCCCTATAGGCCCGGACTTGGACCAGACAGGGGAATTCCCAAGTGCATGACAAGACCCGGGCGCTGATGCAGCGCGGCACCGATTTTCTGGGCAGCCAGTATGCCATCCTGTGCGGCGCAATGAGCTGGGTGTCCGAGCGCAATCTGGTCTCGGCGATCAGCAATGCCGGCGGGTTCGGCGTGATCGCCTGCGGGGCGATGACCCCCGATCTGCTCGATACCGAAATTGCCGCGACCAAGGCGCTGACCGCCAAGCCGTTCGGGGTCAACCTGATCACCATGCACCCGATGCTGTTCGACCTTATCGCAGTCTGCGCCAAGCACCGGATCAGCCATGTCGTGCTGGCCGGGGGCATCCCGCCCAAAGGCAGTGTCGAGGCGATCAAGGGCTTCGAGGCCAAGGTGCTGGTCTTTGCCCCCACGCTGGCGCTGGCCAAGAAGCTGCTGCGCTCGGGCGCGGACGCCATGGTGATCGAGGGCAGCGAAGCCGGCGGGCACATCGGCCCGGTGGCAACTTCGGTGCTGGCGCAGGAATTCTTGCCCGAACTGGCGGCCGAACACGTGGTGTTCGTGGCCGGCGGGATCGGGCGCGGCGACATGATCGCGGCTTACCTCGAAATGGGCGCGAGCGGCGTGCAACTCGGCACGCGGTTTGCCTGCGCCAGCGAAAGCATCGCGCACCCCTTGTTCAAGAAGGCCTTCTTCCGCGCCAACGCGCGCGATGCGGTGGCCAGTGTCCAGGTCGATCCGCGGCTGCCGGTGATCCCGGTCCGTGCGCTCAAGAACAAGGGCACCGCTGAGTTCACTGCCAAGCAGGTTGAAGTGGCCAAGTTGCTCGATGCCGGCACGGTCAACATGGGCGAGGCGCAGCTCCAGATCGAACACTTCTGGGCGGGTGCGCTGCGCCGCGCGGTGATCGACGGCGATGTCGAGAACGGCTCGCTGATGGCCGGGCAGTCGGTCGGCATGGTCAATACCGAAGAACCGGTGGCCGAGATTATCGCCAAACTGATGGACGAGAGCGAAGCGGCGCTGACCAGGCGTTAGTTTGTCTAGGTGCGCTATTCGCCTCCGCGAATAGCTTGCAAGGGAAACCTGGATGGATTTCCGCACCGGCAAAATGCCCAACAAAAAATGGGCCGGAACTCGCGTTCCGGCCCATTATAGTTTTCGTTCGCAGGAGGAACGTGGGTTGGCGGACCCGGAGGGAGGAGAGGAGGAACTCCGAACCCGCCAATCTGTGTGGACAGGCGCTACATATTGTAAGCGCGCTCGCCGTGTTCGGTGAGGTCGAGGCCTTCGCGCTCGCCTTCGTCGCTCGGCCGCAGTCCGAAGACCTTGCCGATGGCGAAGAACAGCAGGGCAGAAACACCGCCCGACCAGATCAGGGTAACCAGCACGGCCTTGACCTGGGTCAGCAGCTGCGCCGCCATGTCATAATCACCGACGACCGCCGGGAACTTGGTGTAATCGAAGAAGCCCTGCCCGCCGAGGCTGGGCGCGGCGACAATTGCGGTGCCCAGCGCGCCGACGATCCCACCGATGCAGTGGACCCCGAACACATCGAGCGTATCATCGTACCGGAGCTTGTTCTTCACCGTGCTGACGAAGAAGTAGCAGATCGGTGAGACGATGGCACCCAGCGCAATCGCGGTCATCGGTGCGGCATAGCCCGAAGCCGGGGTGATCGCGACCAGACCCGCCACTGCTCCCGTTACCGCGCCCAGCATCGACGGCTTGCCGTGATGGACCTGCTCGACCAGCGACCAGCTCAGCGCCGCCGCAGCGGTGGCCACCATCGTGTTGATGAAGGCCAGCGCCGTAACGCCGTTGGCTTCGAGGTTGGACCCGGCATTGAAGCCGAACCAGCCCACCCATAGCAGCGAGGCCCCGATCATGGTCATGGTCAACGAGTGCGGCGGGGTGGCTTCCTTGCCAAAACCCAGCCGCTTGCCGATCATCAGGCAGCCAACCAGCCCGGCGATCCCCGCGTTGATGTGCACCACTGTGCCGCCGGCGAAATCGAGCGCGCCCATGCCCCATAGATATCCGGCATCGGTTGGAGCGTCGGCGAGGAAATCGGGTCCGGCCCAGTACCACACCATGTGCGCGACCGGAAAATAGACGATCGTCAGCCACAGCACCACGAACAGCATCAGCGGCCAGAACTTCACCCGTTCGGCAAAGGCCCCGACTATCAGCGCCGGCGTGATGCAGGCGAAAGTCATCTGGAACATCACGAACACGACTTCAGGCAAATAGACGTTGTTCGAGAAAGTGGCTGCGTAGGTCGACGCGGTGACCCCCTTGAGGAACGCCTTGTCGAGCCCGCCGACCAGCGTCGGCCACGGACTGCCGGTCGAGGTAAATGCCATCGAATAGCCCCAGCCGACCCAGACCAGCGCCGCGATGCTGACAATCATGAACACCTGCATCAGCACGCTGAGCATGTTCTTGCTGCGCACCAGTCCGCCATAAAACAGCGCGAGCCCCGGAACGCTCATCATCAGCACCAGCGCCGAGGAGACCAACATCCAGGCGGTATCGCCTTTGTTGACCATGGCAGCCATCTGCTCGATTGCCGGTGCCTTGATCGGTCCGGCGACAGCTGCATCTTGCGCGAATGCGGCGGTGGCGGTGGCAAGCGTTGCCCCCAGTGCCCCCAGCCCGGCTAAAAATTTGCGGATCATTGTAAAAGTCCCTCCTGTCACACCCGCACTCACAGCGCGGTGTCTCCGGTTTCGCCGGTGCGGATGCGGGTGGCCGAAGCCAGTTCGAGCACGAAGATCTTGCCGTCGCCGATCGCGTCGGTGCTCGCCACCTGCTGGAGCGTTTCGACCACTTGCGGCGCCAGCGCATCGCTCACCGCCACCTCGATTTTCACCTTGGGCAGCATGTTGGTGGTGTATTCAGCCCCGCGATAAATCTCGGTCTGGCCTTTTTGGCGCCCGAACCCCTTGACCTCGGTTACGGTCATGCCTGCGACCCCCAGCGCGCCGAGTGCATCGCGCACTTCGTCGAGCTTGAACGGCTTGATGATGGCAACGATAAATTTCATGCCCGTCCCCTGTTTGCCGGTTGATCGGCCACGCGCCGACTTCGCAAATGCAGCAAAGATCGTGCCAAAACGCACTTAGCGCGAGATTTCAGTGACGAGGGCGAAGCGAACGGACGTCAAAGCGGGCGGGCCGCTTCAAACTTGCGCAACTGCCTATAATTTAGGCAGAGACAGCTTGGCCCAGACCGGCAGATGGTCCGAGGCATTGGCGGCAAGCGCGCTGTGGTGCACTCCGTCCCCCTCACACTGCCATTCGGGCGAAATCACCACCCGGTCGAGCTGCGCCACCGGTCGCCGCGAGGGGAAACTGCGGCCCGGTGCGAGCACCCGCCAAGGCGTGTGGAATTCGCGCAAAGAGCCGCCGTGCTGCGACCATTCGTTGAAATCGCCCATCAGCACCGTCGGGCACGGATGATCGCAGCGCTGGCAATGCGCCAGGATCGCGCGCAATTGCTGGCGTCGCCGCAGCCCCGATAGATCGAGGTGCATCCCCACCACGCGCAGCCGCTGGCCCTTGACGATCAGGTCGGCGCGGATCGCGCCGCGCGGCTCGAGCGTGGGCAGCGGCACAATCCCGGCCTCGGCAATGGTGATGTCGCGGCGCACCAGCAGCGCGTTGCCGTGCCAGCCGATCGAATTGGCCCCGGTTGAAAGCGGCACCGCACGGTAATGTCCGTGATCTTCGAGCAGTTGCCGCGGCAAAACTGCCTCGCGCTGGCCGAAGCGGCGATCGGCCTCCTGCAACGCGATCACATCGGCGTCGATTTCGTGCAACACCGCCATGATCCGCTCGGGATCGCGGCGGCGGTCAAGCCCCACCGCCTTGTGGATGTTATAACTTGCAAAGGTGAGCTGCACGGGTGCGAAAAATCAGCCGGCGGGCAGTTCGCCCGCGATGAAGCGGTCGGTCGCGCGGGTGGGCAGCCCGTCGATGCTGCTGGTCCGGCCAGCCATCTTCCTGGTCCATTTCACGGGATCGGACTGGGCGTGATATTTGACCAGCGTGGCGCGTTCCTGATCGACATGCATCAAGGGCACCCCCCAGCCGCAGCTGCCCTGCACGCTCTCGACCGTGATATCGAAGATCTGACGAGTGCCGGGCAGCAGCGTGAACTGCGCGGCGAGTTCAGCCCAGTCGGCATCCTGCGGCAGCACCGGCCAGCCGCGGCCATAGATCCGCAGAATCAGCGCGGGCTGCGCGAAATTGCACATCATGATGGTGATGCGGCCATCCGCAGCGAGGTGCGCGTGGGTCTCGTTGCCCGATCCGCCCAGATCAAGATAAGCGACGCGGGTGGGGCTGAGTACGCGGAAGGTGTCGGCCAAGCCCTTGGGGCTCAGGTTGATCCGGCCCGCGCTGGCGGCGGTGGCGATGAAATAGACCGCCTGCTTGCCGATCATGGCGATGTGATCGTCGGTGAGAGTATCGGTGAAATCGGCCATGGGAGGAGTGTCTAAGGCTGCGGGGGTGGCAGGGCAAGGGCTGCGCGTGTGCTTCGACAGGCTCAGCATGAGCGGATGTTGTTTGCTGTCTTATCCCAAATCCCGCTTAGCCTGAGCCTGTCGAAGGCCCGCGCTGACGGTCCCCCGATCACCGCTCCTTCGTCGCTGAAAACACCAGCTCGGGATTGCGTTCCTGCTGGTAGCCGACATCCCAGGCCGAGCGTGCCATAAACACCGGATCGCCGTCGCGGTCTTTGGCCAGGTTGGCCTTGTTGATATCGGTGAAACTTTTGAGCGCATCATCACTGCCCTTGAGCCAGCGCGCGGTTTCGAACGGCGCGGGTTCGAGCATCGCCTCGACCTTGTATTCCGCTTCCAGCCGGCTGATCAGGACTTCGAGCTGCAATTGCCCGACCACGCCGACGATCCACGATGCGCCGATCTCGGGATAAAACACCTGGATCACGCCTTCTTCGCTCAAGTCGTCGAGCGCCTTGCGCAATTGCTTGGTCTTGGTCGGGTCTTTCAAAACGACACGGCGCAGGATTTCGGGCGCAAAATTGGGCAACCCGGTGAAGCGCACCTGATTAAGCTCGGACAGCGTATCGCCGACCCGCAAGGTGCCGTGGTTGGGAATGCCGATGATGTCGCCGGGTTCGGCGCTGTCGGCTAGCTCGCGGTCTTGCGCGAAGAACAGGATCGGTGAATGGATCGCCACCGGCTTGCCCGAGCCCGACGGCGTCAGCTTCATCCCGCGTTTGAACGTGCCCGAAACCAGCCGCATAAACGCGATCCGGTCGCGGTGCTGCGGGTCCATGTTGGCCTGAACCTTGAACACGAAGCCCGTGACTTCCTTACCCTCGGGGCTGATCACGCCCTGATTGCTGGGCTGTGGGCGCGGCGGCGGCGCGTAAGTGGCGATCGCATCGATCAGTTCGGCCACGCCAAAATTCTTGAGCGCCGAGCCGAAGTACACCGGGGTCAGATCGCCATTGTGATAGGCCTCCAGATCGAACGCCGGATAGCCGCCCTGCGCCAGTTCGATTTCATCGGCGATGTCAGCCGGGATATCGGTCGGCGGTTCAACGCGCCCCAGAAATTCGCGGCTGGCGCCTTCGGGCCGGGCTATCGTGTTGGTCTTGAAATCGAGCACGCCTTTGAATTCACCGCCCAGCCCGATCGGCCATGACATCGGGCAGACATCGAGCGCCAGCGCATCGGCGACCTCGTCGAGCGTATCGAACACGCTGCGCCCCTCGCGATCGACCTTGTTGACGAACGTGATGATCGGCACCGAGCGCAGCCGGCAGACCTCGAACAGCTTGCGGGTCTGCGGCTCGATGCCCTTGGCGGCATCGAGCACCATGATCGCCGAATCGACCGCGGTCAGCGTGCGGTAAGTGTCCTCGGAAAAGTCTTCGTGGCCCGGCGTATCGAGCAGGTTGAAGGTAATGCCGTCGCGCTCAAAGGTCATCACACTCGAGGTCACGGAAATCCCGCGCTGCTGCTCGATCTTCATCCAGTCCGACCGCGCGCGCCGCGCCGCCCCGCGCGCTTTAACCTGCCCTGCCAGATGAATCGCCCCGCCTTGCAGCAGCAGCTTCTCGGTCAGCGTGGTCTTGCCCGCATCCGGGTGCGAGATAATGGCAAAGGTGCGGCGGTTGGACATGGGAAGCGCGCTTAGCGGGGGGATGGCGAGATGTCATCGGAGAATGCAAAACAGCTAAAAAGTCTTGCTTCAAGTGAGTGATTTTGCTGCACTTGAGCCATTAATCATCATATGAAATTATCGTACAGACGTTGGGAGCGGCTATGTCATTTGAAGTCATTTTAACGAGCAAAATATCTCGGTTTATTTTCAAACCTTATATACGAGCCATTGAACTTCTGTTGGACAGCATAGTTCGGTTACTTGGGATTAATTTAGAACTATCTGCAAATTTTCCAAAGAAATCTGTCGATGAACGAATTGCAAAAATTGATGTTGCAAGAAAAAGTCTGAATGAAGTAATTTTGGCCTTAAATGATTTAGCTAGTGAAGCGGAGAGAGCCAAAAATGATCTTCAGCTTGCTCAGATTGATCTGAAACGAACAGAAGAAGTTAGAAAATCAGAAACTGAGCAGTTATTATCGATACGCTCATTGGCACAAAATGATGTCATAGCCTTCAGAAAGCTGTTTGGGATTAGGGATCCAAACTGGGAAAGGCTCGTCGGATTCATTGGTGGGGTAGTTGCTTCATTGGTAGCAGCAGGAATTTGGAAAATTGTTGAGTTCGTTTTGACGCGAATTTCATCCTCCTAACCCGTCCTTCAACAACGCATTGGCCGCCTTCGCCACCTCGCCCAGATCCGTGTCCCCGCTCATCACGCCGAAGCGCAGCCCCAGAAACACGTTCATACCCATGATCGCCCAGACGTGGACTTCGCTGGGTTCGACACCGAGTTCGCCTTTGGCGCGGGCCGCCTGCAACCGCTCGAGAATGCGCGCCGCGGTATTGAGATAATGCGCGCGCCAGGCTTCGGGGGCGACGAATTCGGCTTCGTCGATGATCCGGTAGATTTCCTTGTGCTCGCGCGCAAAGCCGAGGAACGCCTCGAGCGCCGCGCCTTCGGCCTCGATCGCGCCGAGTCCCGGTCGCAGCACCGGGGCGACATGATCGCGGACCCGCCCGCTCATGTCGGCAACCAGCGCCTTGAACAGCGCCTCCTTGCTTTCAAAGTACGTGTAGAAGCTGCCCAGCGCGACCCCTGCGCGGATTGTGATCGAGACGATCGAGCTTTCGTGAAAGCCCTTCTCCCCGAATTCAGCCGCAGCGGCATCGAGGATGGCGCGCTGGGTGCGGCGCCCGCGCTCGGTCCGCGGTTCGCGCATGGTGTTGGCGCTGCTCACCAGGTTCACCTGCTTCTCCCCCACAACGCCGGTTAGTGTTGCCGTCCCTGTGTCCTTTTGGCCACGTATCCGCATCATTCACTGCCCACCTTGCTCGTGCAAGCATAACAAAGTTGAAAGATGGTTCAACTTTTATATAAGCGCCTGCATGGTCCCAGCCGACAAGCGGCAGGCCGCTGATTCCTTGGGAGGAACCCGATGCGTAACTACGACTTGCTTTGCCGCGCTTCGCTGCTTGCCAGCGCTCTGTTCAGCCTGACTGCGGCACCTGCTTATGCCCAGTCCAGCGCAACACCCGCCGCAGCCGATGACGAAGACGCGATTGTGGTCACCGCGCGCCGCCGCGAAGAAAACCTGATCGACGTGCCGATCGCGATCACCGCAATCACGGGCGATCAACTCGCCAACCGGGGCGCGGCCGACATTACCGCGCTGGCCGAGACGGTTCCCAACGTGACGCTGGAATCCAGCCGCGCGACCAATTCGACGCTCAGCGCATTTATCCGCGGCGTCGGCCAGCAGGATCCGGTCTCGGGCTTCGAACAGGGCGTCGGCATTTACCTCGACGATGTTTACCTCAACCGTCCGCAGGCGGCGGTGCTCGATATCTATGATGTCCAGCGGATCGAAGTGCTGCGCGGGCCGCAGGGCACGCTTTATGGCCGCAACACCATTGGCGGCGCGATCAAATACGTCACGCGCCGGCTCGATGACGTTGCGCACCTTTCAGCGCGGGCGACCTATGGCAGCTACAATCAGGCTGACGGGGTGATCACTGGCTCGGTCGCGGTGGGCGAGAGCAAGGTCATCCGCATCGGTGGTTCGCTGGCGCGGCTCACCCGCGATGGCTTCGGCAAGAACCTCACCACCGGGCTCGAGAACTACGACAAGGATATCTGGGCCGGGCGCGGCACGATCGAATTGCACGGCACCGGCATCTTTGCCCGGCTGACCGGCGATTATACCCATGACACCTCGAACCCGCGCGGCGGCCACCGGTTCATTCCGGGGCTGATCAGCGGTGCGCCGGTGCTCGCCAACGTTTACGACACGCGGGGCGGACTCAACTTCCCGGTGCAGGAGGTGACCGCCTGGGGCACTTCGCTGTTCCTCGAAGCTGAACCGGCCGAGGGTCTGACGTTCCGCTCGATCTCATCCTACCGCAAGGACGATTCGGCCACCCCGATCGATTTCGACGCGCTGCCAGCGGTCGATGTTGATGTCCCGGGCTACTACTTTAACCGTCAGTTCAGCCAGGAAGTCCAGATGCTGATCGACAAAGGCCGGTTTAACGGCCTGATCGGAGTTTATTACCTCAATGCCTCGGCGCAGACGCAATTCGATGTCCGGCTGTTCACCACGATCAATGGTCTGACCGGCTATACCGACGCCGATGTCGATACCGAAACGATGGCCGCTTTCGCTGACTTCACCTTCGATGTCTCGGACCAGCTCAGCCTGTCGGCGGGCGGCCGGTATACCTGGGACGAGCGCAGTGCGAAGATCCTGCGGCAGAACTACCTTGGCGGGGGTTCGCCCACGTTTGGCGGGGCCGGCATCCCGTTCGGGGCACCCGGCACCAATTTCCGCGGCAAAGAGACCTTTACCAAATTCACGCCGCGCGCCTCGATCAGCTTCAAGCCGAACCCTGACACGACGATCTACGCCAGCTTCTCGCAAGGTTTCAAGGGCGGCGGGGTCGATCCGCGCGGGGCTGGATCGAACGCTCCCGATCTTAACAATGATGGCATGAAATCCGACGCCGAGATTGCTCAGTTCCTCAGCTTCCGCCCCGAACAGGTCAACAGCTACGAGCTGGGTTACAAAGCGGCGATGTTCGACCGCCGCCTGACCGTGGCGCTGGCCGCCTTCCGGATGGACTATACCGATGTCCAGATCCCCGGATCGGTGGCCTGCACGATCGGCGGTCTGCCCAGCTTCTGCGGGGTGGTCTCCAACGCTGGCAAAGCGCGGATGCAGGGGTTCGAGGCCGAAGGAAAGCTGCGGCTTGGCGCGCTCACGCTGAACGGTTCGGTCGGCTATATCGATGCGAAATACCTCAGCTACATCACCAACATCGCTGGCGTGCCGACGCAAGTCGCCCCGTTCCGCCGTGTTCAGAATACTCCGGCCTGGACCGGGGCAGTTTCGGCCAGCTATGCGGTTGATGTGGGTGAAGGGCGGGTCGATCTGGGCGCTGGCATGTCCTTCAAGAGCAAAACCTTCCAGTTCGAAATCGCCAACCCCTTCCTCGATCAGCCAGCTTACCAATTGGTCGATGCCAGCATCGTCTATCACGCGCCGGGCAAGCGCTGGTCGCTGGGGGTGTTCGGCAAGAACCTGACCGACGAGCGGATCAAGACCTCGGGCTATACCTTCATGAGAGCCAACGCGACCACCGGCGTGCTGGTAACACCGCTCGCTTCTGCCCTGGGCAAAGAAGGCGTATTGAACGCGTTCTACGCCAACCCGCGCCAGATTTTTGTGACGGCCTCGGTCAGCTTCTAATCACAGCGCAACAAACCCGCCCCCGTGCCAGCCGCACGGGGGCGGTTCTATTTTGGCCGCCGCAGCACGACATACAGCGCACCCGCCCCGCCGTGGCGGCGCTGCGCCGGCCGCACTGCCGCGATCCGGCCGGCGTGCGGGCCGAGCGCCAGCCAATCGAGCACTTTGGCGCGAATTGCGCCGCGCGCGGTGCCGCGATCAGCCGCTTCGACCGGGCGCGGACGCCCGGTGATCACCAACACCAGCCGCGCGCCCATCGCCGCGGCCTGGCCCAGTCCGCGATCGAGCCGGGCATGCGCCGCAGCAATCGTGTGGCCATGCAGGTCGAGCGTGAAATCGGGCTGAAGCACCGCCTTGGCGAGCTTGCGCTCCCATCCCGCATCGAGGCCATGGACGTCGAGCGGGCGGAATGGTTCCTTGGCTAACGAGGGTTGCGGTTTCGCAACGTTGCTGGAAACAGGTCGCACTGACCGCGCAACTCCCAAGAAGACAGCACCAGGTGCTGCCGTCTCAGGCACCGGCGGAGCAATCTTCCCGTCTATCGGCCTAACCGTCTGCGCCACCGCTGCCCACAGCCGGGCCTCTTCGCGGCTGAGGCTGCGGCGCGGGCGCATTATTGGCCGGTCAGGCGCTTGACGGTGCCTTTGGGCAACAGCAGCCATGCATTGCCGCGTCCGCTCATCCCCCCGGCGGTGGTCCGCGCGGCTTCGCCCGCGCCCCAGAAACTGTCGAAGCGGTTGGCGCCCTTGATCGCCCCGCCGGTATCCTGCGCGATCCACAGCCCGTTCGCTTCAGCCCGGTCGAGCGAGAGCACCACCGGCGCGCCCAGCGGCACGAAGGCCGGGTCGCCGGCCACGCTATCGCCGCCGCGCACCGGCACGCCCAGCGCGCCGTACGGACCATCGCCGCTGGTCGGTTTGAAAAAAACATAGCTCCGGTTCTGGCGCATCAGCGCCCTGCCGTCCTCGGGCTGCTCGCGGATGTACTGCATGATCCCCTGCATCGAGCCCGAATACTGCCCCGGCGCGGAACCGATCAGGCCCTGACCACGCATTACGCTACCGATTCCGGTGTAGGGCAGACCATTCTGCCCGGCATAGCCGATCCGGATCACCGAACCATCGGGCGCGCGCAGCCGACCCGAACCTTGCACCTGCAAGAAAAACAGTTCGACCGGATCGGCAACCCAGCCGATTTCCAGGCCCTTGTCGGCCAAGGCGCCATCATCGATCGCGGCGCGGTCGAAATAGGGCACGAACAGCCCGCTCGCATCATAGCGCCCGAGCGGCTGGGTGCCTTTTTCGGTGGGCGGGGCATCGCCCAATTTGGCGCGGACCAGATCGGGTGGCAGTGCATAGACCGGCACATCGAAGCCGGGCTGGCGGGTGCGCACCCCGGCAATCTCGGGCTCGTAATATCCGGTGACGAAGGCCTTTCCATCACCCACGCGCGCGGTTTCGAACCAGGTTTCGAAGAAGCTTGGGGCCTGCGTGACGGGCCAGGTCGCGGCGGCATCGCAGGCCGCCTTCCAGTCGCCCGTCTGGGTCAGCCCCGAGGTGTCGGTGCGCGCCAGCAACCTTGGACAACTGGACCGGAACGCCGTCAGCGCGCCGCGTGTGTCGCCGTCGTTAAGCTTGAGAGTGGCGAGGCTTGGCCCCCCGCTAAGACCGAGCAGCGCCGCAGTGGCGGGCGTGGGCGGCGCGATTGGAAGCGGCACCGGCAATGGCACCGCAAGCGGCGACGTGGTGCCCGGGATCAGCCGCACACAAGCCGAAAGCACCAGAACCAGGCCCAGCGCCGCCAGCTTGCGCAGCCCTGACACCGAACCTAGCCTTCGTCGGTTTCGTCGACGAACCAGTCGGGCGTCGCCGCGCCGGTCGCGCGGGCAAAGGTCCACACATCGCGCGTCTCGATCGCATCGTTTAGCGATCCGGCGATCACTTCGTCTGCGGCATTGCGGGTCACTGCGGAAATGTCCGCCGTGAACCGCACTGCAATCCGCGCCATACCGGCTTCGAGAGAGGCGGCGACTACCACCGCATCTTCGATCCGGACCAGCCGGTTTGCCAGCTTTTCGCCGGCGGCTTCGCGCGCGTCGATCGTGGCGACAAAGGTTTCGAGCACATCGGCATCGCACAATTTGGCCAATGCTTCGCGGTCGCCGCTCCAAAAGGCTTCGAGCACCATCCGGTAAGCGCCCTTGGCCCCTTCAAGAAACGCGAGCAGATCGAACTGTTTGTCGGCCAGCGCCACTTCCTTGAGCGCGCGCTCGATCGCCGGAGTCACTCCGGGCACAAGCACGCGCGGCGGCCCGGCAATCCCGCCGCGATCAGGCAGATCGGGCGCAGGCATCCGCGGCGCATCCAGTTTGGGTTCCAGCCGGGGCTGCTCTTCCTGCTTGGCCCGGCGTCCCAGCACCGAATAGAGCCGCAGGCCCAGGAAGGCCGCTACCATGGCGAGAATGACGATTTCAACGGTCTTGTCCAAGGTTCCGAATCCCTGCCGCGTCGCGCGGCTCAAATGCATTTAGGTGTGCAATCTACTGTCAAATAGGTACCAATGACAAATGAACAACGCATGGATGCGCGGATCGGTGCAATTTTTGGGGTCGTAGTGCAGAGTTTTCGTGCGGGTGCTTCGCTCGCGGGGGGCAAAAAGCGCGCTTTGGATATACTGCTCGACCCGTCCGCGCGGCAATGCTAGGCGCGCGGCCACGTTCAATCTTGACTAGCGAAAGCCTGCACAGCCATGTCCGACGAAGGCAACATCATCACCGATCTCGATCTCGGCGCACCGCAGCCCAACGGCGAAGACACGCTGCCTTCAGCGGGAATAATCTCGCAATATATCAAGGATCTTTCGGTCGAGAATCCCAATGCACCCGAATCGTTTCAGTGGCAGGATCAGCCGCAGATCGACGTTCAGTTCAACATCGGCGCGCGCGACATCACCGATGAAGTGAGCGAAATCGAGCTGAAAATCTCGATCAATTCCAAGGCCGAGGCCGGGACCGCGTTCATTGTTGAATTGTCTTACGGCGGGCTGGTGGGCATGCGCAATCTGGAAGACTCGCAAAAGCACGCCTTTACGTATGCCGAAGCCCCGCGTCTGCTGTTTCCGTTCGCCCGCCGGGTAATCTCGGACGCGGTGCGCGATGCCGGCTTCCCGGCGTTGCTGCTTGAGCCAATCGATTTTAACGGAATTTACCTTGCGCAGCTCTCGGCGCAGCAAGGCGAAGACGGCAGCGTTGGGGCGCCGGTCGGCACAGCCTGAGCAAAGCTGGCCGGCATCGAGCGCCCTCAAGACGGCGGCGCTCAACGGAGCGAAGCTTGGGGGAGGCGCGCGGATGAGTCTGATCAAAAACGTCGGGACGATCGGCGGACTGACTGCGGTCAGCCGGGTATTTGGGTTCATCCGCGACATGCTGCTGGCCCGCGTGCTGGGTGCGGGGCTGGCGGCCGATGCCTTTCAGCTTGCCTTCACGCTGCCCAACACCTTCCGCCGCTTGTTTGCCGAAGGCGCTTTTTCGGTCGCTTTCGTGCCGATGTACAGCCGAGCGCTGCATGCGCCCGAGGCCGAGGGCGGCGGCGAAGCGGCGGCGGAGAAGTTCGCTGGCGATGTGCTTTCAGTATTTCTGTGGGTGCTGTTCGCGTTTAGCGCCATTGCCATGATCTTCATGCCGGGGATCGTCTGGCTGCTGGCGCATGAATATACCAAAATCGAAGGCAAGTTTGAACTGGCAGTCCTGCTCAGCCGGGTAACTTTCCCGTATTTGTTTTTCATCAGCCTGGTGGCGATGCTGTCGGGCTTGCTTAACGCCCGTTCGCGCTTCGGGCCCGGCGCGGTGGCACCAGTGCTGTTGAACCTGATCCTGATCGGGGCAATCCTGCTGGGTAGCCACCTGCGGGGGACCAGCGAGGACGACACGGTTGTCGCCTGGTCGCTGGCGATTGCAGTCTCGCTCTCAGGCGTGGCGCAGTTCCTGTATCTCGCCTGGGCAACGCGCCGCGCCGGGGTGCGCCTGAAATTGTCGCTGCCCAAATTTACCCCAGAAGTGAAGAAACTGGCCCTGCTGATCCTGCCCGCCACGTTCGGCGCGGGGATTTACCAGATCAGCCAATTGGTCGACACGTTTTTTGCGACCAGCCTGCCGCAAGGATCGCTTTCGCTGCTCAAGCTGGCGGACCGGCTGAACCAGATGCCGCTCGGCATTGTCGGGATCGCGCTGGGTACAGCGATCCTGCCAATGCTGTCGCGTCACATCCATGAGGGCGACGCGCGTCAGGCGCAGCGGCTGCAATCAAACGCGTTCGAAATGGCGACACTGCTGACTTTGCCTGCTGCAGCGGCCCTGGCGATTTGTTCATCGGCGCTGTGCACCGCGTTTTTCGTGGGCGGTAAGTTCACCGCGGCGAACGGCGAGATCATGGCCAACATTGTCGTTGCACTGGTGGCGGGCCTGCCGGCCTATGTGATCGTGAAAATCCTCAACCCCGGGTTTTTCGCCCGCTCCGACACCCGCACGCCGGTGTGGATTGCGCTGGCCTCGCTGACTTTCAACGTGTTCCTCAATGTGGTCGTGGTTCGCCCGTTCGGGATTGTCGGCCTCGCGGCCGCAACGGCAAGCTCGGCCAGCCTGAATTGCCTGCTGCTCTATATCATCCTGCACCGGCGCGGCTGGTTCCATTTTACCGGGGCGCTGGCTGCCAAGATCGCGCGGCAATTGCTCGCCACGGTAGCGATGAGCGCGGTGCTGTGGTGGCTCGTTCCCCAATTTACCGCACGCTATGGCGGTTCGGTGGGGGAGCGCGTGTGGTCCATCTCGTTGATCGTTGGCGCAGGGTTGGCGGTGTTCTTCACCACCGCAATCGTGGTCGGTGCGATCGACAAAGAGCTGCTCGCGCAGCTTCGCCGCCGCCGCCAGCCGCGCACCAAGGCGGATGACGATATCCTCAAAGTAGAGTAGCACCCACCCATGCGTATCGTTTCGGGCATCCAGCCCACCGGCAACCTCCACCTTGGCAATTACCTCGGCGCGATCCGCAACTGGGTGCGGATGCAGGATGAGGTCGCGGCGAGCGGCGGGCAGAGCCTGTATTTTCTGGCGGACCTGCACGCGATCAGCCAGCCTCATGTCCCCGCTAACCTCGCCGCCAATTGCCGCGAGATGGTCGCCGCGCTGCTCGCCTGCGGGATCGACCCGGCCAAGTCGGTGCTGTTCAACCAGGCGCAGGTGCCCCAGCACGCCGAGCTGCAATGGCTGCTGAACGGCACCGCCCGGATGGGCTGGCTCAACCGCATGACGCAGTGGAAAGACAAGGCCGGCAAAAACCGCGAAGGCGCGTCGGTGGCGCTGTTCACTTACCCGGTGCTGCAGGCCGCCGACGTGCTGCTCTATCAGGCAACGCACGTGCCGGTGGGCGATGACCAGAAGCAGCACCTCGAACTGGCGCGCGACATCGCCCAGAAGTTCAACAACGATTTCTGCGCGGACGCCGCGCCGGTGTTCACCCTGCCCGAACCGATCATCCCGCCAGATAGCGCCCGGATCATGAGCCTGCGCGATGGCAGCGCCAAGATGAGCAAGAGCGATCCATCGGACATGAGCCGGATCAATCTGACCGACGATGCCGACACGATCATCGCCAAGGTCAAGAAGGCCAAGACCGACGCCGAACCACTGCCGAGCGATATAGCTGGGCTGGCCGGCCGTTCCGAAGCCACCAATCTGGTGGGCATTTACGCCGCCATGGCCGGAACCAGCACGGCGGCAGTGCTGGACGAATTCGGCGGCGCGGGGTTCGGCAAATTCAAACCGGCGCTGGGCGAACTGCTAGTCACCAAGCTAGCCCCGATCAACGCGCGGTTTGTCGAGTTGTGCAGCGATCAACCTGCGCTAGACGCTGTGCTGCACGCTGGTGCCGCCCGCGCCCGCGCACTGGCCGCGCCAACGCTCGAAGCGGCCTATGGTGCGCTGGGGCTGATGCGCGGCTGAGCTCTGTCTTTTGATACAGGCGCCATTCAACCGCGATTAAGCGAGCTTGGCGTAATTCGCCATCAATTCTACTCTTTTGCTGCACCGTTCGCGATTCGCGGGTTTGGCTACACAGGAAACCGGGTCGATGGCTTATAATGAAAACACTTTTCGGATGATCAAGGCGGCAGCAGCGGCGCTGCTGGTGACCGGGCTGGCGGCTTGCGCCACGCCGTTCAATGCCAATGTGTCGCGCTATTCAGCGCAGCTGCCCGCACCGCAGGGGCAAACGTTTGCGATCGTCGCCGCTGACAGCGCGCTGTCCGGCGGGCTTGAATTCTCGCAATATGCCAACCTGGTCGGCATGAAGATGCAGGCACTGGGTTACAGCCCGGCCGCTAGCCCGGCCTCCGCAGATCTGATCGTGCGGTTCGACTACGGTGTCGACAAGGGCCGCGACCAGGTTCGTTCGACCGGGTTCTCCGATCCCTATTGGAGTTCATGGTACGGTCCGCGGCGTGGTTCGTACTTCGGCAGCGGTTACGGCGGTTTTGGCGGCTATGGCGGTAGTTATTACGGCCGCGGTTACAGTGCCTATCGTCCTGGCGGTGCTTGGGGTTACGGGCTCTACGATCCATGGTTCGATCAAGGCTATGAAAGCTACACCGTGTTTACCAGCGGCGTCACGATGAAGATCGATCGCCGCGCCGATGGCCAGCGACTGTTCGAAGGCCGCGCCGAAGCGGCTTCTATGTCGAACCGCTTGCCGTATCTGGTGCCCAATCTGGTTGAGGCGTTGTTCACCGACTTCCCCGGTCGCAACGGCGAAACGGTGCGGATTTCGGTCGCACCGGAGAAGAACAAGCGCTGATTGGTGCAAATTCGATGTGAACGAAGGCGGGTCCGGCAACGGGCCCGCCTTCTGCATGCGTAACCGCTTAACCGGTGCTCAGCTTTCGAGCGCGAACAGGCCGCCGGTCGAGCCGAAGCCGCCTTCGCCGCGCGCGGTTTCGTCCAGTTCTTCGACCGGCAGCCACGTGGCGCGGGTCACCGGCGCCAGCACCAGCTGCGCCACCCGGTCACCGCGGCGGATTTCAAAGGCAGCGCTGCCGTGGTTGATCAGGATCACCTTGAGCTCGCCGCGGTAATCCGAATCGATCGTACCGGGGGTGTTGGGGACAGTAATCCCGTGCTTGAGGGCCAGACCCGAGCGCGGGCGGACCTGAATTTCATACCCTTGCGGGATTGCAATCGCCAAGCCAGTGGCCACCGCGTGCCGCGCGCCCGGGGCCAGTGTCAGGTCTTCGGCTGACAGCACATCCATCCCGGCCGCCCCGGCGGTGGCATAGCCCGGCAAGGCCAGACCCTCGCCATGCGGCAGCCACTTGACCAGCAGCGGAACGTCAGGAGACGACGGTTTTTTCTCCGACAGATTTTTGTCCGAGGAGGGCATCGGCAATCCTTTCGACGAGCACAGCGGCAACATCGGCTTTTGCCATTTCGGGCAGCGTTTCGACAGCCTTGGCGGTGATGATATGCACCGCGTTGACCTCGCCCCCCATCACGTCACCAGACACGTCATTGGCGACGATCCAATCGGCGCCTTTGCGCTTGCGCTTGTCTTTGGCGTTCTCGAGCACCTTCTCGGTCTCCGCCGCGAAGCCCACCACCAGTTTGGGCCGCTTGTCGCTGACCGCGACCATCGCCAGGATATCGGGGTTTTCGGTCAGCCGCAGCGCGGGCGGGGCCGAGCCGCGCTTTTTCATCTTTTGGCTGAGCTCGTCGGTGCTGCGCCAATCGGCCACCGCCGCGACCATCACTGCGGCATCGGCCGGCAGCGCCTGCTTGACCGCATCGGCCATCTGCCACGCGGTTTCGACATCAACCCGGTCAACCCCCGGCGGGGTCGGCAACTGCACTGGTCCCGCAACCAGCGTGACCCGCGCCCCGGCCCGCGCGGCGGCGGCGGCAATCGCGAAGCCCTGTTTGCCCGACGAGCGGTTGGCGATGTAGCGCACCGGGTCGATCGGCTCGTGCGTTGGCCCGGCGGTGATCAGCACGTGCTTGCCAAACAGCGGGCCGTCTTCCGGGATGACGAATTGCACCTCGTCGCCCGCGAAATCGGGCTGGCCTTCCAGCGGATCGGCCAGCAACGGTTCGGGCGCAGCGTCGGGGTCGCCGCTGACCAAGTGGTTGATCGCATCCGGATCGGTTGGTGGGGCGGCCTTGGCCTTGCCCTTTTTCGACAGGATCGGGGCGGCGAGCATAACTTCTACTGTCACCGGAGCGACCAGCGGTTCGGCGCCAATCTCTTCGAATTCACCATCAAGTTCAAACGCATCGAGATCGATGATCGGCCCGCTGGTGCGGCGCGCGATCAACCCCGACGATAGCCCCGACGACAGTCCGCCAAGGCCAGTGTCTTCGCTGCTCCGCACTTCGAACCCGTTAAGTTCCAACGCCAGTTCGGGTTCCGGTGCCGGAAGCAGCAGCGTATCGAGGCTGAGGAGCTGGCAAATCGCATTCCACACCGCGACCGGTTCGGGCAGGCGGCCCGCGCCGTATTCGCCGCAAGCCATCGGCCCTTCATCGGGATCCAGCACGTGGACCCCGCGCGCAACCAGGCTTTTGACGTTGTCCTGCGTGGCGGCGTGTTGCCACATCCGCACATTCATCGCCGGCACCGCGAGTACCGGTTTGTCGGTCGCGAGCAGCACCGTCGTGGCCAGATCATCGGCAATCCCGTGCGCCATCTTGGCCATCAGATCGGCGGTGGCGGGGCACACGACGATCAGGTCGGCCGAGCGCGAAAGCTGGATATGCCCCATCTCGACCTCGTTGGTCAGATCCCACAGCGTGGTGTGGACCGGGTTCTCGCTCAGCGCGGCGAGCGTCATCGCGGTGATGAACTTGGACCCGCCATCGGTCAGCACACAGCTGACCTCGCCGCCGCCCTTGCGGATCAGGCGCACCAGTTCGCAGGCCTTGTACGCGGCGATACCGCCGCCGACGACCAACAGGATCCGGGGTGAACTCATGGTGACCCGCTTGTGCAATGCCCTTCCTTTGCGCGCAACAGGCTTTGATAAGCGGACTGCATGGGGCACAGTGGCTAAATTGAAATTTATGGTGAGGGTTAATGCGATGCGGATGGTGGTGATTGGGCTGATTTTCGTGGCCGGGATGTTCAACCTCTTCCTCGCCGTGAGTTTCCTTTACGATCCCGCAGGGATGGGCGCGAGCTTCGGCCTCTCCCCGACCGGACCGCTTGGCACTGCGGTACTGCGCGCAGACTTTACGGCCTTCTTCGCGGTGATCGGGCTGTGCATGCTGCGCGGCGCGTGGAAGCGTAACGGCGATGTGCTGCTAGTCCCCGCGGCGCTGTTCGGCATCGCGTTTTGTGGACGCGCCCTCACCGCCTTCCTCGACGGCACCCAGATCGGGTTCTTCCAGCCGATGGTGTTCGAAGCGGTGCAATTCGTGCTGCTGGTGATCGGCTGGCGAGTGGTGCCGCACCACCAGATCGACGAATTGACCGGTTAGCGCGCCGCCCGCACCAATGACCGCAGCGCGCGCGGCAAGAACGCCAGCCCGACGAACATCGCCGGCGCAATCACCGCGCCCCAATAGAAATTGTCCGCCCGTCCCGCGATCATGAACAGCAGCCCATAGCCCAGGAACAGCAGCGTCGCGGCGGTCCCCAGTGCGCTGCGCCACCCGGCCCAGCCCAGCACCATCAGCAAGACCAGCGGTCCCGCGACAACATGCGGCAGAAACCGTAGGTTGCTCGACAGCACCACGCTCGACAGCCAGCCCGAAAGGCCGCGCAGCATTAGCCAGTCAGGTCCGATCACATCGCTGGGACGGATCTGCTGCGCCACGAACTGCAGGTGGAACGCTAGATAGGCCACGAACGCCGCGATCAGCGCGCCCCACGCCGCGCTTTCCTTCCAATCGCGCCGCCACAGCGCCAGCGCCGCCATCAGCATCACATATGGCAGCGCGTGCTCGCGGATCGCTAAGGCCAACGCCGCGACCAGCACAGCGCCGAGCCAGCGTTGCCCGGGCCGGTGCAGCGCCAGCGATAGCGCGATCAGCATCCCGGCCCACAGCTCGTGGAGCACGAAGTAATAGCGGTTGAGCCCGAGCGAGGCCCCCATGAACATCAAGGCGGTGCCGATCCGCTGGAACCGCGCCCCGCCCGGCTCATCGCCCAGCCGCCGCCACCACGCCCAGACCACCGCCAGCAGCAGCGCCAGCGCGGCCAGCAGCTCGCCGGGCACCAACACTTCGGCACCTTGCCCCCGGTCGCCCAGCCACGTTGCCACATAGGCCAGCGTCGGCAACCGTACCGCCACCCCAGGGCGCAGCGGATAGTCATTTTTGCGGTGTTCGTCGGCCACCGCAGCATAGTAATTTTCACCGTGCCCGATCCGCTGGATCACGCGGTCGTACAGCGCCAGATCATCGTCGCGCGGGCGCTGTGCCGCGGTACTTGCGGCACCCCCGGCGACCGCCTCGACAAAGCCGACGGTTGGCTTTCCCATCTTGCCAGCAGTGATCGGGACCATGGCCGCCAACACCAGCAGCGCGGCCACCGCGAGCAGCAACAGCCGCGCCGAAAATCGCGGCCACCGGGCAAAGCGGTCATCGCTGGCAGGTTCGGTCTGGTTCATCGTGGTCCCCCACGCGCTCTGTGCATCTGCGTTGCGTCATGCGCAAGCCGCAGCACAATACACCGCGATAACGGGCTTGGCTTGCCATTCAGTCCTGCCATCCTACATAGAGCGCGAAAGGATCTGGTGCGCATGAACGAGGAACAGCCGAACGGTAATCCGTGGGTCAAGAACCTTCTGATCTGGGGCGGGATCGGCCTGGTGCTGGCGCTGGCCGTCTCGATGTTCAACCCGCGCGGCGAGGCAGCCGCGACCCAGATTTCCTATTCGGATTTCCGCACCAAGATCCAGGCGGGGCAGATCGCCTCGGTCCAGGTCGGCGAGACCAAGATCCTCGGCAAGTACAAAGACGACAAGCCGTTTATGACTGTGCCGATTCCCAATGACGCCAGCTTGCAGGGGCTGCTGCAGGAGAGCGGCGTCAAGTACGATGGCAAACCGCCCGAGGAGAGCAGCCTGTTTGTGGTGCTGCTGATTCAGGTCCTGCCGGTGCTGCTGTTCCTTGGCCTTGCGGTGTTTGTGCTGCGCCAGATGCAGAAAGGCGGCGGCGCGGGCGGCGCAATGGGGTTCGGCAAGAGCAAGGCCAAGTTGCTGACCGAAAAGCAGGGCCGGGTGACCTTTGCCGATGTTGCGGGCATCGACGAAGCGCGCGAGGAGCTGGAAGAAATCGTCGAATTCTTGAAAGATCCCAACCGCTTTGCCAAATTGGGCGGACAAATCCCCAAGGGCGCGCTGCTGGTCGGCTCACCGGGTACCGGCAAGACACTGCTGGCGCGTGCAATCGCGGGCGAAGCAGGCGTGCCGTTCTTCACCATTTCGGGTTCGGACTTCGTCGAGATGTTCGTCGGCGTTGGCGCCAGCCGCGTGCGTGACATGTTCGAGCAGGCCAAGCGCAACGCACCGTGCATCGTGTTCATCGATGAAATCGACGCAGTCGGCCGTCACCGCGGCAGTGGCCTCGGCAATTCGAACGATGAACGCGAGCAGACGCTTAACCAGCTGCTGGTCGAGATGGACGGGTTCGAAGCCAACGAAGGCATCATCATCATCGCCGCGACCAATCGCCCCGACGTGCTCGATCCGGCGCTGCTGCGGCCCGGCCGGTTTGATCGCCAGGTGGTGGTGCCGCTGCCCGATATCGAGGGCCGCGAAAAAATCCTGGGCGTGCACATGAAGAAAGTGCCACTGGCACCCGATGTCGAAATGCGCACCCTCGCACGTGGCACCCCCGGTTTTTCGGGTGCGGATCTGGCCAATCTGGTTAACGAAGCCGCACTGCTCGCGGCGCGCCGCAACAAGCGGCTGGTCGCGATGCGCGAATTTGAAGACGCCAAGGACAAGGTCATGATGGGGGCCGAACGCCGCTCGATGGTGATGACCGAGGACGAGAAGAAGATGACCGCCTACCACGAGGCCGGCCATGCGATCGTCTCGATCAACGAAGCCGCCTCGGACCCGATCCACAAGGCCACGATCATCCCGCGCGGGCGGGCGCTGGGCATGGTCATGCGCTTGCCCGAACGCGACAGCTATTCGTACCACCGCGACCAGATGCTGGCCAACCTGTCAGTCAGCATGGGCGGGCGCGTGGCCGAAGAACTGGTGTTCGGCTACGGTAAAGTTTCATCGGGCGCATCGTCGGATATCCAGTATGCTACCGGTTTGGCGCGCAACATGGTGACCCGCTGGGGCATGTCCGACAAATTGGGCCCGCTGCAATACGAAGACACGCAGGAAGGCTATCTGGGGTACGGCGGTTCAGCCCGGACCATGGCTTCGGATGAGACCAACAAGCTGATCGACAAGGAAATCCGCTTGCTGGTCGATACTTCACACAAGCGTGCAACCGATATCCTGACCGAGAATGTCGATAAGCTGCACTTGCTCGCCAAGGCCATGCTTGAATTCGAAACGCTGTCGGGCGACGAGATTAACGAGCTGATGGCCAACGGCAAGATCGACCGGCCCGATGCCCCCGCGCCCGGTGCCGGGCTGACCCCGGTGCGCGGCTCGGCAATTCCCCGTGCGGGCAAGCGCTTTGCCGGAGCAGCAGCGCGCGACCAGGCCTGAACGCGGGGCCGGCGCCGCGCGGGTCAGGCCATAGGTTTCGCGCGGCTGCCGGTGCATGTGGAACGGCACGTAGAACATTAACAGCGCAATCAGTTCGCCGAGCGCTGTCCACACATTGATCGCCGTGATCGCCGCCAGCACCATCAGCATGAAGCACAGCGAATCGGTCACGAACACCGTGTGATCGTACAGGCGGAAACGCCGGTTGCACGAAAACAGCAGCCACACGAACGGCACGCTCAACGGGATCGGTAGCCAGCTGTATTTGTAGGCGCTCGATTGAATCTTTTAGAGCGCGAACTCCGGGTTGGTCGTGGGCTTTGGCGATTTCAGCCGGCAGCTTGGTCGCTTCGACCTTGGCCGTTGCACCACCCGGACCAGCCACCGCGTTGTTGTTCGGATCGAAGAGAACCGCATTCCTGCCAAGTTGAACAGCGCGAAAGTCGGGAGCACGACGAAACGGAACAGCGCGATCGGGCTAACGCAGCTGGCGCGCCGACCTTCGATATATTCGCGGGTCAGCCGCCCCGGAGGCCAGGCTAGCAGCGACAACGTGCGCCAGATCGTGAAAGTATGCGGCAATCGTCTTGCGGACATGCGCTGCCTGCCTGTAACGGTGATAGTAGCTCCCGATCAGCGCGGTTCCGCAATCCAGGCAGGAGACCTCTTGCGTATGCCCGTCGGCCGCCTCGCCGTGTGCGGATTCCGCGGCGCGCGCGGCCAGCGCTCCCGCAGCAAGATCGCCGATCAACGGTGCGGTGTCGTTCATTGGCCTGCGCTCCGCCCGCGAGACCGCGTTCATGGTCTTGTCAGGCGCGCTGGGTCAAGCCAACGATCGTCACGGCAGATTGGGAACCTAGCATATGAAACAACTGACTCTTCCGGCCTTAGCGCTGCTGGCCATACCCAGCGCGGTATCGGCGGCGCGCGGCGACATGAACCTGGCGGTGTTCGTGGCCAAGGCCGACGCGCTCCAGTCGCAAGGGCCGATGGCGCTGTTTTCGCCCGAGCTGGAGGTGCTGAAGGCCGAAGGCAAGGCGGCGGGCGAATCGTACCGGGAGCGACTGACCAGCGAACGCGCTGCCGGCCGCCCGTCGAGTTGCCCACCCGAAAACGCGCAGATCGTCCCCGAGGAACTGCTCTTTTTTCTCAAGAAATATCCCGCCAAGGTTCGCCCGCGGGTGACGATCCGGCAAGGCGTCGCGGAATATTTCATCAAGAAGTATCCCTGCGCCAAAACCAGATAGTGTTTGGCGCTGACAGCAAACCGCCCGCCTCCGGTCAGGAAGCGGGCGGTTAGAAAGCGCAGTGGCCCGCAGGCCGATCAACCCTCGTAATCGCCGCCGATCGAAGTGTTGCGCACCGGCGCCGCGGCGGTAATCCGCAGCGCTTCAGCCGCCTGGCTGAGCGAGCCGATATCATCGACCTCGTCGTCATCCTCGGGTAGCACGCGCTGGAGCGAGCCGATCACCGATTCCTTGAGCAGATCGGGGCGCACAGTGGTCTCGGCGATCTCACGCAGCGCGACCACCGGGTTCTTGTCCCGGTCGCGATCGATGGTCAGTTCGGCCCCGCCCGAAATCTCGCGCGCGCGCTGCGCAGCAAGCAGAACCAAGTCAAACCGGTTGGGGATCTTGTCGACGCAATCTTCAACGGTAACGCGCGCCATGGGCACTCCAAATTTCTGCAAACTGCGGGAAAGCACGGGATCTAGAACACCAAGGGCGCAGAGTCAAGATTTTCGCGCGCTTTGCGGCGGTGATGGATCATGGCAAGGACCATTCGATGCACCCCCGCTCCGCCCCTGGCCTGGCCTATCGCCCCGAGGTGGACGGGTTGCGCGCGATTGCCGTGCTCGCAGTCATGCTGTTCCACGCGCGCGTGCCGCAGCTCCCCGGCGGTTATCTCGGGGTCGATGTCTTCTTCGTGATCAGCGGCTACCTGATCACCGGGATTTTGGTGCAGGGCGAGGCGAGCGGCGGGCTGTCGCTGCGGCAGTTCTATCTGCGGCGAATCCGCCGGATCCTGCCCGCGCTGCTGCTGACACTCGCGCTAACCACGCCATTTGCCTATGCGCTGCTGCTGCCCGACGGGCTGGAGAATTACGGCCAGTCGCTGGTCGCCAGCGCGCTACTGGCCAACAATCTGCTGCTGTACCTGACCGGCGGGTATTGGGACCTAGCCGCCGAACTCAAGCCGCTGATGCATACCTGGTCGCTGGGAGTGGAGGAGCAATATTACCTGCTGGGTGTGCCGGTGATCCTGTGGCTGCTGCGGCGCGGCGGGCCGGTCCTGTTACGGCGCGGGCTGGCGATAATCGCGGCGCTCAGCCTGGGCGCGGCGGTGTGGCTCGGCGCTCACAATCCCGCGCTCGGCTTCCTGATCCTGCCCACGCGCGGATGGGAACTGGCACTGGGCGGACTGGTGGCCTTGGGCCGGGCGCGCGCCTCTCCGTCGTCGGCGCAGGCACCGCGATGGGCCGCGCTGGGACTGATCGCGGCGCTACTGCCGATGATCTGGTTCGATTGGGAATTGTCCGCGCCGGGCTTCGCCACGCTGATCCCGGTTGGCGGGGCGGCACTGTTCCTTTATTACAGCGATGGCACCCGCGGTGCGGGCCGCTTGCTCGCGGCGCGGCTGCCAGTCGGGATCGGGCTCGTCAGCTACAGTGCATACCTGTT
Organism: Novosphingobium sp.; assembly: GCA_031416535.1. Classification (GTDB taxonomy): domain Bacteria; phylum Pseudomonadota; class Alphaproteobacteria; order Sphingomonadales; family Sphingomonadaceae; genus Novosphingobium. The sequence continues at coordinate 10,082 of JANOTT010000029.1, read as the reverse complement.
CCACCAGCCGCTGTTCGCGCTGGTGCGCGCGACCAGCCTGACCGAGCCGTCGCCGTGGGCGCTGGCGGCGTGGGTTCCGCTCATACTCGCAGCGGCCTGGGCGTCATGGCGCTGGGTGGAGCGACCCGCGCGCGATCCAGCGCGGGTCGGCAATCGTGCGCTGCTGCTGGCCTGCGGCGGCGGGACGCTGCTGGCGGCGGCGACCGGACTGCTGTTCCATTTCAGCGCCGGCTTCGTCAGCCGCTGGCCCGAGTTGGCGGGGGTCGGCCGCGCCGGTAACATTGCTTACGTCGATGGGGTGCGGCGGCTGGCAGCGACCCGGCTCGATCCGGCGCAGCGCGCGCACAACGTGGTGGTGATTGGCCACAGCCAGGCCCGCGATTTCGTCAACATGGCGCTGGCCGGCGGCCGTCTGGGCGAAGCGCAAATCCGCTATGTCGAGGTTAACAGCTGCGGCCCAGCGCTGCCATTCAATCCCGCCGAGCTGGCCGCACAGGCCGATTGGGCGGTGTTCTCGATCGGGCTCAACGGCGGCTCGGCGCGCTGCCTGCTGAGCTGGTCGGGCCAGCTCAAGGCCGCCGGGATGCGCCACGTGCTGGTGCTCGGCCCCAAGCAGTTCGGGTACAGCAATGCGGCAGCGATGCGCCTGCCGGCTGAACAGCGTTATACCTTGCGGGTTCCCCCGCGCCCGCGCGAGCTGGGCGTCGATGCCGAGGTGCGCACCGTCGTGCCGCCGAGCCAATTGATCGACCTGTTCGCGCTGCTGGGCGACGCGCACGGTAATATGCCGGTGTTCACCCCCGACCGCCGCTTCATCACGCAGGACGGGCGGCACCTGACCCCGGCGGGCGCGCGCTGGCTAGGACACGTGGTGTTCGCCCAGCCGCAACTCAGCGGGCTGGCCAAAGCGCCCTAATCGTAGCTGTGCCCGGCCATGCTGTCGTCGGCCAGATCGCTGAACCGCGTGATCCGCGGCTCGAACCGCAGCCGCACTTTGCCGGTCGAGCCATGGCGCTGCTTGGCGACGATCAGTTCGGCCAGGCCATGGACCCGTTCCATGTCGGCAGCCCAGGTGGAATGGATTTCGTGCGTCTTGGCATCATCGCCGTCGGTCGGCTGCTTGGGTTCCTTGGCGGCAATGTAATAGTCTTCGCGGAACACGAACCAGACCATGTCGGCGTCCTGCTCAATCGAACCTGATTCGCGCAGATCGGACAGTTGCGGGCGCTTGTCTTCGCGCTGTTCGACTGCGCGCGAGAGCTGCGACAGCGCGATCACCGGCACGCCCAGTTCCTTGGCGAGCGTCTTGAGACCGCGGCTGATCTCGGAAATTTCGTTGACCCGGTTGTCGGTGCTGCGGCCCGAGCCTTGCAGCAGCTGCAGGTAATCGACCACCACCAGCCCGATATCGTGCCGCCGCTTCAATCGCCGCGCGCGGGTGCGCAGTTGGGCGATTGACAGCGCCGGGGTATCGTCGATGTACAGCGGCAGTTCAGCCAGCCGCTGGCTGGCGAACGATAGCTGCTGGAATTCCTCGCGGCTGATCTTGCCCATTCGCAAAGCTTCGGAGCTGATCCCAGATTGCTCGGCCAGAATACGTGTTGCGAGCTGGTCGGCGCTCATTTCCAGGCTGAAAAACGCGGTTGCCGCGCCAACCGATTTGTCGGGCGCAATTCCGTCAGCAATGTCGCGGCGCAAGCGGTCGGCGGCGTTGAACGCGATATTGGTGGCGAGCGCGGTTTTGCCCATGCCCGGACGCCCCGCCAAAATGATCAGATCCGAATCGTGCAAGCCGCCGATTTTCTCGTTGATCGAGGTCAGCCCGGTGGTCTTGCCCGAGATGTGCCCACCCGATAGCAGCGCCTGCTCGATCATCCCCAGCGCAGTGCGGGTGGAAACCGCAAAGGGTTGCGCCTCGCTGCCGGTCGAGGCCCCTTCGGCGACCTGATACAACGCGGCTTCGGCGGCCGCGATCTGCTCCATCGGCTCGACGCTTTCGGAGGTGTCGAGCGCCGAATTGACAAGGTTGCGGCCCACCGCGACCAGTTCGCGCAGCAAGGCCAGATCATAGATCTGGTCGGCCAGCTCGCGCGGCGCAAGCAGTCCCTGCCCATCGGCGGTCAGCCGCGCCAGATAGGCCGCACCGCCCAGATCCTTAAGCGCTTCGTCCGCCTCGAAATAGGGACGCAGAGTAACCGGCGTGACCACCGCCTTGCGATCGAGCAATTGCAGGATTCGTTCGTAAATCCGCGCGTGGACCGGTTCGAAATAGTGCTCGGGGCGCAGCGGCGTGACCAGTTCCTCGATCACCCGGTTATCGATTAGCGCCGCGCCGAGGAACGCTGCCTCAGCCTCGACATTGCTGGGCAGCGCGCGCGCGGCGGCTTCATCGGGGCGGATGTTCAAGTGTGTTTGGGCCATGGGAGGCAGTCAATGCGCGTGGCCGCGGCGCGGTGCAAGCCAGTCCTGAACCGGAATATGTCCACAGCCTGTGGAAGCCGGGGAAGGACCATGCTTACGGGCTGCGGATTGGCCTTGCTCCCGATTGCTGCATGCGCGAGAAGCCGCGCCAGCATGCCCGACCCCCGGATCATCCATATCGAGCTCGATGAAGCGACGATCCTGTGGCGCAACGCCGATATCGAGCAGGAACGGCGAATCGCGATCTTCGACCTGATCGAGGAAAACACCTTCAAGCCGGTGCGCGCGTGGGAGGCCGGCCACCACGGCCCCTATCGGATCAAACTGGCGGTCGAGGAAGGCCGCCTGGCTTTGGAAGTGGCCGATCAGGACGGGCAGGTGCTCGAACTGCTGGTGCTTGGCCTCGGCCGGTTCCGCCGCCCGGTGCGCGAGTATTTCGCGATCTGCGACAGCTATTACCAAGCGATTCGCAAGGCCACCGCGGGCGAGATCGAAACCATCGATATGGCCCGGCGCGGCGTCCACAACGAAGCTGCCGAATTGCTGGTCGAGCGGCTGGCGGGCAAGGTAGAAACCGACTTCGCCACCGCGCGGCGGCTGTTTACCCTGATCTGCGTGCTGCATATCAGGGGTTGAGGGGTAACCAAGCACACCATGGCCCGTAGAAAATCCAGCCGACCACGGCTGCGCCTGCTGGGCGCGCTGCTGCTGCTTGGCTTGCTCATCGCCGGGTGGGGCTGGTGGAGCCTGCATCACTGGCGCCCCTCGCCCACCGACTTTCCGGTCCAGGGGATCGAAGTGGGCAGCGAAGACGGCGCGGTCAACTGGAAGGCGGCGAAGGCGATTGGCGCCAGCTTCGTCTATCTCGATGCTTCAGCCAGCGCCTTTGCGCGCGATCCGGCGTTCGTGAAGAACCTGGAAGAGGCGCGCGCCGCCCGGCTGCAGGTTGGCGCGGTGCACCGCTATGATCCGTGCCAACCGGCGGAGAAACAGGCGGCCAATTTTGTCACCGTGGTGCCGCGCGACGGATCGATGCTGCCGCCCGCGCTCGATCTTGATCTCACCGCCGAAGATTGTCCGGTCAAGGTCAGCGATGCAGCGGTCGAGAGCGAGTTGATGACCTTCCTCAACCAGATCGAGACGCACACCGGCAAGCCGACGATCCTCAAGATTTCCAGCAGCTTCCAGAAGCGCTATCGTCTGGCGGCGAAGATCGATCGCAACCTGTGGCTGGTGCGCACGCGCTTCCAGCCCGAATATGCCGGGAGACCGTGGATGCTGTGGACCGCCAATGGCCAGCTTGCTACCGCAGCCAGCGATGAGCCGCTGCGCTGGGTGGTGGTGGGGCGATGAGCTGGACCCGTGAGAGTCTGATTGCAGCGGCGCGGACTGCGGCAGGCGGCGCCTACGCCCCCTATTCGGGCTTCCATGTCGGCGCTGCGCTGGGTTTTGCCAATGGCAGTGTGGTGACCGGGGCCAATGTCGAAAATGCCAGCTACGGCCTGACGCTGTGCGCCGAAACGGTGGCAGTGGGCAAAGCGCTGTCTGACGGCCAGCGCGGCGCGCTCGAAGCGGTCGCGGTGATCGGCGGCAAGGCTGGCAAGGTTGGTGCGGGTGATCCGGTCACCCCGTGCGGCCGCTGCCGTCAGGTACTGACCGAACTGGCCCAGCTTGGCGGCAACGATCCAGTGGTCCTGTGTGTGGGGGAGCATGACGTGCTGGAACTGCGCCTGTCAGCGCTGTTGCCGAACTGCTTTGGCCCGGCCAGCCTGGCCTAAGCAGCCCGAGCTAGCCGGCCAGCCATTCAAGCAATGCACCGAGGCAATCACGCCCCAGCATCGCGCTGCGCTCGGGCGACCAGCCTTGCGCAGCGCAGGGCAGATCTTTGTTGTCCTTGAACGGCATTTCCAGCGTCATCGCCACCGCGCCAAACCGCTCGGCCAGCTGGTTGGTCGACATGGCCAGGTTGCCCTTGCCCTTGCCGGCCACCGGATAGCCGATCTTGGTCTGGAAATCGGGAGTCCGGCGTTCAAGGATCGCAGCGAAACGATCATAGCCGGCTTGCTGCTGCTCGGTCCATGCAGGGATCCCCTGAAATCCGGCGAGGAACACCGCCGAGATCGCCTCGTCGCCGTGTACATCGATCGCGAAATCGACCCCGGTTTCATCCATCGCATCACGAATGCACAGCACCTCGGGTGATTTGTCGATGCTCGGCGCGGCCCATTCGCGGTTGAGGTTGATCCCCGCCGCATTGGTGCGCAAGTGGCCGTGACGCGCGCCATCGGGGTTGGCATTGGGGACAATGTGAAACCGGCACAGTGCCCGCAGTTTGCGCGCCACCGGATCGGCTGGATCGGTCAGGCAATCGAGCGCGCCTTCCATCCACCATTCGGCCATGCTCTCACCCGGATGCTGACGGGCATAGAGCCAGACCTGCATGGGTCCATCGCCCAGTTCAAGGCAATCGATCGGCTGGCCTTCGATACTGCGGCCCAGAACCCGGTGCGTGACCCCTGACGCCATGGCCGCACCGCTGATCAGATCGTGATGCCGCTCCATCGAGTAGGGCGCGAAATAGGCGAACCAGGCGATGTTGCTGGTGGGCGTATAGGCGATCGTCAACGTGCCGTTTTCGTGCGCCGGTTCAAACTTGGTATCCGCCCGCCCCCAGAATTCGCGGTCTTCGCTGACCACCGCGCGGTAACCGGGCCACCCGCTTGGATAGGCCGATTTGTTCAGCCCGGTGATCCGCAGGGTAAGTTCACGCCCGGCACAATTGCTGACGCGGAAGTGGAACCACTGGAAAAAGTCGGACTGCCGGTCTGGGCGTATTTTCAAGCTAGCGTAGGTCCCCTCAAGCGCGAGGACTTCGATATTGCCGCTGTCGAACGCAGCGTCGATGGAAATATGGGTCATTTAACCTCGATAGTCTCACCCGACAGGCCGGGGAAGCCCCGGAACAGTGCTTCGCTCATCTTGGGTGCGCCAAGCGCGGTTGCGGCGAGCGGCGACTTGCTTGAAACTGTGAAACTGGCGCGGCCTTCCCAAAGCGTCACCGCGCTCGCCCGGTCCTTGATCGCGACCGCCAGATCGGTGGCAATCTCGGCCGCTGGCTTGGGCGACAGGTTCAACCCGATCCCCAGCCCCACGCCGGTGCCATAGGTGCCGGTCGATCCGCCCACCCCGACCGTGACCGGGCTCGAACCGGGCGGCGCGAGCGTGCGCCGCGACAGTTTGAGGTAAGCCACCTGCCCGCCGCTGCCGGGGCTGGCTTCGTTGTATCCCAGCAGCACCAGCTGGCGCATCACCGCCGCCCGGTAGCTCTGCCATTCGAGCGAATTGCCGTCGCTACCCGGCGCGGACTCGACCGCGATTGCGCCCTTGCCCAGCTGCGATACATTGGCGGCGTGGAAGCGGGTAACCTGGACCGGCCCGACCGGGGTGACGCAGCCGGCCAAAGTGCCAAGCGACAAAGCCATGACGGCCAGAGTAAGACGCTTCATCGGCGGCGACCTTTCGTGAATTGTCGGAGCAATCTTGCTGTGGTTTGCGCGCCGATGCAAGGGTTTAGCGCCGCACGCGGGCCTCGCCGGTGCGCAGCGGGAAGCCGTCGAACAGCGCCGCCGCGAGTTTATCGGCGATGGCCTGGTCGCTCCAGCGGGGATCGCCGGCGCGGGTTCTGATTTCGGCGCGGCCCTCCCACAACACTTGCCCGCTGGTGCGGTCGCGGATCCGGGTTTCGAGCCGGGTCGAAACAAGCGCGCCTTTCGGCTTGGAACCGTCGACCGAGATGCCGATACCGACCATGGTGCCGTGGTTCGAGACTCCCATGGAAACCTCGCCGCTGACCGGGTTGTGCAGGGCTTGCGGGCGCGCAGCTTCGATCCGCACCATCCGTACTTCGGCCACTTGCCCGCCGCCTGGCTGGACCGTGACGGCATCGTAGCCCGCATGAACCAGCCGGTCTTCCACGGCGGCTTCGAAGGTGGCGTGCAAGGCCGGCTGGTCGCTGGCCGGATTGGTTACGCCATCTTCGGTCTCGACCGGCATGGCGACCACCGCGATCGGCCCGTGCGCCAGCGCCAGCGCCGCTTCGCCCTCGATTCGTAACCGGCTGATCTCAACCTGCCCTTCTCCGGAACCCAAGCTGCGCGGCGTTCCGCTGCGCCAGCCAGCGGCATCGTCCCAGCCGCCGCGTTGCGCCAGCAACGCGGTGCTGGACACGGAGAGGCTGGCGACGATCACAGTATTGAGCACGGCTAAGCGGGAGGGCAGCATGCATCATCCTTGGTCTGAAGCGAGACGGCACGCAATCCCTTCGCCCGGCCAGCTCGGGCTGCGCTGAACGCCGCCAATCGCGAGGCCGCGTTAACCACTTGATCGGCTGAGCGTGCTATCGGATGGGCTGCATCATGATTCACAAATATCCTGTACTCGTGACCGGCGGCGCCGGCTATATCGGCAGTCACGCCGTGCTCGCGCTGGTCGATGCTGGCTGGCAGGTGGCGGTGATCGACAATCTGACCACCGGCTTTGCATGGGCAGTGCCCGATGGCGTGCCGTTCTACCACGGCGATATCGAGGATGCGGCGCTGCTTGCGCGGATCTTTGCCGAACAGGGCACGGCTGCGGTGATGCATTTCGCCGGATCGATCATCGTCCCCGAATCGGTCGAGAACCCGCTCAAATACTATCACAACAACACCGCCAAAAGCCGCGCGCTGATCGCGGCGGCGGTCGCGGGCGGCGTGCCGCACTTCATCTTCAGCTCGACCGCGGCGACTTACGGTATTCCCGAAAAATCGCCGGTCAGCGAGGATTGCCCGCGGACGCCGATCAATCCCTACGGCATGTCGAAGCTGATGACCGAAACGATGCTGGCCGATGTCGCGGCGGCGCATCCACTGAACTATTGCGCGCTGCGCTATTTCAACGTTGCCGGGGCCGATCCGCGCGCGCGCAGCGGGCAATCGACCGCCGGGGCGACTCATCTGATCAAGGTTGCGGTCGAAGCGGCACTGGGCAAGCGCAGCCATGTCGAGGTGTTCGGCACCGATTACGCCACCCCCGATGGCACCGGGGTGCGCGATTACATCCACGTCAGCGATCTGGCCGCCGCGCACGTGCTGGCGCTGGAGGCGTTAATCGCTGACCCTTCCGAATCGCTCACCATGAACGCCGGGTATGGCCGGGGGTTCTCGGTGCTCGAAGTGCTCGATGCGGTTGACCGGGTGACTAACCTGACGATTGAACGCAAACTGTCCCCGCGCCGTGCGGGCGATCCCGATGCGCTGATTTCGGACAATGCGAAGATCAAAGCCACGCTGCCGTGGGTGCCGCAGTACGCCGACCTCGATGTGATCGTGGCGCACGCGTTGCAATGGGAGCGGCGGCTGGGTGAGATTCGGCAGGGTTAAGGGGCTCGCGCGAAGGCGCAAAGAGCCGGAAGGCGCAAAGATGTAGGAGGTACCGCAGGCTTTTTGCCTTCCAATGGCGGCGCAACTAGGTTCACCGCCGGAATGTCAGAGGCGGCGGAGCCGCAAGCGCAAGCTCTTCGCGCCTTCCTGCTCTTTGCGCCTTTGCGCGAACCCTTTTTCAACCCAACCCAAGACGCTCCCGCTTGACTTGAAACCGAACCGCCCGTAACGGCCCACCTTCAATTTCAAGCGGCAATGCTCGCTCCCGAGGAAACTATGAAGATTCGCAACAGCCTCAAGTCGCTCAAAGGTCGTCACCGCGATAACCGCGTGATCCGCCGCCGTGGACGCACTTATGTGATCAACAAGACCAACGCCCGCTTCAAGGCGCGCCAGGGCTAAAACCCCGGCGGTGCGGGCCGATTGATCGGCTTCGTGCAGAAATTCCGGCCCGCCTCCAAACCGGAGCGCGGGCCGAAATTGTTTTATCAGCTGGAGTTTGAGGCATGAGTGATCAAATCGAGGCAGTCGTGTTCGATATTGGCAACGTACTGGTCCGCTGGGAACGCGACTTGCCGTTCCGCCGGCTGATCCCCGATGCTGCGGCGCGGGCCTATTTCATGGACACGGTCATCCCGCTTCATTGGCATGCCGAGCACGATGCCGGGCACGGCGCGGAAGACATGATTGCAGAGCGCAGTGCGCAGTTCCCTGATCATGCGCCGCTGATCCGGGCCTGGCTGAGCACATTCAACGAAACGATCCCCGGCCCCGTTCCGGGCAGCGAGGCGATTGTCGAGGAGCTCACCGCGCACGGCGTGCCGCTTTACGCGATCACCAACTTCGGCTCGGATACCTGGGCCGGGTTTGCGCCCGGTTGGCCGTTGGCCGCACAGTTCATCGACATCGTAGTCTCGGGCGACGAACAGCTCGCCAAGCCCGACCCGGCAATTTATGCGCTGGCGCAGGCGCGGTTCGGCCGCGCGCCTGGATCGATGCTGTTTATCGATGACAGCCCGGCCAACGTGGAATCGGCCCGCGCCTGTGGCTGGCACGCGCATCACTTTGTCGGGGCGGCTGGGCTGCGTGATGAGCTGATGGAGCGCGGGTTGCTGAGGTAAAAGAGGCCCCCGCTTCCGAGGGAAGCGAGGGCCAGTGGGGCTGTTCGGGAATGTCGGCTCGGCGGATTAACCAGCGTTGCACTTCGTCAGGTCTTCGGGGCTGAAGTCACCCTTCGGGCCAGTGAACGACTGCACTTTGCCAAACGCCTTGACCACCTGGATGCAGGTGTTGAGCGGACGGGCACCGTCGATTGCGCCGCCGCAGCTGTCAGCGGCGCATTTCCACACCACGCCTTTGACGATCTTGTCCGTGGGCGCAGCGACCGCGGTCGACAGCTTGGCGTTGTAGTGGTTGGTGCCGGCGTGCGCGGGCGAGACGGTGGCCGAGAAGCTCAGCAAGGTGCCGGCGAAGGCCAGGCCGGCAACGAGGAAGCTGCGCGAAAGCTGGCTGGAAAGAATGGTATTCATGATCGTATCCCCTTCTGGTTGGGCAGGCAGGGATCGAAAGGGGTCCTGGGGAGGGCGACTCGATTTGCGTTGCTAATTGCTACCTAACGTGATAGGTTTTAAGTTGCAACTAGAAACTGTGCATCGCAGCAAAGATTTTTTTGTCGGCGGTGAAGCCAGATTGGGTTAGGTTGCAAAAAGGGATTGAGGAACGACGATGGGAAAGCTTCGCGAGCCGCTCAACGACATGCAGAATTGCGGGCTTCCCGCCGCGCTCGAGGTGATGGGTGAACGCTGGTCGTTCATGATCCTGCGCGCCGGATTCAACGGGCTGCACCATTTCGAGGAATTTCTCGGCACGCTTGGGATTGCGCGCAACATCCTGTCGAATCGCCTCGCCCGGTTGGTCGAACACGGCATCATGAAGCGCGAGGCGCTGCCCGAAGACCGCCGCAAGATCGAATACCGGTTAACCGCCAAGGGGCTCGACCTGCTCCCCGCCATGCTGGCGCTGCGCGCGTGGGGCGAGAAATACGGCGAAGGCGTGCCGAGCAACCCGGTGCTGTGCGACGCGCGTGACGGCCAGCCGATCGCGCTGATCGGCATCCACGCCCACGACGGCCGCCTGCTCGGCCCGATGGATTTGGAGTGGCGGGATATGGCCGATGTCGGGAAGCCGCTGGCCGGGGATGGCGATGAAGAGGTGAGGCCGCAGTTGAGTGCGCTGCGGTAG
>JANOTT010000028.1:0-4434 GCA_031416535.1 Novosphingobium sp. | reverse complement strand
CGCGTCGGCATGGTCAGCCTGGGCTGCCCCAAGGCGCTGGTCGACAGCGAGCGCATCCTCACCCGGCTGCGCGCCGATGGCTATGCGATGAGCGCGGACTATGCCGGGGCCGATGTGGTGCTGGTCAACACCTGCGGCTTTCTCGACAGCGCCAAGGAGGAAAGCCTGGCCGCGATGGGCGAGGCGATTGCCGAGAACGGCCGGGTGATCGTCACCGGCTGCATGGGCAGCGAGGCCGAGCTGATCCGGGCGAAGTTCCCCGCCGTGCTGGCCGTCACCGGCGCGCACCAATACGAAGCGGTGGTCGAGGCGGTGCACGCCGCCGCGCCGCCCAGCCAGGGGCCGTTCGTCGATCTGATCCCCCAGACCTTTGCCGATGATGGCGGGATCAAGCTGACCCCGCGCCATTACAGCTACCTCAAGATTTCAGAGGGCTGCAATCACGCCTGCTCGTTCTGCATCATCCCCAGCCTGCGCGGCAAGCTCGTCAGCCGCCGGATCGACGCGGTGCTGCGCGAGGCGGAGAAGCTGGTCGCGGCTGGGACCCGCGAGCTCTTGGTCATCAGTCAGGACACCTCGGCTTATGGGGTCGATGTACGGCACGAAGAGCGCCAGTGGCACGGCAACCCCGTGCGCACGCACATGACCGATCTGGCGCGCGAGCTGGGCGGCCTACGCACCCCGGCGGGCGAGACGCCGTGGGTCCGGCTGCACTACGTCTATCCCTATCCGCACGTCGATGCGGTGATCCCGCTGATGGCGCAGGGGCTGCTCACGCCATATCTCGACATCCCGTTCCAGCACGCCGCGCCGTCGGTGTTGAAGGCAATGAAGCGCCCCGCCAACGAGGCCAAGGTGCTCGAACGGCTGCGCAATTGGCGTGAGATTTGCCCCGATATCGCAGTGCGCTCAAGCTTCGTGGTCGGCTTCCCCGGTGAGACCGAGGCGGATTTCCAGTACTTGCTCGATTGGCTCGATGAAGCTCAACTTGACCGGGTCGGCGCGTTCCGGTTCGAGCCGGTGGCCGGCGCCCACGCCAATGGCTTGCCCGATCCGGTGCCCGAGGCGGTCAAGGAAGAGCGGTACGCCCGGATCATGGCCAAAACCGAAGCGATCAGCGCGGCCAAACTTCAAGCCAAGGTCGGGCGGACGATCCAGGTGATCATCGACGAGGTGGGCGAGGTTGACGAAGACGGCGATATCGGCGCAACCGCGCGCAGCCAGGCCGACGCGCCAGAGATCGACGGCGCGGTGTACCTGCGCAACGTCCCAGCGGCGCTGCAACCCGGCGATTTTGCGACGGTGCTGGTCGAAGATGCCGACGAACATGACCTGTTCGGGGTGATCGCGCCCTAAAGCGCTGTCCCCGCCGCTGCTGCGCTGGCCCAGGCCCACTGGAAGTTGTACCCGCCCAGCCACCCGGTCACGTCGACCGCCTCGCCGATCGCATAAAGCCCTGGCACGCGCCGCGCTGCCATCGTTTGCGAGGACAGCTCGGCGGTGCTGATCCCGCCCACGGTCACCTCGGCCTTGGCGAAGCCTTCGCTGCCGTTGGGATGGAACTGCCAATTGCGCAGCGCGGCCTCGGCGGCATTGAGCGCTTTGTCGGTTTGCAGACCAAGCTCGCCGTCGATACCGAGCCGCTCGGCCAGCACGATCGCCAGCCGTTCAGACAAGCTCTCGCCCAGCAGCTTGCGCGCCAGCTTACGCGGGGCAGCGCGTTTGGCGGCGGCGAGCCAGCCCGTGCTCTGGTCGGGCAGGAAATCGATCCCGACCGGCTCGCCGTTCCGCCAATAGCTCGACACTTGCAGGATCGCCGGGCCCGATAAGCCCCGGTGCGTGAACAGCGCACTTTCCGCAAAGGCCGCCTTGCCGCACTTCGCCACCACCGGCGCGGACACGCCCGACAGCTCGCGAAACAGCACCTCGTCGCCGCCCAGCGTCAGCGGCACCAAGGCCGGGCGCGGTTCGACCACTTTCAGCCCGAACTGCCGCGCCAGCTCGTACGCCAGCGTGCTTGCGCCCAGCTTGGGAATCGATGGCCCGCCGGTCGCGATGACCAGCGCGGGTGCGCTTGCTCCGCCCACCCGGAATTGCCCATCGCGGTGCTCGACCCGACCCACCGGCTCGCCCAGCCGCAGCGTCACGCCGCCTTTGGCGCACTCGGCCAGCAGCAGATCGACCACCTGCCGCGCCGAGCCATCGCAAAACAATTGCCCCAAGGTTTTCTCGTGCCACGCGATCCCGTATGCTTCGACCAAAGCCAGAAAATCGCGTGGCGAATAACGGCTCAGCGCCGATTTGGCGAAATGCGGGTTGGCCGACAGAAACCGTTCAGGAACGGTGTGCAGGTTGGTGAAATTACACCGTCCGCCGCCCGAGATCAGGATCTTGCGACCCGGCTCGTCATTGTGGTCGAGCAGCAGCACCCGCCGTCCGCGCTGCCCGGCTTGGGCTGCGCAAAACAGCCCCGCCGCGCCTGCGCCGAGCACGATGGCATCGAAGCTTTCGCTCACCGCGCCACCAGTTCGAGCGCCAGCGCCTCGGCCACCTTGATCCCGTCCACCGCCGCCGAGAGGATCCCCCCGGCATAGCCCGCGCCCTCGCCCGCCGGGTACAGCCCGCGCGTGTTCAAACTCTGCAAGTCCGCCCCGCGCGTGATCCGCACCGGCGAGGAGGTGCGGGTTTCGACCCCGGTCATCACCACATCGGCGTGATCGTAGCCGGGCAGCTGCCGCCCGAACACCGGCAGCGCCTCGCGGATCGCATCGGTCACGAAGCCGGGCAGGCATTCGCTCAGATCGCCCAACCTCACTCCGGGCTGGTAACTCGGCGTTATGCTGCCCAATGCGCTTGAGGTGTGCCCGGCGACAAAATCGCCGACCTTCTGCCCCGGCGCATGGTAATTCGAACCGCCCGCCACAAACGCCCGCGCTTCCAGTTCGCGCTGCAACTCCACGCCCGCCAGCGGGTGCCCGGGAAAGTCACGCGCGGGCGAAATGTCCACCACCAGCCCCGAATTGGCGTTGAATTCGGCGCGCGAATGCTGGCTCATCCCGTTGGTGACCACGCGGCCTTCCTCCGAGGTCGCCGCGACCACGCGCCCGCCCGGGCACATGCAGAACGAATAGACCGAGCGGCCGTTGCTGGCCTTGTGCGCCAAGGCATAGCTCGCCGGGCCAAGCAGCGGATTGCCCGCCTCGCTGCCATAGCGCGCGCGGTCGATCCAGCCTTGCGGATGCTCGATCCTAACCCCGATCGCGAACGGCTTGGCCTCGATATGAACGCCCGCCGCGAACAATGCCTCAAACGTATCGCGCGCCGAATGGCCCACCGCCAGCACCACGTGCCGCGCCTCCAGCCGCTCGCCGCCCCCATCTGGAGTCGAGAGCAACAGCGCGGTAATCGCACCGTCAGTCCGCTCGAACCCCTCCACCCGTGTGCCAAAGCGGTATTCGCCGCCCAGCGCCTCGATTGTCTGGCGCAGGTTCATCACCATCGTCACCAGCCGGAAGGTGCCGACGTGCGGGTGCGCCTCGGTCAGGATCTCCGGCGGCGCCCCGGCTTTGACGAACTCTTCGAGCACCTTGCGGCCCAAATGGCGCGGGTCCTTGATCCGCGAATAGAGCTTGCCGTCAGAGAAGGTCCCCGCCCCGCCCTCGCCAAATTGCGCGTTGCTTTCGGGTTCGAGCACGCCTTGCCGCCACAGCCCCCAGGTATCCTTGGTCCGCGCGCGCACGGCTTTGCCGCGCTCGATGATGATCGGCTTGAGCCCCATCTGCGCCAGCACCAGCGCCGCCAGCAGCCCGCACGGCCCGGCCCCGATCACCACCGGCCGCGATCCCGCCCAGCCGGTCGGAGCGGCCACCGGCAGGCGGTACGCGGTATCGGGCGTGGGCCGCACATGCGCATCCCCCGCCAGCCGCGCCAGCACGCCCGCTTCATTGTCAGGCTGCTCGTCCGCCAGCTCAACGTCGAAGGCATAGACCAGCTTGATCGCCCCGCGCCGCCGCGCATCGTTGCCGCGCCGCACCAGTGTGTGCCGCAGCACCGCCGCCGCGCTCACCCCCAGCCGCGCCGCCAGCGCGGGCAGCACCGCGTCAGGCAGGTGATCAAGCGGCAAGGCCAGGTCGGAAACACGCAGCATTGCCGCCCCATAGGCGCAAGCGCCGCGCGGGGTAAAGCGTTCTGCCGGTCAGCCGCTGGCAGCGGTTATCCGGCGCGGAACTTCACAAACTTCACAGGGTCCTCAAACCAGAAAAAAGCGCGCGCTGGCAAGGGGTGCAAGACGCCGCCCACGGCGCACGACGGCGCTGGCCCAACGCCGCGCGCGGCAGCTGGAACGAGCGGAGGAAGTGCGGGCGGAGGAAGTGCGGGCGGAGGGCTGGGCGCATGGCGGGAGGATAGCGGGTCAGGGGGATGTAGGAAAATTGG
>JANOTT010000027.1:0-21739 GCA_031416535.1 Novosphingobium sp. | reverse complement strand
TTTCCGAACATATGGCGCTGCGCGAGGAGGCCAAACAGCGCTGGGGCCAGAGCTACACGCTGCGGCGCTATAACGACACTGTGCTCAGCTACGGCTCGCCCCCGGTGAAATACGTCCGCGCGCTGATGTTCGGGTTGCCGGTGGGGTAGATTGACATTATCGCATTTTTGCTATAGATGTTCAAATCGATGATCTGGACGGTCGGTTTCCTCGATCAGGCGGCTGAAGCCGAGTTGCTAAGCTTGCCCCGCGATATGCGGGCCAAGTTCGAGCACATCGTTCACTTGATCGAGAATTTCGGGCTTGAGCGCGTGCGCGAACCTTATGTGAAGCACCTTGAGGGGGCCTTGTGGGAAATACGGCTGTCCGGTCGGGATGGAATTGCCCGATCACTTTACCTCACGGCAAGCGGCAAGCGTGTGATCATTGTGAGAACTTTCAGGAAGAAGACCCAAAAGACGCCGCGCAGTGAAATCAACCTGGCGCTAATGCGCGCGAAGGAGTTGAAATGAGCGAGTTCATTCCCGCCTCTGGGCTGTTCAAGGAATGGCACAAAGACCCTGAATATGTGCGCGAGTACGAAGCGCTGGAGGATGAGTTCGCACTCGCCGCCGCGCTGATCAAGGCGCGTGCCGACGCCGGGCTGACGCAGGAGGAACTGGCGCAGCGCATGGGCACCACCCAGAGCGCGATCGCCCGGCTCGAAGGCGGCAAATCGCGGCCCTCGACGACGACGCTGGCGAAACTGGCGAAGGCAACCGGGACTAGGCTGCGGGTGAGCTTCGAGCGGGTGGCTTGAATCGTCTTAGCCCCTCCTCTTCAGGGGAGGGGTTGGGGTGGGGGCTGTCCATCAGGCGCAACGCTCGGACGAGAACCCCACCCCGCTGCGACTAAGGCCCTGCTGCGCAGGACCAAGTCTCACTGCCCCTCCCCTGAAGGGTAGGGGGTGACACCACACAGGCCGTCAGTTTAAAACGGAATATCGTCGTCAGCTGCCAACTTACACAATTGATACCTCGAACTTGTCCGCTGATCTTTTTCAAGCAGAACTGCAATTTCTGACGCCAGCTTTTCTGCGGTTTTTTCTCCGCGTGATAGAGCCTGATGCTTTGAAATGAACCCTTTTGGGTCTTCTCCCATACGGACAGCGATTATCTTGACGCCCCTCGCGATTGCAAAGCCAATCTCCTGTTGCGCCCAAACGCTGTCCTTGAAGCCCGGGGTATGCATTGAGATAAAAAGCTCCATTGAATGCAGGGCCCTCTCAATCTGCACTTGCCATTCAAGAGTCGGTTCAATGTCTTCGTGCGCGACGAATGCGCTCATTCCAAATGGAGTAAGTGTGTCCCTCAGGCGTGTCGCCTTCTGCTTCTCAAGTGAGAGATGACTCACAAAGACACGCATCTTGAGGTCGTCGGCCCAGATTGAAGGCAGCCGGATCGAAGCAGATACGTGAGAAAGCGACTCAATGCCGAGATCATCAACCATTTCGGAGAGCACGGACTCGTCAGCATCAGACAAAGCGTAGAATACGAGGTCTTTGACATCCTCGTAATCGTTGAAGTTTCCACTTGGGTTAAGGCCGAAAGCCCTCATGAATGCGTAAGTTTGAGCAAAGCTGTATCGATCTTGAAGCTCCGATCCGAGCCTTTCGATAACGGCAAGTCGAGCTGAAACCTTCATCACCGCGCCCCCAGGTCACCCATCCCGACCGTCCCGCCAGCCATCTCCAGCATCCGGTCCAGGCTCTTCTTCGCCCTCAGCCGCAGCCCTTCCTCAATCTCGATCCGCGGCTTCAGATCCCTCAGCGCCAGGTACAGTTTCTCGAGCGTATTCAGCGCCATGTAGGGGCAGATGTTGCAGGCGCACTGGCCGTCGGCACCCGGCGCGCCGATGAAGGTCTTGCCCGGAACCGCGAGTTCCATCTGGTGGATGATATGCGGTTCGGTCGCGACGATCAGGGTCTGGCCGGTGAACGTCTTGGCGAATTGCAGGATGCCGCTGGTGCTGCCGATATAGTCGGCGTGATCGGCGATGTGCGGCGGGCATTCGGGGTGCGCGGCGATCGGCGCGCCGGGGTGCCGGGCCTTGAGCTTGAGCAGCTCGGTCTCGCTGAAGGCTTCGTGGACGATGCACACGCCGGGCCACAGCAGCATCTCGCGGTCGAACTTGCGGGCAAGGTAACCGCCCAGATGCCGGTCGGGGCCGAAGATGATCTTCTGGTCCTTGGGGATCTGCGCCAGAATTGTCTCGGCGCTCGACGAGGTAACGATGATGTCGGAGAGCGCCTTCACCTCGGTCGAGCAA
Organism: Novosphingobium sp.; assembly: GCA_031416535.1. Taxonomy (GTDB): domain Bacteria; phylum Pseudomonadota; class Alphaproteobacteria; order Sphingomonadales; family Sphingomonadaceae; genus Novosphingobium. The sequence goes on along the minus strand of JANOTT010000027.1, from coordinate 19,432 downwards.
TTGATATAGGTCAGCGCGATGTGATCGGGATGGGCCTTGCGGAACTGCGCGAACTTTTCGGGCGGGCAGCTATCTTCCAGGCTGCACCCGGCGTTAAGATCGGGCAGCACCACAATCTTTTCAGGCGCAAGGATCTTGGCGGTCTCGGCCATGAATTTGACCCCGCAAAACGCGATCACCTCGGCGTCGGTGGCGGCGGCCATTTTGGAAAGCTCAAGACTGTCACCGATGTAATCGGCGAGGTCCTGAATCTCCGGGCGCTGGTAATAGTGCGCCAGAATAATCGCGTTGCGATCCTTGCGTAAGGCATCGATTTCGGCGCGCAGGTCGAGGCCGGAGAGGCTGAGGGGCTGGTCGGTCATACCCCCTTTAATGGGCCTTCACCGACCGGTGATCAAGCCTCCAGCGGGCGGCGCGGCGAATTCCAGCCCGGGCACTGCGGCGCCGGGCGAACCGGCAGTGACCATCTGGTAGAGGCTCTCGCCCAGCGGCGAATAGGCGATCAGATCGAACAGCACGATATTGCCGACAATCGCCGCCGCGCCATAAAACCAGGCCGGGTGAATCCGGCCCATCACGCGCCGGTCACGGATCATCCCGGCCAGCGGGAACATCAGCGTGGCCGTGCCAGCGGCCTCAAAGGCATAGGGCGAGAGCAGCGGCATTGGCAGCAGCCGCCCGAAGGCCGGGGCAATCAGCAGCGCCATCGCACTGAGGTGCAGCCGCGCGTGCCAATCGGTGCGCTTGCGGTTGATCACCGCGGCGGCGGTCAGCGCGGCAAAGACCAGCACGGTCAGCGGATCGGCGATGAGGAACTGTTGCGGCACGAAGAAGAACGGCACGGTGCCGTTGCGGACCATCGTCAGCGTCAGCACGAAGCCCAATATGATCATCAGCCCGACCCAGCCCGTAGCCAGCCAGCCCAGCTTGCGGTGCAGCGCCAGCGGTCCGCGCGTGGCGAGGTACGATTGCATCAGGAAAATCGCCACCCAGCCCATGAACACCACGGCATGCAAGTGAACCCGCAGCGGAGATGCAAACGTTGAACGGCCCATCGCCAATTGGGTCGAGAAGCCGACCACCACAGTCAGCGCCATGGCAATCGCCAGTTTCAGCGCAAACCGCTCGGCCACGGCGGGTTGATCTTCGAGCGGTGCCAGCGTTGCCATGAATTTGCCTCCCAACAAATACGCGACCGGCTCCAACTATAGCGGAAAATTCGCAGCGCACCAGCGCCGTAAGGTCAACCGGTTCAGCGGCCCGCCGGTTCACCGTCAAACCGCACCGTCACGCTGACCGCGCCATACCCCGCGACTTGCAGCGGGATCGTAAGGTTCTGGCGGATCGCGTCTTTCGCCGCGCTGCGCGCCAGCGCCAGCAGCGCGGGGTTTTTGGCCTGATCGGCGGCTTGCCGTTCGGCCACCAGCGTATTGTCGCGGGTCAGCTTGGCCTGCGCCGCGCCGGTGATCCATACCCCTTCGCGCAAGTATTGGGCCCGCGCTTCGTCCAGATTGGGGCGCGAAAGCTGTAGCGGCGGCAGCGCCACATCGAGGCTCTGCTTGGCCGCGTCCCAGGTCATCCGTGCCGGGGTCATCTGCGACAGGTCGAGCGTGTAATCGACCCGCGCCGGGATCACCGCGACCTGACGGCTTTTGAGTATGCCAAAGGCGCGCGTGTCATCGGATGTACTGACCAGCGCGAGCTGCGCCGAAAACACCGTCAGCCGGTCCTGCTTCTCGAACGCCAGCAGGCTTGCGGCCACCGGATCGCCATGATCGGGGGCCAGCGTCTTGAGCGCATACCATCCGCCCAGCGCCAGCAGCCCCAGCCCAGCCACCGCCGGTAAGGTGATCAGCGGCCGGGCCCGCGTCGGTCTGGCTAGTTCAGGTCCCACGTATCGCCTTGGTTGGTCACGCGGCCACGGTGTCTAAGGTCGATCAGGTGAGCGAGCACTGAACGCCCGGCCGCGCCATTCAGCCGCGGGTCGAGGCCCTTGTACATCACCGGCACCATCGCGGTGATCGCTTGCGGCGCCGCCTCCAGCAGCCGCAGAATCTGTGCTTCGCGCTGGCGGCGATGGCCGAGCATCCCGCGCACGAGCTGGCGCGGGTTGGTCACCGCCGGGCCGTGCGCTGGGTAATAGACCTGATCTTCGCGGTCCTGGAGCTTGTGCAGGCTTGCCATATAGGCCGCCATATCGCCATCGGGGGGTGAGACCACGCTGGTTGACCAGGCCATCACGTGATCGCCAGTAAACAGCGCGCCGCTTTGTTCCAGCGCGTAGCATAGGTGGTTGCTGGTGTGCCCCGGGGTCGCCACCGCCGTGATCGTCCAGTCCGGGCCGCTCAGCTGCTCGCCGTCCGCCAGCACGCGGTCGGGCGCATAATCGGGATCAAACGCGGCATCGGCGCGCGGGCCATCGTCTTCGATCACCAGCGGCGCGCAGCCGATGATCGGTGCGCCGGTGAGCAGTTTCAGTTCGGCCGCCGCGGGCGAGTGATCGCGGTGCGTATGCGTGCACAGGATCGCGCTCAGCTTGGCATCGCCCAGCGCCGCCATAATCGCTCCGACGTGCCCCTCGCCGCGGGTATCGGCATGGCCCGCTGCACCGGTCCCGGCCGGACCCGGATCGATCACCGCCAGTTCGCGGCCGGCGCCAACCAGATAGGTCTGCGTGCCGGTAAAAGTGTAAGGCGAGGCGTTGGGCGCCAGCACGCGGCGCACCAGTGGTTCGCACTGTTCTGAAAGGCCCGTGGGCCAGGGTTTGGGCGGAGCATCCATCTGCCGCGATATGGGTGCTCACTGCCCGGCTGTCGAGCCGCAATCAGGATCTGAGCTGCTGGCCCAGCCGTTCGCGCAGCGCGGCGATCGCGCTTGGCGCATCGCTCGCGCGCTCGCGCCAACCGTGGTCGATCCGCTTCAGCCGGGCATGAAAGCGTTGCGTGGCCGCAACCAGATCGCGGGTCGGCGGATCGAGCAGGATCAGGCGGCGCGGCTCGCTTTCGGGAAAATCTGCCAGCTTGCCATAGCGGCGCAGCTGAAATTCGGACAGTTCGCCGGAAAAATAGGCGCGGTGATTGAGCAGCCAGGCTACCGCATGCATCATCCGCGTGGTGGTACGCAGCGCCTCACACGACAGCACGACCCGCGCCTCGTCCTCTTCACCGACCGCATCCATCCGCCCCGACAGGGCAAATGCCGCGCGCACATCGTCGGACAAGACCAGCGCTTCGCAGTAGAGCCCCTCGATAATCCGGGGGTTGATGCTCGCGGGTTTTCCCATAGCTCCCGCTTGGCCGAGCAGCCCGCACCTGCCAACCGGGGCTGGGCAACTTGCACACATCATTTTGGGACTGTCCCATGGGGGGACGTTTTAGCCGGCCAAGGCCGGAATCTTTAGTCCGGCTAAGCCAAATAAAAATCTTGGCCGCTTTCTGCAGCGGCGTAAGCCGGAGGCCTACGCGATAATATCCGGGATCAGGTAATCCTTGATCATCGCGATCTGATCCCTGAGCCGCAGCTTGCGCTTTTTGAGGCGGGCGATCTGGAGCTGGTCGGTGGCGCCCGCGCCGGTCAGTGCGTCGATTGCGGCGTCGAGGTCGCGGTGCTCGGTTCGGAGCACTTCGAGGCGCTTTTTCATTTCCTCTTCGTTCACGCGCTCGTTACCTCGTGTTGTCTGCTCATCGCGGCCCAACTGATCGCGACCCAACTGATCGCGACCCAACTGATCGCGACATAGAATCGTCTGACCGCATAGCTTCACGCAGGCTCTTCGCAAGCTAAGCTTAATATGCTTCGATGACAATTGCAGTGACCCGTCGGTAGCCGAGTCGGAAACCGGTGGGGATCCGCAGCCCTTGGGGGCCAAAGACAAGGAGATTCCTGTATGGAACAGTCGCATTTCAGCGCATTGCAGCTCAAGCACGATGGCCTCGAACGCCAGCTTGCCGATGAATTGAGCCGGCCAATGCCTGATCTTTCGACCATCCAACTCCTCAAAAAGCGAAAGCTGCGCATCAAGGAAGTGCTGGCGCACCACTAAGGTTATACCGGGCCGGGCCCCGCCTGCGGGCGGGGCCGGCTACCGCCCCGAAGATTTTACCATGCGGCGCAGTCGTCGCCGTTCCCTTGCGGCCTGCTTTGCGATAGGCAAGCTGCATGACCGCCACCAGCGCCGTTTCCGCCGCCCGTCGGATCCTTACCAGCCTGCACGATGTGATGGCATCGCGCTCGGGCGCGCAGGCTAAGCTCAACACCGTGGTCGACGTGATCGCCGAGGGCCTCGATAGCGAGGTGTGCTCGATCTACCTGCTGCGCGAAGGGATGCTCGAGCTGTTCGCCACCAAGGGGCTGGCGCAGGAGGCGGTCCACGTCACCCGGATGGACATCGGCGAGGGGCTGGTTGGCACGATCGCGCAAAGCAGCGAGATGCTCAACCTGGCCGAAGCCACCGCGCATCCGGATTTCTCGTACCGTCCCGAAACCGGCGAGGACAAATTCCACTCGTTTGCCGGCGTGCCGATCGTGCGGCGCGAGCGGGCGGTGGGGGTGCTGTGTGTCCAGCATGTCGATCCGCGCCGCTACGAAGAGGTCGAGATCGAGGCGCTGCAGACCGTGGCGATGGTGCTGAGCGAGCTGATCTCCAACGCCGACCTGGTCGATGAGGAAGACGTTGCCCGGCTGAGCGCGCAGCAGACCGGGCCGGTGCGGCTGACCGGGCTCGCCCTGGTCAAGGGACTGGCGGCGGGCAACGCGGTCTATCACCAGCCGCGCATCACCATCGAACACGTGATGGCCGAAGACCGCGATGCCGAACTCAGCCGGGTCTATCTCGCCTTCGACAAGATGCGCGAGCAGATCGAGAAGATGGCCAGCCAGGCCGAGTTCGGTGTTGGCGGCGAACACGACGAGGTGCTCGAAACCTACAAGATGTTCGCTTACGACGAAGGCTGGAGCCGCCGGATCATCGAGGCGATCGACACCGGCCTGACCGCCGAGGCCGCGATCGAACGGGTCCAGCAGCGCACCCGGATGCGCATGCGCCAGATCGATGATCCGTTGCTGGCCGACCGGATGCACGATCTGGAAGACCTGTCGAACCGGCTGCTGCGGACCGTCTCGGGGCAGATGGGCACCGCCGCCAGCCATGGGCTGCGCTCGGACACGATCCTGATCGCACGCAACCTGGGCCCAGCCGAACTGCTTGAATACGACAAGCGGCGGCTGAAGGGCGTGATCCTCGAAGAGGGCTCGCTTACCGCGCACGTGGTGATCGTGGCGCGGGCAATGGGCATTCCGGTGCTGGGCCGGGTGCGCGGCCTGCGCGGGGCGGTGCGCGACGGCGATCCGTTGCTGCTTGATGCCGATCAGGGCAACGCCACCGTGCGCGCGGCGCCGCCGATGGTGGAGGCGTTCGAGGCGCGCTTTACCAAAAGCAAGGAGCGCCAGGCCGCCTATGTAAAACTGCGCGATGTCGAGCCGTTTACCCGCGATGGCACGCGCATTTCGGTAATGATCAACGCCGGGCTGCGCGATGATATGCCCGCACTGGCGCAGACCGGGGCCGACGGCGTCGGGCTGTTCCGCACCGAATTCCAGTTCCTGGTTTCGGCCACTTTGCCCGCGCGCGAGCGGCAGACCCGGCTGTACCGCGATGTGCTCGATATCGCCGGAGACCGCCCGGTGGTGTTTCGCACAGTCGACATCGGCGGCGACAAGGTGCTGCCGTATCTGCGCCACAACAACGGCGAGCATGAAGAAAACCCCGCGATGGGCTGGCGGGCACTGCGCGTGGCGCTCGAACGCGAGGGGCTGCTCAAGGTGCAAGCCCGCGCGCTGCTTGAGGCGGCAGCTGGGCGCACGCTCAACGTGATGTTCCCGATGGTGTCCGAACCGTGGGAATTCGATGCCGCGCGCGAGGTGTTCGAAAGCCAGCGCAAATATCTCAAGGGCCTGAAAAAGTCGCTGCCCGAGGTGATCCGCTACGGCGCGATGCTCGAAGTGCCGGCCTTGGCCGAAACGCTCGATCTGCTCGCCCCAAAGCTGTCGTTCCTGTCGATCGGAACCAACGATCTGACCCAGTTCCTGTTCGCGGCCGATCGCTCGAACCCCAAACTGGCTGAGCGCTATGACTGGCTCTCGGTTGCGATCATGCGGTTCCTGCGCCGGGTTCAGGCGAACCTGGTCGGTCACCCGGTGGATGTCACCGTGTGCGGCGAGATGGGCGGCCGCCGGCTCGAAGCGCTGGCGCTGCTGGGGATCGGTATCCGCCGGTTGTCGATCACCCCGGCCGCCGTCGGTCCGATCAAGGAACTGGTCCGCAAGGTCGATCTGAACGAGGTCGGCGAGGCGATGACCCAGTGGCTTTCAGCCCCGCCGCCCAACCTTCGCCAGGCGCTGGTGGAATGGGCCGAAGTCCGCGGAATCGAAGTCGATTAATCCTGCGCCGCGCGCTGGCGTCACCGGCCCGTCACAAATCCCGCGCAACTTGCCGTTCTGCAGCCTTGCCCAGCCCGCTTAACCGTTGACTCGATGGTGCAAAGCAGGCTGTCTGGCTTCGAACAATAATAATCGCGCATAAAATCGGGGTCGGGAATGTCGGATGAATTTGTCGCAGAGGCGCAATTGCCTCTTGAAACCGTTGGCTCGCGCTTGCGGCGCACGCGCGAGCTGGCGGGCCTGAGCGTGGCTGCACTGGCCGCGCAGACCCGCATCTCACAGCGCCAGATCGAAGCGATCGAGGCTGGCGATTATGCCGCACTGCCCGGGCGGACCTATGCCGTCGGGTTTTCGCGCAGTCTGGCGCGCGCAGTCGGCCTGGACGAGGCCGAGATTGCAGTGGCAACCCGCGCTGAATTGTCCGGTCTGCAAAGGCAGGAGCAACGCCGCCCGGTGCCGAGCTTCGAACCTGGCGATCCGGCGCGGGTCCCCAGCGCACGGTTGACCTGGTTGGCGCTGGCCGGCGTGGCCGCTGCGGTGATCGCCGGGATCATGTTTCTGCCCGGTCTGTTTTCGCCGGGCGGCTCGCTGCCCTCGATCTTGGCCACCGACCAGCCCGGCACGGCTGCCAATGTCATGATCGCACAGGCTCCGGTTGCCACCGGCCCGGTGGTCTTTACGGCCTTGCAACCCGGAGTGTGGGTGAAGTTCTATGACCGCGCTGGCACCCAGTTGCTGCAAAAGGAACTGGCCCAGGGAGAAAGCTATACCGTGCCCGCCGATCGGGGCGAGGTGCTGCTATCGACCGCACAGCCCAATGCGCTTGGCATAACCGTGGGCGGACAAACCGTGGCCAAGCTATCCGAAGTGCAGAAGACGATCACGGATGTGCCGGTCAGTGCGGCGGCGCTGCTGGCGCGCGGCGCGGCGCCCGCGGCTGGGCCCAGGCTTGCGCCCAGTGCATCCGCCACGTCTGTCAGTGCGCCGCAGCCACGTCGAAGCGCCGCCGCGTCCGCGCGCGAGCAGCGCATTCCGACCCCGCGCACCGAAGCCTCGCCGGCACCCTCATCGCTGCCGTCGCCAGTGTCAGCGGGGACAGTTACACCCACCAGTCCCGTTCCCGCCCCGCCTGCGACATAGATTGCGGATAGCAGCCCGCGCTTGCTCGACAGGCACCAGCCGCCCGCGTTAAGCCCGACCACTCGCGTTTAGCAGCGCGCTTGGTTAATGGCCGGTTCGGACAAGTCCGGGCAAGGCTACGGGCGCACATTCTGGATGGATACCGATATGATGAATATGCTCCCCTGGAAAAAACGTTCGCTGTACGCGGCGACCGCGCTGGCGCTCCTGGCCCCCATGGCCCCGCTGTGGGCGCAGACCAGCGGCGATACCGAAGTGCGAATCCGCAAGGTCGAGGCCGAAGTGTCAGCGCTGCAACGCGCGGTGTTTCCGGGCACCGATGGACGCTTTTTCCCGCAACTGCAGTCCGGCCAGTCCGCCAGCGTCCAGCCAGGATCCGCGGCGACCGCCGGCAGCGCCGATATGCTGATGCGGATGGACGCGCTCGAAGGCCAGGTGGCCCGGCTGACCGCGCAGGTCGAGGAGGATCGCAACAAGCTGGAGAAGCTCGAAGCGCGGCTCGCGGCGGTTGAAGCCGGGATCAAGGCTCCGGCCACCACCGAACCGAGCACGACCAGCACGAATAACAATCTGGCGGCGATGGGGGCCGCGCCGAAGCCTGCTTCTGCACCCGCTGCGGCCAAACCGACGGTCAAGCCGACGGTCAAGCCGGCCGCCGGCAGCGATGCCGCGGCGATGCGGCTGGCTGCGGTCCGCGCCGTCCCCAAGCCCAAGACCCGCGATGCCGGCGACGACGAGTATTCGTATGGCTTCCGGCTGTGGGAAGCCAAATTCTACCCCGAATCCGAGCAGCAGCTGAAAATGTTCCTGCAAAAATATTCCAAACATCCGCGCACCAGCTATGCCCGCAATCTGCTCGGCCGGAATTACCTCGATGATGCCAATGCGCGCGAGGCCGCCGGGTGGTTTCTGCAGAATTACAAGCTTGAACCCAAGGGCGACCGCGCGCCCGACAGCTTGCTGCTGCTCGCCGAAGCGATGCGCCAGATGGGCGACAGCAAGCGCGGCTGCGTGGCGATCAAGCAGTTTGCCGGGACCTTTGCAGCCGAAGCTGCGGGCCGCCTCAAGAGCCAGTACGACGCCACCAGCGCCGGGTTGAAGTGCAATTGATCGGCCGCCCAGCCCCGCGCTGACCGCAGGCTTCGCCGCCGCGCTCGATGCGCTGTGGTCGGGCTTCGCGGCCTCTGACGACGCGCGGCTGGGCCTGGCCGTATCGGGCGGACCGGACAGTCTGGCATTGCTGCTGCTGGCCAATGCAGCCTTGCCCGGACGGATTGCGGCAGCCACGATCGATCACCGCCTGCGGCCCGAAAGTGCCGCCGAGGCCGTGATGGTGGCGCGGGTCTGCGCCGGGCTGTGCGTTCCTCATGCCGTGCTGGCGGTCAGCGTCGCTCCCGGCAATTTGCAGGCGCAGGCGCGCGCGGCCCGCTATGCCGCGCTGGCCGGCTGGGCCGCGGCTGAGGGCTTGGCCGCGCTCGCGACCGCGCATCATGCCGACGATCAGGCCGAAACCTTGCTGCTGCGGCTGAACCGGGGCAGCGGGGTGGCGGGGCTGGCCGGGATCCGCGCGCGCGGCCTGGTACCGGGCACGCGGCTGCCGCTGCTGCGGCCGCTGCTGGGCTATCGCCGGGCCGAACTGGCGGCAGTGGTGCGCGCGGCCGGGCTTGAACCAGCGGATGATCCCTCGAACGCCGATGACCGGTTCGACCGGGCGCGGCTGCGCAAGGCGCTGGGCGCCGCCGACTGGCTCGATCTGCCGGCGCTCGCGACCAGTGCGGCGCGCCTGGCCGATGCCGATGCCGCGTTGGCGTGGGCGGCGCAGCGCGAATGGTCCGAATGTGTCAGCCGCGCGCCGCTCGGGCTGACCTACCGCCCGCAAGCCCCGCGCGCGGTGGCCTTGCGGGTGATCAGCCGGATCGTGCGCGAACTCGGCGACGAGGAACCGCGCGGCAGCGCCGCAGCGCGGGTGTTTGACAGCCTGCTGGCACGCGCACCGGCGTCGATTGGCGGGTTGGTCGCGCGGGCCACGCCGGCAGGCTGGACCTTCACCAAGGCGCCGGTCCGGCGCAGCGTCACCCGAAACAAATAGGTGCGCTGCCCGTCGTATGGCGCTCCAGTGCTATGGGGCCGGGCGCAGCCACGCCTTACAAGCTCGCCATGTCGATTACGAAGCGGTATTTGATGTCGGCCTTTTCCATCCGCTCGAAGGCGTGCTCGATCTCGTCCATGCGGATGTATTCGACCTCGGCCACAATCCCCTTCTCGGCGCACAGGTCGAGCATTTCCTGGGTCTGCGCGATCCCGCCGACACCCGATCCCGACACCGCCTTCTGTCCGCCCAGCAGCAACCCCGAATGGAAGCTGGGCATCATGTCGATCATGCCGACGATGCACAGCGTCCCCTGCCGGTCGAGCAGGAACAGGTACGGCGTGATATCGTGCTGCACCGGCACCGTATCGAGCAGGAAATCGAAACTGCGCGCCGCCGCCTTCATCGCTGCCTTGTCGGTCGAGACCAGCACGTGATCCGCGCCCAGTTTCGTGGCGTCGGCGCCCTTGGCCGGCGAGGTCGTGATCATCGTCACCTCGGCACCCAGCGCCTTGGCGAACTTGACTCCCATATGGCCGAGGCCGCCGAGCCCGATCACGCCGACTTTGCTGCCCGGACCCACGTTCCAGTTCTTGAGCGGCGAATAGGTGGTGATGCCCGCGCACAGCAGCGGCGCGGCCGCGCCCATGTCGAGCCCGTCGGGCACGCGCAGCACGTATGGTTCGGCCACCACGATTGATTTGGAATAGCCGCCATAGGTCGGGCTGCCGTCGATCCGGTCCTTGCCGTTGTACGTGCCAGTCACGCCTTCGCGGCAATAATTCTCCTCGCCGTCATCGCAGGCATCGCACTGCCGGCAGCTGTCGACCACGGTTCCCACCGCGACCCGGTCACCCACTTTGAAGCCTTTGACGTCCGCGCCAACCGCGCTGACCAGTCCCACGATCTCATGCCCCGGGACGAACGGATAATTGGTCCGCCCCCAATCGTTGCGCGCGGCGTGCAGGTCTGAATGGCACACCCCGCAATGCGTGATGTCGATTGCAACATCCTCGCCGCGCAGGTCGCGCCGCTCGATTGTCATCGGCGCAACGCCCGAAGTGGGGGCAGTGGCACCATAAGCTGCGGTTGTGGTCATCGCTTCTCTCCAAGTTGTTTGGACCATGCTGTAATCTTGCTTGCCCAAGGTCAATGCCCGCGCCATTAATCGCGCGATTAAATATTCAGGAGATCCAGAATGAAGATCGATTCGAACACGGCGGCGGTGGTCACTGGTGGCGCCTCGGGGCTGGGTCGGGCCAGCGCCGAGGCACTGGCGGCGGCAGGCGCGCGGGTGGCGATTTTCGACGTCAACGCAGCCGCCGGGCAAGAGGTTGCCGAGGCGATCGGCGGCGTGTTCTGCAAGGTCGATATCACCAGCGAGGACTCGGTGGTCGCGGGATTTGCGGCGGCGCGCGCGGCGCATGGGCAGGAACGCATTACCGTGCACTGCGCGATGACCAGCCGTCGCGGCAAGACGCTGGCCTTCGACAAGGAGGCGGGCAAGCTGAAGCGCCTCTCGACCGAGGATTATCTTTACGGCGTGCAGGGCATTCTGGTCGCCAGCTACCGCATCGCCTCGCTCTCGGCTGAGGGCATGGCGGGCCTTGAGCCCAACGACGACGGCGAGCGCGGCTGCATTGTCCTGACCGCCTCGGTCGCGGCGCAGGACGGGCAGATCGGGCAGATCATTTACGGTTCGGCCAAAGCCGGCGTCAATGGCTTGGTCCTGCCGATGGCGCGCGACCTGTCGGACCTGGGAATCCGGGTGAATTCGATCATGCCGGGGATTTTTTCGACGCCATTGATGCTCGGCGCCAAGCAGAACGTGCTCGACAGTTTGGCCGCTTCGGTGCCGTTCCCCAAGCGGCTGGGCAAGCCCGAGGAATTTGGCAGCCTGGTGCTCGAACTGGCGCGCAATGGCTATTTCAACGCCCAATGTATCCGCCTTGACGGCGCAATCCGCATGGCCCCGCGCTAAGGAGATTGACGATGAGCTCACCCTTCAAAGACGGTATTCTCGAAGGCAAAGTCGCGTTTATTGCAGGCGGGACCAGCGGCATCAATCTGGGCATCGCCAAGCGCATGGCGCAGCTTGGCGCGAAAGTCGCGGTGGTCGGGCGCAATCCCGAAAAGGCGGCGCGTGCAGCGGCGGAGATCGGCGCAGGCTCGCTCGGTCTGAGCGCTGACGTGCGCGATTTCGGCGCAATTCGCGGCGCGCTTGAGCAGACCCGGAGCCAGTTCGGACCGCTCGACATCGTGGTCTCGGGCGCGGCGGGCAATTTCCTCGCCCCGGTGCTGGGGATGTCGGCCAACGCCTTCAAGACGGTGGTCGATATTGACCTGCTCGGCACGTTTAACGTGTTCCGCGCCTGCCATGATCTGCTGGCCGTGCCGGGCGCGTCGCTGATCGCGATCACGGCGGGCCAAGCGGTCAACCCGATGCAGCTGCAGGCCCACGCCTGCGCGGCCAAGGCCGGGATCAATCAGCTGGTCCGCGTGCTCGCGCTCGAATGGGGCAGCGATGTGCGGGTCAACGGGATCTCGCCCGGCCCGATCGAAGGCACCGAAGGCATGGCGCGGCTGGCCCCCGATCCGGCGACCAAGGCCAAGCATATCGAACGGATCGCGCTGAAACGCTGGGGTCATATTGAGGAAATCGCCGAGGGCGCGGTGTTCCTGTGCTCGGACGCGGCGAAATATATCACCGGCACGATCCTCGATATCGATGGCGGCAGCCAGCTGGGGGATGCCACGCAGCGGAATGTGGAACGCGGGCTGGCGTAGTTTTTTCGGTGCGGACAGGCCATCCGGCCGGTCCTTTGCGGCACCGGCACAATCAGATCAAACTGTCTCCCGCCTTCGCCATCTTGCCGCGCGTGATGTAAACCCTGGTGCCGACCGGGGTGATGGCGAAGATCTTTTTCGCAAATGCGTTCGGCACACCGATGCAGCCGTGGCTGGCATAGCCCTTTTCCACCGTGGTACCGTGGACCGCAATCCCGTCCGGGGTCAGGTTCATGGTGAACGGCATCGGCGCCTGGTCATAGATCGAGGAATAGTGATCGGCGCGCTTCCACTTGACCGGAAACACGCCGAGCGGGGTCGGGGTTTTACTGGTGCCCAGCAGCACTGCGGTCGCGCCGATCTCATAGCCGCCGCGAAATACCGAGAGCACCCGCGCGTCGAGATCGACGGTGATCACCACGGGGCCAGCGGGCACATTTTTCTCGTCCCAGTGCCATTCGCCGTATTTGATCGGGCCGGTGATCGGCAGGATGCGTTTGATGACGAAGCGTTCGTCCGCCGGCTTTGGAGAAGCGTTGGGCGCGGCGGGAGCAGGAGGCGCTGCTGGTGTGGCGCGGTCAGCCTGCGCAAACCGGGCCGCGTCCGAACCGGGCTGCAGCACGCGCGGATCGCTCCCGAACGGACGCAATAGCAGCGCGCCCATCGCCGCTATGACCAGCCCGAACAGGCCGCCCACCAGGTAAAGGGGATTGAACTTCATGCCGCGCAGCCTTTGGCCCAGAATCTTGCAGCATCGGTCTTGCGCTTTTGCCTGGTAAACACCAGCCCCGGCTTAACCGCGTTTCGCCGTGGGACTGGCTGGCAGGCAAAGATTAACGCCCGCCCGCCTCAGCCATGCGCGCCGAACACATTCGCGATCGCGGTGGTGATCCGCAGCGCGAGTGCGTTGGCTTCCGCGATCGGGTCGATGAAGTCGCGGTGGATCGCCTCATAGCCGGTGGCGGCGTCGTCGGGATAATCGCTCGGCGCATCGACCGAGAAATCGCTGATCTGCGGGAAGCTGACCGGGAAGGCGCGGCGCATTTGCGCCAGGGCTTCGTCAACCCGCAGCGTGAACACCATCTCGAGCACGTCTTCGCGCGAGATGTCGTTGGCGCGGCTGAACGCGGGCACCGACACGGCTTTGAGGAACATGTGCTGAAACAGCGCCAGCCGCAGCGCTTGCAGCACGCCCAACATGCGCCTGGTATGCTCGCGCCCTTCGAGCGGGGCCTCGTCGGGGATCAGATCGAGCAGCCGGTGCAGCTTGAGCGCATCGACCCGCAGCCGCGAGGCGAGCCGCCGGAACACGCCGGTGCGGTCATCGGTGGTCAGGTATTCGGCCAGCGCGAGGCAGCTTTCCGATACGCCGGTTTCGTCGCCGCGATAGGGCCGGCTGGCCCAGTAGGCCGAATTGAACAGCTCGCCAAACGCTGCGACCGTCTTGATGCTGGCCAGCGCATTGGCCGCGCGGACCAACCGCACCAACTGCCGCCCGCGCGCGCTTTGCGTCAGCAGATCGGCCAGCGCCTCGTAATTGCCCTCGGCAGCCGTGCCGAACCCGGCGATCACGTTGACTGGATAGCCGAGCTGCTGGAGCACCGCATTGTGCGGGATTGCACGGATCTGGCGCAGGCTCAGCTCGCGGTCGGCGGCCAGGTCGGACTGGCGGCGGCTCTTGCGGCTGCCGGTATCGGTAAGCAGCCCGAGCCCGAATGCGGTGACCGCGCGGGCATAGGTCCGGCTGTGCAGATAATCCTGCTGGATCCGCCGGATCGCGCGGTAAAAGTCGAGGCTGAGGTCGGTGCGGCGATAGAACGGATCGGTCGGCGCCTCGGCATCGGTGCTGGCCGGGCTGGCTTCGGCAAACCGGGTGAGCGTGGCCAGCGCCAGTTCGGGGGTGCCGAAAAACAGGTAGCCGTCGCCGCCCTGAAAGCTGACCTCGGGTTCCAATCGCACACCCGCACGCACGAACCGCCGCCGCGCCCACGGCGAAAGCGGCCAGGCCACGCGGTCGGCAAAGCTTGCAGGATGCGCGCCGCGCCCCATGCTTTCGCCGTGGGTATTGAACACCAGGGCGGCAACATCGGTCAGGCCGTTGGCGACCATCGCTTCGCTGAGGCGGCCTTGCAGCCGCTCGATCGCCAGCGCCGCCGGGATCTGGCCGACGAACCGCCCGGCGTCGGAAAACCCGGTCTGGACCGCCACCCGGCCGCGCAGCTTGGCGTAATCGCGGTAGGCTGGCTCGGCCAGCAAGGCATCGAGGAAGCGCCCGCCGTGCTCGAGCGCGCTCTCGGTTTCGAACAAGGGTGAGACATCGACCTTGTCGGCGATCCCGAACAGCCTGGCGAAGTAGAGCGCGGCGAGCACCGTGCTGGGTTGCTCGCACTCGGCCACCAGCATCCGGATCGGACTGTCGGCATCAACGTGGCCAAGGATCTGCGCCATCGCCAGAAACTGGCGCACTGCGGTCGAATTCTCGATTGCCAGCGCGGCAAAGTTGGCGCGCAGCGGCCCCACTTCGGCCAGCAATTCGCGCATCCGCACCAGCGCGGCCTGGCTGGCCAAATCGAGCCGGCCGCTGGGATCGATCCGGCGGCGGATCGCGTTTTGCAGCTGCGAGCTGTTCACGCGGAAGTGAATCCAGCCCATGCCCAGCCCATCGGCGCGCATCGCGGCGGCGGCGGTCAGCAGCGTTTCGGCGGCGGCATCGTCGGCGTGCGCTGCTTGTGTTTCGAGTTCGGCGATGACACCGCTCAGGCTGATGAGCTTGTCGGCGTGTGGTGCGGTCAGCGCATTGGCGGCTTGGGACAGCGCCGCCGGGGCGGACAAATCGGCGGCAAACCGCGCAGCCAGGTCAGCCGCATAGCTCGCCGCGCGGCGCAGCCGTCCGGCCAGGTCAGGCGCGGCGTCCGCCAGCAGGGCCGCATAGCTGCCCAGCCGCTCGGCCTTTTCGGACAGCCGGTAGCGGAGCGAGGTCGCCCACGAGATGTCGGTGCGCCCGTCCATGTCATAGCCGACCCACGAGGCGAACCGCAGCGGCAGCGGATCGAGGCTGCGCCACTGACCCGGCCAACGGCGGCGCGCCTCGCCCAGCAATTGCCGGTTGATCGCATCGCGCGCGGCTTGCCCGCGGGAAATTGCGGCCATGGCATCGGCATGCTCGCCATCGAGCGTGATGGCATCGCGCGCGTGCGGGGCAACGCAGGCACTGCCCGCATCAATCGCGCCGCTGGTGGCAGCTGCGGCAACGGCCTCGCTCTGGCGGCGGGTGAGCAGAAACGTCGGGTGCGCGGTGAACACCACGTGGAGCAGCGGCGTGCGTACTTTGGCGGCGAATGCAGTAAAGTCGGGCGCGTCGGCCAGCCCCGCGATCCGCGCGTGATTGGCTGCCGGGTCAAGCGGTGCGACCAGTCGTTCAAGCCGGGCGGCGCGCGCCTGCAGGCCTTCGCATTCGAGCTCGGCCACTAGGGTGGCGACGTCGCGCAGCGGCAGATCGCCGCTTTCGATCCGCCGCGATAGTTCCAGGCTGAGCTGGAATACCGGGTTGAACAGCGGGGTTTCGGCCGTGCGGCGGTGCAGTTCCTGCAACCGTGCGTGAAGCTGGCTCAGCAGGGTCATCGTGCCAGCGCGGCGGCGGCGCGCGCCGCCGCTTCGATCGCGGCCACATCGGGCGACCCCCCAGTTCTATTCGCGCCCACCAGCCACGATCCGCCGCAGCACAGCACCGCGTCGAGCGCCAGCCAGTCGGGGGCGGAGCCTAGCGTAATCCCGCCAGTTGGGCAGAACCGTGCCATCCCGAACGGCGCAGCTATGGCTCTGAGCGCTGGAATCCCGCCATTGGCTTCGGCTGGGAAGAACTTGAACCGGTCAAGCCCCAGATCCAGCCCGCGCATGATGTCGGACGCGGTCGCGATCCCCGGCAGGAACGGCACATTGCCCGCTATCGCCGCTTTGGCGAGGCTGTCGGTCAGCCCCGGCGAGACGACAAATTCGCTGCCCGCTTCGAGCGCATCGTCGAGCGCATGCTCGTTCAGCACGGTCCCCGCACCGACAATCGCGCCCGGGACCTGCTTCATCGCGCGGATCACCTCGAGCGCGCTGGCGGTGCGCAGGGTTACTTCAAGTACCGGCAAGCCGCCCGCGACCAGCGCCGTGGCAATCGCCACCGCATGCGCGGCGTCCTCGATCACCAGCACCGGGATGACCGGGGCCATCCGCATGATCTGTTCGATGCGCGTCACGTCAGGTGCTCCTTGGCAAAGGCAGCGGCGGCGCCGAACAGGCCGGGCTGCGGATGGGTGATCAGCTTGACCGGCAGCGCCGCCATCAGGCCTTCAAAGCGCCCCTTGGACTTGAACCGGTTGGCAAAGCCCGATTGCAGCAGCGTGTCGCGGATGCGCAGTCCCAGCCCGCCCGCGATCACCACGCCGCTGGCCCCTTGCGCCAACGCGATGTCACCTGCGAACGAGCCGAGCGCGAGGCAGAACCGGTCGACCGCGGCGGCCGCCAGACTGTCCCCGCCTTCATTTGGGCCGCTGGTGCCAAGGCCCCACAGGGTGCGATCGTCGATCGGCTGGATCGCGCGGCCTTCCATCCCGGCCAGCGCCTCGTAGATATCGACCAGCCCCGGACCAGAGACCACGCGTTCGGCCGAGACCCGGCGATAGCGCTGGCGCAGCCGCGCCAGGATCGCGTCCTCGATGCTGTCGAGCGGGGCATAGTCGATATGCCCGCCCTCGGTCGCTTGCACCTGGTAGCCGCCCGCGCCGTCGCGCCAGACGTGCGCCACCCCCATGCCGGTGCCAGGGCCGAGCACCGACAGTGTGCCGGTGGCGGGAAGTGGTTGGTCAGGCCCGGCCAGATGAACGAAAAACTCGGGTCCGGCGCGGGCCACCGCATGGCCGACCGCGCCGAAATCGTTGATCACCGTGTAACGCGACGCGCCGAGTTTTTCGGGGATCAGCGCGGGCCGAATGACCCACGGGTTGTTGGTAAAGCGGATCATCTCGCCGCCGACCGGCCCCGCGATCGCGATCGCGCAGGCTGTCGGCAGACTGCCGCCCTGCAGCTGCGCAAAATGCTCCCACGCGGTCTGGAAGCTGGCGTGATCCCTGGTGTGCAGCGTGGCCGGCTCGCCCAGCGTGATCGCGCCGTCCTTGGTGATCTGGGCCAGTGCAAAACGCGCGTGCGTGCCGCCGATATCAACGCTGACGATCCCGGTGGTCACAATCCGGCCGCCGCCAGCATCGCCGATGCGCCTTCCTCGGCGCCGTCAGCATGATTGCGCAGCAGCGCGAACAGTTCGCGCCCCATCCCGATTGCGGCTTGCGGCGGAAGCACCGGCTCGCGCTGCGAAATGTCTTCAAGCACCGCGAGCGTTCCGGTGTGCGCGCACAGCCGCACCCGGTCACCATCGCGCAGGTACGCCAGCGCGCCGCCAGCGAAGGCTTCGGGGGTGACGTGGATCGCTGCCGGGACCTTGCCCGAGGCGCCTGACATGCGCCCGTCGGTGACCAGCGCGACCTTGTGCCCGCGGTCTTGCAGCACACCCAGCGGCGGGGTCAGTTTATGCAGTTCGGGCATCCCGTTGGCGCGCGGGCCCTGGAAGCGCACGACCACGATCACATCGCGGTTCAGTTCGCCCGCCGTGAACGCGGCCTGGACTTCGTCCTGCGTCGAGAACACCTGGCACGGGGCCTCGATCGTCCAGCGTTCGGGATCGACCGCGCTGGTCTTGAAGGTCGCGCGGCCAAGGTTGCCCTTGACCAGCCGCATCCCGCCATCGGGCATGAACGGCCGCGCCGCCGGGCGCAGGATCGTATCGTCGCCGCTTGTCGCCGGAGCGGGCTGCCAGGTCAGCGCGCCGTCAGCCAGCACCGGCTCGGCCGCGTAGGCGGCCATGCCGCCTTGCGTCACAGTCAGCACATCGCCGTGCGCCAGCCCGGCACCGAGCAGCTCGCGGACCAGAAACGAGACCCCGCCAGCGGCGTGGAAGTGGTTCACATCGCCCGAACCGTTGGGATAGACCCGCGCCAGCAGGGGGACCGCGCCTGACAATTCATCAAGGTCCTGCCAGTCGAGCTTGATCCCCGCCGCGCGCGCCATCGCCGGCAAGTGGATCGCGTGGTTGGTCGATCCGCCGGTGCACAGCAAGCCGACCGCAGCGTTGACAATAGCTTTTTCGTCGATCACCCGCGCCAGCGGGCGGTAGTCCGCGCCTTCGCGCCCGATTTCCGCCAACCGGTGCACCGCAGCGCGGGTCAGTGCGGAGCGCAGCGGGGTACCCGGCGGAACGAACGAGGCGGCGGGCAGGTGCAGCCCCATCAGTTCGAGCATGATCTGGTTCGAATTGGCGGTGCCATAAAAGGTGCAGGTGCCGGGGCTGTGATAGCTGGCGCTTTCGCTTGCCAGCAGATCGGCGCGGCTCGCCTTGCCCTCGGCGTAAAGCTGGCGGACCTTTTGCTTGTCCTTGTTGGCGAGCCCCGAAGGCATCGGCCCCGAAGGAATGAAAATCGCCGGGAGGTGCCCGAACCGCAAGGCGCCGATCACCAATCCCGGCACGATCTTGTCGCAGATGCCGAGCAAAGCCATCGCGTCGAACATCGCGTGGCTCAGCGCCACAGTCGCCGCCATGGCGATGGCATCGCGGCTGAACAGCGACAGCTCCATCCCGGCCTGGCCCTGCGTCACCCCGTCGCACATCGCCGGAACCCCGCCCGCGACTTGCGCGGTGGCCCCCACTTCGCGGGCATACAGCTTTATCGCCTCGGGATAGCGGCCATAGGGCTGATGCGCCGAGAGCATATCGTTATAGGCGGTGACGATTGCCAGGTTGGGGCCGCGCCCGTGCGCGATCGCGCCCTTGTCTTCGAGCGCGGCGGCAAACCCGTGCGCCAGGTTCGAGCACGACAGCGCGCCGCGCCCGGGAAACTTCTCCGCCTCGGCCGCAATCAGCTCAAGATAGCGGCGGCGGCT
>JANOTT010000026.1:0-15688 GCA_031416535.1 Novosphingobium sp. | reverse complement strand
CGACCAGTTTGAGCGCTTCGCCCGCGTCCCACTTGTACATCAGCACAATCGCGCCGCCCGCTGCTGTGGTCAGGTATGCGCCGCAATTGTTGGCGGTGACGTGGAACAAGGGTGTGGTCAGCAAAGTTACCGCTGGCGGCGGATCAAGCGGCGGCGCGACCCCGGTGGCGCGCTCCACCGCCAGCGCCTGCGCGGTGGTCGAATAGACCATGTTGAGCAAGTTGGCGACGCAGCCCCGGTGCGTCAGCTGCGCGCCCTTGGGGAACCCGGTGGTGCCCGAGGTGTAGAAAATGCAGGCATCGGCGTCGGGGTCGATGCTGACATCGGGCATCGCCCCGCCATGGGCGATCACCTCGGCCCAGTCGGTCACGCCCAGCTGCGGCGCCTTGAGCCGCACGCCGACCAGCTTGACGCCATCCGCCAGCCCGGGGCTTTCGGCCACCCGCGCCAGCCGCTCGGGATCGGCAAACAACACCTTGGGCGCGGCGTCCTGCATCGCGAAGGCCGTTTCCTCGCCGTTCCACCACGCGTTCATCCCCACTGCCGCGACCCCGACCGAGACGCAGGCCCAGTAGATCAGCATCCATTCGGGATAGTTGCGCATCGCGATGGCGACCCGGTCACCCGGTTTGATGCCTTGCGCAAACAGCCACGCTGCGACCGCGTTCACTTGCGCATGCGCCTGCGCATAGGTCAGCACTTCGTCGCCGTAGATCAGGTATGGCCGCTCGGCAAAGATGGCGCTCGCCAGCCAGACTTCGCGCACCGAGGGCGGGGCGTTTTTGAACACCCGCAGCCGGTTGCCCAGCACCTCGGCCTCGGTGATTTCGAACTGGCCATCCGGCCCGGTCAGTTCCTCGCGCACGCGGCGCAATTCAGCATAATGCATCGCTCGTCCCGTTCCTCTTCTTAATTGACTGATTAAGTGCCGGACTATGCGCCGCGCGGCAAGAAGCTTCCTTCCCGTTTTCGCGCTTTCGTCGTAAAGGAAGCGGGATGTCGGCCGCTCCCCACAACCTGTCGCCCGATCGCTTGTCGCGCTTTGCCCGTCATATCGTGCTGCCCGAAGTGGGTGGGGCGGGCCAAGTAGCCTTGGGCAGCGCGCATGTCGCGCTAGTCGGGCTGGGCGGAATCGGTTCGCCCGCGCTGCAATATCTGGCGGGCGCCGGGGTCGGCACCCTGACGCTGATCGACCGCGATGTGGTCGATGCCTCGAATTTGCAACGCCAGACGATTTACCGCGAGGCGGACATCGGCCGGGCCAAAGCCGACGTTGCGGCTGAATGGGTGCAGCGTTTCGATGGTGCCCTCAAGGTCCGTACCAACGCCGGGAAGGTGGGGGGTGACAGCGCAGCGCACGACCTTGAGGGCGCTGACCTTGTGCTTGATGGGTGTGACAATTTTGCGACCCGGCTGATCGTGTCGGATACCTGCACCGCGCTCGGCATCCCGTTAACCAGCGCGGCGATCGGGCGCTTTCAGGGACAGGTGGCAAACTTTGCCGGGCATGTGCCTGGGCAGGCCTGTTATCGCTGCTTTGTCGGCGACGCCTTCGACGCCGATGATTGCGATACTTGCGCCGAGCAAGGCGTGCTGGGGGCGATGGCCGGAATGATCGGCGCCTTTGCGGCAATGCAGGCAATCCGCGTCCTGCTGGCGGGCCAGGCCGCGCTGGGTGATCCACAATGGGGGCAGTTGCATCTGTTCGAAGGGCTGGTGCCAAGCCTGCGGACGCTGCGGATTGCCAAGGATCCGGAGTGCCGGGGCTGCTCAGGCTGAACCCAACATCTCATCAACCCAGGCCGGGACCAGTTCGCTCGCCGGGCCCAGACGGGTCTCGTGGAACATCCCCGATCCCTGGCTGCGCTCAAGATTGAGCTCGAGCGTTTGCGCCCCCAGTTCGACTGCATTTTGCACCAACCCAGCGGCGGGATAAACCGCGCCCGAGGTCCCGATCGAGACGAACAGGTCGGCGCTGCGCATGGCCGCATAAATCTCGTCCATCCGGTACGGCATTTCGCCGAACCAGACCACGTCGGGACGCAGGGTCCGCGCCTGGCACACCGGGCAGGGCGGCCGCTCGATCAAGGTCGTGCGCCATGGTGAGCGAAAGTCGCAGCTGGTGCACCAGGCATTGAGGTGCTCGCCGTGCATGGGCAGCACCCGTTTGGCGCCGGCGCGGGTGTGCAGGTCATCGACGTTCTGGGTGACGATCAGCAGTTCGCCTAGCCACTCGGCATCGAGCCGAGCCAGCGCCAGGTGCGCCGGGTTGGGCTGCTTCTCCTGAATTGCCGCCCGGCGCATATCGTAGAAGCGCAGCACCAGCTCGGGATCGCGCGCGAACCCTTCGGGGGTGGCGACGTCTTCGACCCGGTGCTGTTCCCACAGGCCGCCGGCCGAGCGGAACGTGTCGATCCCGCTCTCGGCCGATATGCCCGCGCCGGTCAGGATCACAATGTTGCGAATTTGACTCACTTGGCCTCCGTCCCGGTTTCGTCCTGAGCTTGTCGAAGGACTGCTTTTCCTTCAAGCGTCGCTTAGAAGAAACTTCGGCCCTTCGACAAGCTCAGGGCATGCGGGACTCAGGGTTATGGCAAGAATCGGAATCATCGGCAGCGCCGGGCGCATGGGGGCAGCGCTGGTTGAAGCAATGACGGCGGCGGGCGTGGTCCACGCTGGCGGGGTCGATCAGGGCGGCGATCTGGCCGCACTGGCGGCGGTGAGCGACGTGCTAGTCGATTTCTCCTCCCCGACCGCGCTCGAGGGCAACCTAGAGGCGGCGATGGCGGCGGGCGTGCCGATCGTGGTTGGCACCACCGGGCTCGCAGAGCGCCACCATTGGCTGTGCGAAGCGGCGGCGGACAAGATCGCCGTGCTACAGACCGGCAACACCTCGCTCGGGGTTACGCTGCTCGCGCATCTGGTGCGCGAAGCCGCCGAGCGGCTGGGCGAGGACTGGGACATCGAGATCGCCGAGATGCATCACCGCAAGAAGGTCGACGCCCCCTCGGGCACCGCGCTGCTGCTGGGCGAGGCGGCGGCGGGGGGGCGAGGGATTGCGTTGGCGAGTCACTCGGCACGCGGGCGCGACGGCATCACCGGCGCAAGGCGGAGCGGCGACATCGGCTTTGCGTCCTTGCGCGGCGGCAGCGTTGCGGGCGATCACAGCGTGCTGTTTCTGGGCGATCACGAACGGTTGACGCTGTCGCATATGGCTGAAGATCGCAGCATCTTTGCCAAGGGCGCGGTGCGCGCAGCGCAGTGGCTGGTCGGCAAAGCGGCTGGGCGCTACACCATGGAGCAGGTGCTCGCGCTTTGAAGGCGTTCGATACTTTCGAATTCTTCCGCCGCCTCGCCGAGGACAATCCTGCGCCCGAGACCGAACTGCTGTTTGGCAACACCTACCAGCTGCTGGTCGCGGTGGTGCTGTCGGCGCAGGCGACCGATGTCGGGGTGAACAAGGCGACCCGCGCGCTGTTCGGCTTTGTCACCACCCCCGCGCAGATGGTCGCGCTGGGCGAGGCGGCGCTGAAGGATCACATCAAGACCATCGGGCTGTTCAATACCAAGGCCAAGAACGTCATCGCCTTGTCCGAACTCCTGCTGCGCGATTTTGGCGGCAAAGTTCCGGCGGACCGCGATGTGCTGACCACGCTGCCGGGCGTGGGGCGCAAGACCGCCAATGTGGTGATGAACTGCGCCTTCGCGGCTGAGACCTTCGCGGTCGATACGCACATCTTCCGGGTCGGCAACCGCACCGGCCTGGCCAAGGGCAAGACCCCGCTGGCGGTCGAGCAGCAGCTGGAAAAAAAGGTCCCCGCACCGTTCCGGCTGGGCGCGCATCACTGGCTGATCCTGCACGGACGCTATGTCTGCAAGGCGCGGCGGCCCGAGTGCTGGCGCTGCAGCGTCGCAGACCTGTGCGCGTTCAAACCCAAGAGCGAGAAAAAGTAGGCGCTACTGCGCCGGATCGAGGTGCAGCCCCTTCGTGCCGTGCTCAGGGGTTTCGCTGGGCGCGTGCGGGTCCTCGTCTTCGGGACCGAGCGGCGGCTGGAGCATGCCTTCCCACTTGGTGATCACCGACGTGGCCACGGCATTGCCCAGCACATTGGTGGCGGTCCGGCCCATGTCGAGGAACTGGTCGATCGCCAGCACCAGCGCGATACCTTCGACCGGCAGGTCGAACATCGCCAGCGTGGCGGCAATGACCACCAGGCTTGCGCGCGGCACCGCGGCGATGCCTTTGGAGCTGATCATCAGCGTCAGCAGGATCAGGATCTGCGTGGTGATCGACAGATCGAAGCCATAGGCCTGCGCGATGAAAATTGTCGCAAAGCTGGCGTACATCATCGAGCCATCGAGGTTGAACGAATAGCCCAGCGGGATCATCAGCCCCGAAATACGGCGCGGGATACCGAAGCGGTCAAGCTGCTCGAACAGTTTGGGCATCGCCGCCTCGCTGCTCGCGGTCGAGAAGGCAATCATCACCGGCTCGCGGATGTAGCGCACCAGCATGAAAATGCGGCTGCGCAGGAACACCCAGCCGACCCCCAACAGCAAGGCCCACAAGATCGCTAGGCTGAGGTAAAATTCGCCGAGTAACTGCACATAGGTGCCCAGAATGCCCAAGCCGTTTTCGGCCACCACCTTGGCCAGCGCGCCGAACACCGCGAACGGCGCGAGCCGCATGACATAGCCGGTGACCTGCAGCATCAGTTCGGCCAGCGCTTCGGCCGCGCGCACCAGCGGACGGCCTTTTTCGCCAATCGCGGTCAGCCCGATCCCGGCAAACAATGAAAACACCAGGATCTGCAGCACGTTGTTTTCGCTGAGCGCGGTGAACAGGTTCTTGGGGAAGATGTGCTCGATGAATTCGAACAGGTCGAGCTTCCTGACCTCGCCCACCGCCTTGACCGGCGCGGCCAGATCAACCCCTACGCCGGGCTGGAAGAAGTTGACCATGACCAGACCGAGGCTGATCGAGATCAGGCTGGCGACAATGAACCACAGGATCGCGCGGAACCCGATCCGGCCCACCGCCGCGCTGTCGTTCATGTGCGCCAGCCCCGAAATGATCGTCCCCAGCACCAGCGGTGCGACCAGCATCTTGATCAGGTTGAGGAAAATCGTCGAGAGCGTGCCGAAGGTCTTGATCCAGTATTCATTGCTCATCACCCCGGACAGCAGATCTTCGTGGACCAGATAGCCCACGCCAATGCCCAGCAGCATACCGCCCATAATGCACCAGGTCAGGTACTTGGTGAGCAGGTGGATGAGCCAGCCAAAGGCCGATCGCTGTGCGGTCATGATGGTATTGCGCTCCCCGTGGCGATTTTGATTTGAGGTAGCCTATCAGGCCAGTGCCGCTTTCGCCACCCGCACATAAATCCGCACCAGCGCCTCAAGATCGGGGACGGCCGCCGCCTCGTCGCGCTTGTGCATCGTAGCATTGCACAGCCCAAATTCGATCACCGGGCACAGCTCCTTAAGGAACCGCGCATCGGAAGTGCCGCCGGTGGTGCTGGCTTCGGGGGCCTCCCCGGTTTCGGCTTCAACCGCCGCGCTGACTAACGCGGAAAAGGCGCCGGGCGGGGTCAGAAAGGCCTCGCCATAGACCACCTGCCGCGCGCTGCCGCCGTGGCGCTCGGCAATCGCGCGGACCCGCTCGCCAAGGTCCAAACCCCTGTGCAGATCATTGAAGCGGATCGAGACCCGAGCTGAGGCGCGCGGCGGGATTACGTTGGTGGCCGGATTGCCCACCGTTAGCTCGGTCACCTCAAGGTTCGAGGCTTGAAACCAGTCGGTCCCCGCATCAAGCACCAGCGCGTCGAGCTCGGCCAGCAACGCGACCAGCCGGGGAATCGGGTTATCCGCCAGATGCGGGTAAGCGACGTGGCCTTCCTTGCCGGCCACCTCGAGCCAGATGTTGGTCGATCCGCGTCGGCCGATTTTCATCATATCGCCCAAGCGGTTCACCGAAGTCGGCTCGCCCACCAGGCACAGATCGGGCACCGCGCTGACCGAGCGCATATATTCGATCAGCGCGACGGTGCCGAACCGTGCCGGCCCTTCCTCGTCGCCGGTGATGATGAAGCTGATCGTGCCCGCGTCCTGCGGCACCTGCGCGGAGGCGGCGACCATCGCCGCAATCGCGCCCTTCATGTCGACCGCACCGCGTCCGTAGAGCAGGTCGCCCCGTAGTTCGGGCGCGAACGGCGCGCTGGTCCAGCCCTCGCCGGGCGGAACCACATCGACGTGGCCAGCAAAGGCGAAGTGGCGGCTGCCCGGCGGGCCCTGGCGGAGTGCGAACAGGTTCTCCACCGGTCCGTCTGGCGCCTCTCCGGCGTGAAAGCGGTGGACCACGAACCCCAGCGGTTCGAGCTGGGCTTGCAGGCAATCGAATACCAGCCCGGCAGCGGGGGTGACGCTGGGACAGGCGATCAACGCTTCGGCCAGATCAACTACAGAGGGCTTGGTGACAGTCATGGTTCTCCCCCCGCATATGGACTATGTCCCATACTGACAAGCCGGAGCCTAACGCCATGCCCAAGCTCGATCTCGCTGCAATCCCGCAGACGAACGCCACCGGCTATCCGCCAATCTATTCCGACGTGATTAAAGCGCGCTGGTATCGCCGCCTCGCCCCTGCGGCTGGCCTGACTGATTTCGGCGCGAGCCATGTGAAATTGGCACCGGGTGCTTGGTCGAGCCAGCGCCACTGGCACGAAGGCGAGGACGAGCTGGTGGTAATGCTGGCCGGCGAAGCGGTGCTGGTCGATGACAGCGGCGAAACTGTGCTGCGCGCGGGCGATGTGGCGGCCTTCCCCAAGAACGACGGCAATGGCCATGTGTTGCAGAACCGCTCCGACGCGCTGTGCAGTTTTGTGGCCATCGGCCGCCCGTCCGAAAGCGATTGCCACTATCCCGATATCGACATGCACCTGTCAGCCGCTGTCGGCGAGCAGCGCCGCAAGGACGGCAGCAGCTTCTAACGCGCTACTTCTTGGCTGGCACGCTCTCGAACTGCTCGATCACCCAGTCTTCAGCCTCGGCCGCGGCGATCCAGCTTTTCAGCCATTCGTGGCTCCACACCGCTTCCATGTAGGCAAGCGCAAAGCCTGGCACGCCGACGCCATAAGAGATGAACCGGCTGACCACCGGGGCATAGAAGATATCGGCCGCGCTGAAAGTGCCGAACAGGTACGGGCCGCCGCGGCCAAAGCGGGCGCGCGCTTCGGCCCACAGCGTCAGGATGCGAACCACGTCGGCTTTGGCAACATCGTCGATTTTCGCGTCGGCAATCCGCGTGCGAACATTCATCGGACACTGGCTGCGCAGCGCCGCGAATGAGGAATGCATTTCGGCGACCATCGAGCGCGCCATCGCGCGGGCAGCGTCGTCCTTGGGCCAGAACCGCTCGCGCCCGACCTTGTCGGACAGGTATTCGATGATCGCCAAACTGTCCCACACCACCGCGTCGCCATCCCACAGCACCGGAACTTTGCCCGATGACGGGGCGATGTCGTCGTTCTGCTTCTTGGCTGCGTTCCAGTCATCGCCGTAGAGCGGGACCTGAATTTCCTCGAACGCGAGACCCGATTGCTTGCACGCCAGCCAGCCGCGTAGCGACCAGCTCGAATAGTTCTTGTTGCCGATGATCAGCTTCATGCATTAGCGCGCTACGCACTCATCCAGAACCTGTCGAGTCTGAACAAGGACCCCGAATTGAACCTGCGCCCATTCCACCTCGCTTTCCCCGTGCGCGATCTTGTCGAGGCCCGCGCCTTCTGGGGCGAGACGATGGGCTGCCCCGAAGGCCGCAGTTCGGACAGCTGGATCGATTTCAATTTCTACGGTCACCAGATCGTCGCGCATTGTGTGGGCGCGGCGGGCGGGGCCGATGCGGGCGCCAATCCGGTCGATGGCCACGGCGTGCCAGTGCCGCACTTCGGGATCGTGCTCGAACTGGCCGATTGGCAGGTGCTGGCCGACCGGCTAACTGCAGCTGGTACCAAATTCGAGATCGCGCCATACATCCGCTTCAAAGGCGAGCCGGGCGAACAGGCGACGATGTTTTTCCGCGATCCGTCGGGCAACGCGATCGAGATGAAAGCCTTTGCCGATCTGCGGCAACTGTTCGCGAACTAGGAGAATTTGGGATGCTGCGCCGATTTGTTCTCACTATCGCGGCGCTGGTGGCCTGCGCGGCCCCGGCCTGCGCCGCGCCCGTCCTGCTGATCTCGATCGACGGACTGCGCCCTGGCGATGTGCTTGAAGCCGAGCAGCGCGGGCTCAAAGTGCCCAATCTGCGCCGCTTCGTTACGCTTGGCGCCTATGCCACCGGGGTTGTCGGTGTCCTTCCGACGGTTACCTATCCCAGCCACACTACGATGATTACCGGCGCCAGTCCGGCGCGGCATGGAATTGTAGGCAACACCACCTTCGATCCCATGCAGATCAATACCAGCGGCTGGTTCTGGTTCGCCAGCGACATCAAGCTGCCCACGCTGTGGTCGGTGGCAGCGGCAGCCGGGATCACCGTCGCCAACGTCCATTGGCCGGTTAGCGTAGGCGCCAAGGGTATCACCTGGAACCTCCCGCAGATCTGGCGCACTGGCCACGCTGACGATGCCAAGCTGCTGGGCGCGCTAGCCACCCCCAGGCTGATCCCCGCGCTCGAAACAGCAACCGGCGAGACTTACGCCCAAGGCATTGATGAAACGATCGACGGCGACGAAAATCGCGCCCGCTTTGCCGCCGCGCTGATCCGCCGTCATCGTCCCGGCTTCGCCACGTTGTACCTGGCCGGGCTCGATCACCAGCAGCATCAGGACGGGCCTGGCACGCCAAGTGCGCATGCGGTGCTGGAACGGATCGATACTGCGGTCGGCCTGGTGATCCGGGCCGAACTCACCGCGCACCCCAATGCGGTGATCGCGGTGGTCAGCGATCACGGCTTTGCGCCGGTTACCCGCGACACCAACCTATTTCGCGCATTCATCGATGCCGGATTAATCACGCTTGATGGCAGCGGCAAAGTCACGAGTTGGGAGGCGATGCCCTGGCCAACGGGCGGGAGCGCCGCGGTGGTGTTGGCGCGGCCCGGTGATCCGGCGGCTCAGCAGCGCGTCGCGGCGCTGCTCGCGCAGCTCAAGGCCGATCCCGCCAACGGCATTGCTACGATTGCCACGACGCAACAGATCGTTGCCATGCACGGCAATCCCGCGGCCAGTTTCTTTGTCGATTTCGCCCTTGGCACCGCGGCGGGCAGATTTGCCGATCAAGCCGGGGGGCTGACCGGCGCGGCGCACATCAAGGGCACGCACGGCTGGTTTCCGGCAAACCCGGCAATGCGCGCCACCTTCCTGATCATGGGCCCCGGCATTCCTGCGCGCCGATCGCTGGGCGAGATCGATATGCGCTCAATCGCGCCGACGCTGGCGCGGATCATGCACGTCCGGCTTAGCGGGGCTGAACTCGGCCCGCTGGTTTTTTAACGCGCCGGTCGCAGGTCAAGCTGAAATCAAGGAAGCAACCATGCGCCTGATTGCGATCTTTGCGATTGCTGGCAGTTTGATCGGCGGCCCTGGCCTCGCGGCGGCGCGCGGCTATGAGCCTGCCGAGCTGCTCGCCGCCACGCAGGGGCAGTGGCAGGGCGAATTGCAGTACCGCGATTACCAATCGAACCAGTGGGAAGGCTTGCCAGTCAAGGTATCGATCTTGACGCAAGGTGACGGCGTATCGCTGGTACGCACCGCCGCTTTCGACGATGGACCCAAGACCGGCACGGTGTGGATCACCACCCTGTTGCAAATCGATCCAGCCACCCGGACGATAACCAGCGCCACGGCCCGCGCGGGACGCCCGATGGAATCCGGATCGGCTCAGCTGAACCAACCTTCACCGGCCAAAGATACGACGCACTGGGTGTTGGTGGAAACCGGGTTGCGCCGCGACGGCAACGGCATGGCGCAAGTGCGCGAAACCACCACCCGCGATGGCAACAGCATGATCACCTTGAAAGAGGTGAACCCGGTGGATGACGGCAAGGACGACTGGCTGCTACGCAATCGCACGGTGCTTAAGCTGGTCAAGCCTTTGGCGTGAGCATTTAGAGTCGGTCTTGAGGAGGAACTCCTCCGACTTCAGTCGGTTATTGGCTTCAGTCACCGGCCCGCGCGATAGCGTGTAACCTCGGAGAAAAGAGACAGCCCGAAGGGCGTCGGATTTCTCCGAGGTTACACGCAATGGGCTAATCCACCAGTTGCCACACGACATTTCATCATCGCTACCATATCGTCTGGGTGCCGAAGTACCGGTTCAAGTTGCTCCACGGCAAGGTCCGGATCAGGGTCCGCGAGATCATCCGCCAGGTCTGCGGCGAGCTGGGCCTGATCAGCAACGGCGCGTTCTCGCGCGATCACATCCACATGGTTGTCGAAATCCCGCCGCATGTCTCGGTCAGCGATTTCGTGCGGCGGGCAAAAAGGCCGATCGTCGCGCAAAATCCAGCAGGAGTTCGAACACATCCGCAAGCGCTGCTGGGGCCAGCGCTTCTGGGGCAGGGGATACTTCTCCACCACCTCCGGCAGCATCACCAATGACAGCATCACCGATGACATCATCATGCGATACCTGGACCGCCATACCCCTCAGGATGGCTTCAGCCCCTCCACGTGATCCTGCCGGCCTTGGCCGGTCAGTCATTCAGCGGTTCCAGCGGCAGCAATGACGGTATCTTTTTGGAGCAGCAATCAGATCGCCGCGTCGCCCAGTACGGCGGCGCGCAATTCGGCGATGCCCAAGCCTTTCTCGGCCGAGGTGACATGAATTACCGGGAATGCGGCCGAATGCTTGCGCGCTTCGGTCTGCGTTGCGAGCAGCGCGGCCTCAAGCTCGCTCGCCTTGATCTTGTCCGCCTTGGTGATCACCAACCGATAACCGACGGCCGCATCGTCGAGCATTTTCATCATCTCGCGGTCAACATCTTTGGGGCCGTGGCGCGCATCGATCAGCACCAGCGTGCGTTTCAGCACCGCGCGGCCGCGCAGATAATCGCGCACGACCTGCTGCCACTGCTTAACGATTGACTTCGGGGCCTTGGCATAGCCGTAGCCCGGCATGTCGACCAGCCGCAGCACCGCCGGTTCGCCCACCTCAAAGAAATTGAGTTCCTGTGTACGCCCCGGGGTCACCGACGCGCGGGCAATCGACTTGCGCCCCGTCAGCGCGTTGAGCAGCGAGCTTTTGCCCACGTTCGAGCGTCCGGCAAAGGCCAACTCGGGCAAAGTCGGATCGGGCAGAAACTCCAGCGAAGGCGCCGACTTGAGGAACACCACCGGCCCCGCGAACAGCCGTCGCGCGGCCTCGGTCAGATCGGCTTCATCCTGATCGGGTAGCCGGTCAGGCACCGCGCACCTTGGCCCGTTTGGCATCTTCGTCGGCCTTGTCAGCTTGGGCCTTCAACTGCGGGTGCTTTGAGTAAAGGTAGGCCTGCTGGCCGATCGTGAGGAAGTTCGAGGTGATCCAGTAGATCAGCAGCCCCGCCGCGAACGGTGCCATGATAAACATCATGATCCACGGCATGAAAGCAAAAATTTGCTGCTGGGCGGGGTCCATCTGCGCCGGGTTAAGCTTGAATTGGAAGTACATCGAAATGCCCAGCAGCAGCGCCAGCACGCCAATCGCGAGGAACGCGGGCGGGTTGAACGGAAGCATGCCGAACAGGTTGAGGATGTGTAGCGGATCGGGCGCGGATAGATCCTTGATCCACAGCGCAAATGGCTGGTGGCGCATCTCGACCGCCAGGATCAGCACCTTGTAGAGCGCGAAGAACACCGGAATCTGCAGGAAGATCGGCAGGCAGCCCGCGAGCGGATTGACTCCTTCCTGCTTGTACAGCGCCATCACTTCTTGCTGCTGTTTGGGCTTGTCGTCCTTGTAACGATCCTGGATCGCTTTCATTTTGGGCTGGATCGCCTTCATCGCCGCCATGCTGGCAAACTGCTTCTGCGCCACCGGGAACATGAGGGCGCGCACAATCAGCGTCAGCAGGATGATCGCCACCCCAAAGTTTCCGACGAGGCCAAACAAGAAATTGAGCAGGCTGAAAATCGGCTTTTCGAACCAGCGGAACCAGCCCCAATCGATCGCCAGCCCAAAATTGGTGATCCCGCCCGCCTCATAACGATCAAGCACCGAGCTTTCCTTGGCCCCGGCGAACAGCCGCGTGGTCAGCGTCTGGGTCTGGCCCGGCGCGACGGTGACTTGCGGATAGACCAGATCGGCGCGGTAGGCACCGCCGCCGAGCGAGCGGAAACCGCTGGTCGCACCGCTCTTGTCGGGGACCAGCGCGCTCATCCAGTAGATATCGGTAAACCCGATCCAGTCGGTCTTGCCCGGGTTGTTGACCTGAGTGGCTTCGCGCACGTCCTCGTAATTGGGGCCAAACGAGACTTTTTCGTCGAAAGTGCCGAACGGACCCGTATGAACGTTCCAGGTGTCGATGCTGGCGGTCTTGTCGGTGCGGGTGATTAGTGCATAGGGCTTGGCGCTAAGCGGCGCAGTGCCAGCGTTGCTGACCGTCTGCGTGACGGAGATCAGATAGTCGGCATCGATCGCGTAGGTCAGCGTGAAGGTCTGACCTGCGCCATTGCTCCAGCTAAGCGTGACCGGGCTTTGCGGGGTGAGCTTGGCGCCCGCCGGCACGGTCCATTGTGCCGCGGGTCCGGGCAGCGCGGCATCGGCCTGGCCATCGGGCCGGACCCAGCCGAACTGGGCAAACTGCTGCGCGGGGGTGCCGGCGGGCGAGAATACGCGCTGCGGATCGCTGCTCTTTTCAACTGCGGCGGTGTGGCGGTTGGTGGTCAGATCATCGACCACCCCGCCCACCAGATTGATCGAGCCCGACAATCCCGGCGCGGCAATCGGCACGCGGGTGGCAGGGTTAAGTGCGGTGGCCAAATCTTTTGCCTCAAGCGCCTGATCAGCCGGATTGATCAGCCCGCCTTCGCGAGTCGGCGTGCCAGTAGCCGAGGCTTGCGGCGCGGGCGCTGCGCCGGCCGGAGCACCAGCGGCAGGGACCGGCGGCTTGTTCATGTTGGGGTAGTAGTACTTCATCACCGCATCCCACCCGAACAGGATGACCACGGTCAGGACCCCGGCAAGGACCATATTGCGTAAGTTCTGCTTGTCCACTTGCGGGCCCCTGGTTCAATTCTACGTGTCAGATGGGAAGGAAGCGGCGCTTATCAAGGCACCGGGTCGTAGCCATGGCCGCCCCACGGCTGGCAGCGCAGTATACGCTTCACGGCCAGCCAGCCACCCTTAATCGCGCCATATTTGCCCAGTGCTTCGATCGCATATTGCGAGCAGGACGGAACATAGCGGCAGGTGGGCGGCAGGATCCGCGACGGACCCAGTTGCCAGCCGCGCGCGATCAGGATCAGCAGGTGCTTCACTTTCGCTTGCGCGGGGGATCGCCCCGGCCAGCTGCGGCGCGCGCCAGTGCGGCGCCAAGTTCATCGCGCAGTCTGTCAAAATCGCGCTCGACCCCGCCGTCGCGGCCGATCAGTACATGATCGTGCGCGGCCAGACCCTGCGCCGGGAGCAGTTCGCGCAGCAGCGCGCGAAAACGCCGCTTCATCCGGTTGCGGACCACCGCATTGCCGATTTTCTTGGTGACGGTGATGCCGAAGCGCACCCTTTCGTGCGCGTTGGGGTTTACCAGCAGCACAAAACCGGGACGCGCCACGCGCAGGCCCCGGTTTGCGGCTAAAAAATCAGCCCGCCGGGTTAGGACGGACATTGTGGGATGGTCGCTCAGGCGCTCAGCTTGTTGCGGCCGCGGGCACGGCGCGCGCGCAGAACCTTGCGGCCGCCAACCGTCGCCGAGCGGGTGCGGAAGCCGTGGCGGCGCGCGCGAACAAGGTTGCTGGGCTGGAAAGTGCGCTTCATTTCAAAACCTCAGGAATTCTCGGGACTGCGGACCAGCCCTTGCGGAGGCCCGATTACAGAGGCGGGCCGTTACTGGAGGCCGCCGAGCGAGTCAAGCGCAAGTGGCCTAATCCAGCTGCACCCATTGCCCGATATCGCCGGAGCCAAGCCATTTGGCCTGCGCATTGGGGACCGAATTGGTCATGGCATAAAACGCGCGGGCTTGCGGACCCGGCATACCCATGTCTTCGTAATAGTCGATGTAAGCGCGGTTCTCGGGCGCGTCGGCGGGATAGTCTTTGGCCTCCAGTCCATCCTCATCGGACCAGCTGTGCACGGCAAATTCTGCGCCCGGATCGGCCATGCGGCGCTTGCCGGCGAGGAATAGTTCGACCCCGCCCGAGCGGACCGACCCGCCCGCCGGCACGTGGGTGCTGATCCCGCGCGCGCGGATCATTCGCCCCAGCCGCAGGTTGGCGCGGTCATCTTCGGTGCCGGGGCATTCGATCATCTCGATCAGCGCGATCCCGGGATAGGAGCGCAGCATCGCCTCGAACTGCGCCGGGCTGGCCTCGTCGGTGGCATCGACCAATGCGGCGCGGCCGGAATCGAGCACGCGGAACGGGCCGAAGCTGGCGATGCCGCGTGGCACCTCGGCTGGCGCAGCGGCGACGAACCGCTCCGATCCGCCAGCGCTGTCGTACGCGGTGACCTCGATCGTTTCATAGACCACCACCTCCGCCGCCATGACGGGGGCTGCGGCGAGGGCGAGAATTGGCAAGAGCATGGTGAGCAGACGGCGCATTCCAGCCTAATCGGCTCGCGCTGCTTACCGGCTTGCCAAGAGCCAAGGTTAAGATGGCCTTTCCAGCAGCCGCAACCATTCCGGTGCTAATCGCTCGACAGCGCCTAGCGACTGCGCCATCACCCAAGTATTCGTTGGTTTACTTGGGGGTTTTTACTTGGTCGCGTTGGTTCAGACGGTGGCTTATTTGGGGCTGGAAGCGCGCGGGGTCGAAGTGCAATGCCAGATTGCGCCGGGTCTGCCGCGCTTCAATGTGGTTGGATTGCCGGACAAGGCGGTCAAGGAAAGTCAGGAGCGGGTTCATGCGGCGCTGGCCGCGATGGGCCTGTCGCTCCCGCCTAAGCGGATCACGATCAACCTTTCCCCGGCCGATCTGCCCAAGGAAGGCTCGCACTACGATCTGCCGATTGCGCTGGCGCTGCTGGCCGCGATGGGGGTGACCGATGCGGAGCAGCTCGGCGATTTCATCGCGGTGGGCGAACTGTCATTGGATGGCCGGATCATCGCCACGCCCGGCGTGCTGCTCGCCGCGCTCCACGCCAGCGGACAGGACAAAGGGCTGATCTGCCCCGCCGCACAAGGCAGCGAGGCGCGCTGGGCGAGCGGAATTCCGATCCTCGCCGCGCCCAATCTGGTCAGTTTGCTCAATCACCTCAAAGGCGTGCAGCAATTGCCCGAGCCGGTGTTGGGGATTGCCGAAGAACCCGGGTTCGGTCCCGATCTGAAGCAAGTCAAAGGGCAAGAGACCGCCAAGCGCGCGCTGGAAATCGCGGCCGCGGGCGGCCACAACCTGCTGATGATCGGCCCGCCCGGCGCGGGCAAATCACTGCTGGCCAGCTGCCTGCCCGGGATTCTGCCCCGGCTCACTCCCGCAGAGGCGCTGGAAACATCGATGGTGTCATCGGTCGCGGGCACGCTGATGGACGGCCGGATCAGCCAGGTCCGCCC
>JANOTT010000025.1:0-2240 GCA_031416535.1 Novosphingobium sp. | reverse complement strand
CAGCGTGATCCCGGCGGCGGTGCCGATCCAGCCGAGCCCGTGCAGCGCA
Organism: Novosphingobium sp.; assembly: GCA_031416535.1. Lineage (GTDB taxonomy): Bacteria > Pseudomonadota > Alphaproteobacteria > Sphingomonadales > Sphingomonadaceae > Novosphingobium. The sequence continues at coordinate 2,191 of JANOTT010000025.1, read as the reverse complement.
CCGAACACCGAACCATACTGGGCGAGACCAAACCGGCGGGCGACGAAGTAGGCATAGATGTCGACATCGGCCCCGCTCAATGCGCCGATCATTGCGCAGGCGGCGAGCACCAGCGGCACCATCCCGGGTTCGGCCTGAGTGAATACCAGAAAGCCGAGGCTCGGAATGATCGTCATCAGAATCGCCATCCGGCGCGGCTCGAAGCGGTCGAGCAGCCAGCCGCCGCCAAGCTTGCCGGCGAACTGCCCGGCGGCGAATGAAGACAGCCCGAGCGCGGCGGTGGCGGAGGAAATACCGTGCTCGACGATCATTGGCGATAGCTGGCTGATCGCCCCACCGGTGGTGATCCCGGCGATCATGTTGGCCAGGCTCAGCGACCAGAAATCCCGCTGGCGGGTAAAGCTCCAGTCATGCGGCAGCTTGCCGTTACCGCTGCGTATCGCCCGTTGCCCGGCGCTGCGCGGCATCAGCATGAGGACCGCAGGCAATCCGACCAGTCCCGAAAGCGCGGCAAGCGCCAGATAGCCCCAGCGCCAGTTCATCGCGATGACCATTTCCAGGAATGGCGGGACCAGAATCGTGGTCAGCGAAACCCCGATCCCGACCAGCCCCAGCGCACGGCCCCGGTACCTTCTGAAGTGGGCGTTGATTGGTAGGGTCAGCGCAACCGACGAACTGCCTCCGCCGACGAACCCGGCTAGCGCGACGGTGAAGGCCAGCGACCAGAACCCGCTGACCCACAAGCCCTGCAGCAAGCCGATCAGCACCAGTAGCAGCGTGCAGACCACGTACACCGGACGAAATCCGAACAGGTCGGTCAGCCGACCGATGACTGGAGCGCCGAGCACAGCTGTGATGATCAGCGACTGGACAATCCCGGTATCCGCGCGGGTCAGACCCAGGTCGGTCGACATCGGAATCAGGAACAGGCTGAAGCAGTAGAACAGCAGCGCGATGCCAGTGCCGTTGGCCACCGCACAGGCCAGCACGATGCGCCAGCCCACCGCCCACTCGTTCTCGTCCGGAATAGGCGGATGCAAGGCTTTGCTCAGTCCTCTACCGCAAAGGTGATCTCGGCATGGTCCTGCAGGCGGGTGACCAAGGCTTCGCCGAGCAGTGCGCCCGGGGTCGAAATCGCACCGTCAGCCTGGCATTCGAGCAAGGCGATCCCGGTTTCGGCGAGCATCCGGCTGGTCGAGCCATAACCCGGATCGTAGCGGCCTTTGACCCCGTAGCGCAGCACCTTGCCGCCGGGATATTCGCCGATGAACAGCACGTCGTAATGGCCGTTCTCGCGCTCTTCGGGGCTGGGGCCTTCGCCCGGCTTGGGCGGTTTGGCGCCGAACGGGTTCTTGAGCATTTCGCCCACCGCGTGCGCCGCCTTCTGGCCCAGTTCGCCCGCGCTGGTCAGCATCATTTCGTCATAGCGGAAGTCTTCGCCATAGGGATGGCCCAGCAGCAGATTGGTGCGGTGGACGTTTTTGGTGTTGATCGTCGCCATGATGAACGGCGCGGCCCATTTGCCAACGCTGTCCTCGTATTCGGGCACCAGCCCCATCGGCTGGCTCGGCCCTTCGAAGCCCGGGGTCAGCCCGAACGGGCTTTGCAGGATCGGGATCAGCTTGGGGTTCCTGGCAACCGCCTTCATGGTCTCGGTCAGGCTGGCCGCGGTGCCGCCGCTGAAGGAGCCCTGCATCGCGCGCACCCGGCCCTTGACCCGCGGCGCCGGCTTGCCGAAGCGCGCCACCGCTTCCTTCTGCAGCATCAATACCCCCAGATCGAACGGGATCGAATCGAACCCCGACGAGAACGCGATCCGCGCCCCGCTGGCCTGCGCGGCGGCATGATACTTGTCGATCATCTCGCGCATCCACGCGGGCTCGCCGCACAGGTCGGCATAATCGGTCCCGGCCGCGACGCAGGCCTTGACCAGCGGCTCGCCATACAGCTGGTAAGGCCCAACCGTGGTCAGAATTACCCGTGCACTCTCAGCCAGCGCCGCCATGCTCGCGGGGTCGTCCGAATTGGCCTCGATCAACGGCGTATCCGCCGGCGCGCCAATCAGATCGCGCACTTCTTCCAGCTTGGCCATGCTACGGCCGGCCATCGCCCATGCGAGACCCTTGCCCCGATAGTTCTGCGATAGATATTCCGCGACCAACCGGCCGGTGTAACCGGTCGCGCCGTAAAC
>JANOTT010000024.1:0-2059 GCA_031416535.1 Novosphingobium sp. | reverse complement strand
GGTTCCCCAATGCTGACCTCGCCCAAGGCGATGCCAAGTTCGCCGCGCTGCTCGCCGATGTGGTCGCGGCAGTCGAAGCGCCGGGCGACTTTGCGCATATCCCGCTCGACGTCAAAGGCACCGCCTTTCAGGAGGCCGTCTGGCGCGAGTTGCAGCGCATCCCACCGGGCGAGACGCGGACTTATGCGCAGCTCGCCGCGGCGGTCGGCAAGCCACGCGCGGTACGCGCGGCGGGCAGCGCCAACGGGGCGAACAATGTCGCGGTGCTGATCCCGTGCCACCGCGTAATCCGCACCGGGGGCGGCTTGGGTGGTTATGCCTATGGCTTAGAAATCAAGCGTAAGCTATTGGAAAAGGAAGCTAAATGATTGACCAGGTTGCCGCCTTCCGTGCGCTCCATGCCCCCGGCGATCCGCTTGTCCTGTTCAACATCTGGGATGCCGGAAGCGCCAGAGCAGTGGCCAAGGCGGGGGCCAAGGCGATCGCCACTGGCAGCTTTGGCGTGGCCGAATCGCAAGGTTTTGCCGATGGCGAGGGCTTCCCGCTGCAACGCGCGCTCGACGTGCTGGAAAGCGTGATCAAGGTCACCGATCTGCCGGTCACGTTCGATCTGGAATCGGGCTATGGCGCGAACGCTGAGGGGGTTGCCCGGTCGGCTAAGCTGGCCTTTGCGGCGGGCGCAGCGGGGATCAACCTGGAAGACCGCATGCCGGGCGAGACCGCACTGCTGCCGCTGGCTGAGGCCGCCGAACGGGTCGCGGCCGCCGCTTCGACGGGCCTGTTCGTCAATGCCCGCTGCGATGTCTACCGTGGGCTCAAAGTGGCAAACTATGCGCAACACCTCGTCGACGCGGTGCTCGAACGGGCCGAGGCCTATGCGAAAGCAGGAGCCGGCGGGCTGTTCGTGCCGTTCCTGGGCGATCACCAGACGATCAAGGCGGTCTGCGCCGCCTCGCCGCTGCCGGTCAACATTCTGTGGGGCCCTAGCCGCGGCACCCGCGCCGAGCTCGCCGCGCTGGGGGTTTCCCGGATCAGCTATGGGCACGGACCCTGGGCAGCGGCGATGGACTGGCTGGCGGGGCAGGCGAAGGCGGTGTTCGCGGGTGAGGTGGTGCCTTACGCCGGGTAGGGTTTAGAGTAGACCCATCTGCTTGTCCGCGTCGCCCTGCGCGGCGGCGGCTTTGACTGCGTCGCTGCGCGCCATCGGCAGGTCCAGCCGGACGTTGCGGGGCGCGAACAGTTCGGCGACGGTGATCACCTGCAACCGGTCATCCTCGCGGTTGAGCAGCGGGTGGCGAAACTTGCCCGCCGCCGCGATCTCGTCGCGCATCGGCTTGGTTTCCAGACTGGTGCAGATCAGGAAGCCGAATTCGGCCTTCTCGCGCAGCCGGTCGGAATTGAGCGTGGCCAGATCGCCGCGATTGCCGGGGCGCGATTTGACCTGAAAGATCGCCTTGCCGTTGGTATCCTTGTCGAGCAGGAAATAGGCGATCCCGTCCACCCCGCCGTCAGCGCCTTTCTTCTCGTTGATCCGCGCCTGGTTCTTCGAGAATGTCAGCACCGCCCACTTTTCGAATTCCTTGCGGGTCTTGTCGTCCTTGCGGTTGGCCAGCGCCATTGCGCTTTCGATATCCTTGGGCACGCCGTCGAGCAGGATCTCGGCTTCAATCGCGGGCCAGTCCTGACGATATGTCTTTTCGAAACGCCACAAGATCAGCGAGATCGATTGGAAAGTAATGTCGATTCCTATCCACCGCCGGTTCAGGCGCTGCGCAACCGCCACCGTGGTACCGCACCCGCAATAGGCATCCAGAACTGTGTCGCCTTCGTTCGTGGAGGACTTGATGATGCGTTCGAGCAGCGCTTCAGGCTTCTGAGTGGGATATTCGAGTTTCTCGTTGCCCTGTGGCGGCTTGATGTCACCCCAGTCGTTCTGAAGCGGGACGCCGGGCATCTCGTCGAGGTATCGTTTGTAGGGCAATTATATACTTGACTTAGCAACTGCCGTGGGCGATACGGGTTTCAGCAAGGAAGCCCGCCATGGATATCAATATCACCA
>JANOTT010000023.1:0-27190 GCA_031416535.1 Novosphingobium sp. | reverse complement strand
TGGGCCTGGGCCACGTGGTCCAAAGCTATGTCAACGAAGCCTCGATCGCGTTTACCGCGTGCCGCAAGCTGATGCCCGATCCGGAATTCTATGCAGGCTGCATCGAGCAAAGCTTTACCGAATTGCGCGATGCTGCGCGCGCGGTGCTGATGGCCGCCCCGGTGGCGGCGCCAGCTGCAGCGAAACCAAAGCCGGACCAGCAAGTTAAGCCAGCACGCAAGGGCAACCCAGCTGCGAAGAAGAAATCAGCCGACAAGCCTCGAAAGGCCACGAAAAAATGACCGTATCAACAGCATCACGCGAAGCGCTCGAAATCGAGGCACGGCCGCCGCACCGGCTGCTCGCGCTGGCCGAGGTCCGCGCCGTGTTCGAACTTGCCGCGTTCATCGCCGCCCGCCCGATGCTGGGCATGCTGCCCAAGGGCGACGGCCACCCGGTGCTGGTGCTGCCGGGATTTCTGGCCTCGGACAGCTCGACCAAACCGATGCGCCGGCTGCTCGATGATCTGGGTTATGCCAGTTATGGCTGGGATCTGGGCCGCAATGTCCGGGTCGATCTGCAGCGAGTCCATGAAATGGAAGCGCTGCTGCTCAAGATTTACAAGGAATCGGGCCGCAAGGTCTCGATCGTCGGATGGAGCCTGGGCGGCGTATTCGCGCGCGAACTGGCCAAGCTGCATCCCCATGCGGTGCGCCAGGTGATCTCGCTGGGCAGCCCGATCCACGATGATCGCCGCCACACCAATGCGGGCAAGCTGTTCGAATACCTCAACGGCAAAGAACCCGAGCCGGTCAAACACGGCCACTTTACCGGGCTCGATCAAGCCCCGCCGGTGCCGACCACCTCGATCCTGACGCGGACCGACGGCATTGTTCACTGGCGCGGATCGGTGCAGCAGCCGCAGGCCAATAACCCCCAGACCGAAAATATAGAGGTGCTGGCCAGCCACATCGGGCTTGGCGTCAATCCCAGTGTGATGGTGGCGCTGGCCGACCGCCTCAAGCAGCCCGAGGGCGCGTGGAAGCCGTTCAAGGCGCGGCTGTCGCAGCGCTGGATGTTCCCCAAGCGCCGCCTGCATTGATGCTGCGCAAGCCGCGCTGTTGAAGCGCCGCGGCTAATTCTCCCCGGCCCGAGGAGAATTTAGATCAAGCGCGCGGTGCCCTAATAAGCGCGGCCATCCACCTGAACATTGCGGATCCGGCCATTGCCATCGACGCTGCAGGTGAATTCGGTGCCGGCGCCGGTGCGGCCCTGCACGCGCCAGCCCTCGCCATCGCGATTGATCGATTCGGCGCTGGCAGTGCGCTCCGATCCGCGTGAGACTTCGCTGGTGCAGCGATTGACGGCATCATCGACCCCGCCGTTCTGCTGCCACTGCTGGTCGTTGTCGTTGCCATAACCGTTTGCGCGGTCGCGCGGGTAATCGCCGGGATAGCGGCGGTCATCGTCGCGGCGATCGCGCTTGTTCTTGCTCGCGGCGTTGGCAATTGCAGCGATCCCGCCGATGATCAGAATGCCTGTCAGGACATCGCCGACATCGACCCGGCTGCGATGGTGGCCCCAATCGCCACCCCAACCCCAGTCGCGCGCCATGGCCGGGCTGGCCATCAGCGAACACGTAGCCGCAGCGCCCAAAATGGCGGCGAAACGCAATTTCTTGCCATTCATTGCAATCCCCTCCCCAGACAATTCCAGATACGACTAGGCGGCCCAGGCTTGCTCGCGCCTGAACCGCCTATCGTTGGCATTAGGGCTGCGGATTAGAAGCCGCGGACCCCGTCGATGTCGAGATCGGTAATCTGACCGCGCTCGTATTTGCACTTGAACGAACCGCTGTCGTAGCCGCGCACCCGGTTGTTGTAGCCGCGGTAGTCACCGCCCCAACCCTGACCGTAGTTGCTGTCACCGCGGTTCCAGCCGCGATTGTTGCCCTGGACGGCGATCCGGCCCTTGACTTCAAAGCCATAGCGCGTGTCCTTGACCTGGCGAATGTCGGTCACGTCGGCGCGCAATCCGCGGCTGTTGGCATAGCGTTCAGCGGCAGAAATGCACCGTTCAACCGCCTGACGCGGATTGCTGCGCCACTGCGAATTGCGGTCGTAGTTGTTGCCGTAATTGCCATCGTTGTTGTCGTAGTAGCCGCCGTTGTTGCCGTAATCGCCGTTGTTGCCGTAACCGGCGCGGTTGTAGCCGTAACCATCGTCGTAGCCGCGATTGTCGTAGCCGCGATTATCACGGTATCCGCCGTTGTTGCGGCTCGAAGCCGAGGCAACTGCGGCGATCCCGCCAATGATCAGCGCGCCGGCAATGATATCGCCAACGCTGACGCCGTTGCGTCCTTGATCGTCGGCAAGCGCGGGGGTGGCCGAAGAAGCAACCATCGCGCCAGCCGCGATGGTGCCGAGCAGGGCTTTGGAAAGAGTCTTCATGGCGATAGTCCTTCAATGGACCGGACGGAACTGCCCGGGCTTGATCAGGCTTCTACCGATTCACGGGTGGCACGAGCCTGAACTGGACTGACAGACGTTGTTCAGAAACAATGCCACTTTTATGAACGATGAGTTCGTGTGATGGTAACCATCACAGCTGAGCGCTGGCTGAATGATGTGGTTAACCGGCCACCCAGCCGGTCAGCCGAGTGTCTGCGCCCGCGCACGCTGGGCGTAATGCTGGCCTCTGCCCGCTCTATTCCTGCCGCAACGGCGGTTAGCGCGCGGGCACCGCCAGCCCGGTCCACTGCGCCATAAACGCCAGCACATCGGCGCCTTCGGCCACCACTTTGTCGGTCGGTTTGCCCGCCCCGTGCCCGGCGCGGGTCTCGATCCGGATCAGGTGCGGTTTTCCGCTGGGATCGGCGGCTTGCAGCGCGGCAATATATTTAAAGCTGTGCCCCGGCACCACCCGGTCATCGGTATCGGCGGTGGTGACCAGCAGCGCCGGATAGGCCACGCCGGCGCGGATGTTGTGATAGGGCGAATAGGCCCGCAGCACGCGCCAATCGGCCTCCTTCGACGGATAGCCGTAATCGTCCACCCAATAGCGCCCGGCGGTGAACCGGTCGAACCGCAGCATGTCCATCACGCCCACGGCGGCATTGGCCGCGGCGAACAGATCGGGCCGCTGGTTGACCACCGCGCCGACCAGCAACCCGCCGTTCGATCCGCCCTGCACCGCCAGCCCGCCTGTGGGCGTGATCCCTTGCGCGATCAGATATTCGCCCGCCGCGATGAAATCGTCGAACACGTTCTGCTTGTTGGCCAGCCGCCCGGCATCGTGCCAGGCCTTGCCGTATTCGCCCCCGCCGCGCAGGTTGGCCATGGCAAAGGCGCCGCCCGCCTCCAGCCACGCCATCCGGCTGGCCGAGAATCCCGGGGTGAGCGAGACATCGAATCCGCCATAACCATAAAGCAGCGTCGGCACCGGCTTGTTCGCTGCGGCGACATCCTTGCGGCGGACCAAAAACAGCGGAATTTTGGTGCCGTCTTTCGACGCATAGAAGCGCTGTTCGATCACAAAGTTATCGGGATCAAAAGTCAGCTTTGGTTGCGCAAACAGCGTGCTCTTGCCGCTCGCTGCGTCATACCGGAAGATCGCGCTCGGCTGGTTGAAGCTGGTGAAGCTGTAAAACGTTTCGGGATTTCCGGGCTGGCCGGCAAAGCCGCTGGCGGTGCCAATCGCGTTGAGCGCGATCTGCTGCACCGGCTGGCCATCAAGCGCGACCACCTCGGCGGTCGACGCGGCATCCTTGAGGTACGACAGGATCAGCCGGGTGCCGACAATCTGCGCGCGTTCGAGCGTCTCGGCGCGCTCAGGAACGATCGCGACGAATTGCGGCGTGGCCGCAGCCAGATTGACCCGCACCACCCGCAGCTTGGGCGCGCCTTTGTTGGTCATGAAGTAGAGCGTGTCGCCCATCCCCTCGATCAGCCGCCAGTCGTTATCGAGCCCGGCGATCAGGCTGCGCGCGGCCCAGCCCTTGCGCCCGCGCAGCGGGATCAGGTGCACCGAATTCTTGTTGTCGGTGCCCTTCGCCGAGGTGATCACCGCCCAGCGGCCATCGTGGGTAACCCGCGCGCCATGGCTCAGCTCGGGCTGGTCGGGCGTGGCATAGACCAGCGCATCGGCCGATTGCGGGGTGCCGATGCGGTGGAAGCGCACTTCCTGGTTTTTGTTGAGCTGCTGGTAGGCCTGTCCGTCGGTCGGCGCGGGGACGCGCGAATAGAGGAAGCCCTTGTCGCCGATCCATGAGATGCCGGTGAACTTGGCCCACTTGATCTCGTCGCCCAGCACTTTGCCGGTGGCGGTGTTGAGCACGCGGATCGAGCGCCAGTCGCTGCCGCCGTCTTGCACTGCATAGGCCAGCAACTTGCCGGTCTTCGATGGCTCCCAGGCATCCAGCGCAGTGGCGCCGTCCTTGGCCCACAGGTTGGGATCGAGCAGCAGCCGCGGCGTGCCGCCCAGCCCCTTGCGCACGAACAGCTGCGCCTGGTTCTGCAAGCCCGAATTGCGGGTATAGAAATAGAATGCCCCGGCCGTTTGCGGCAGCCCGAAGCGCTCGTAATCCATCAGCGCGCGGATCCGCTGGCCGAACCAGCTGCGCTGCCCCAGCGTGCCGAGATAATCCTGCGTCACCGTGTTTTCACGCGCGACCCAATCGGCGACCTCGCGGTCGGTGCGGACATCGTTTTCGAGCCAGCGATACGGATCGGCCACTGGCTGCCCGAACTGCGTTTCGACCAGATCGACGGTGCGGGTTTGGGGGTACGTCAGGCTTACTCCTTCAGCCGCAGCGGCGGCGGCGCACAAGCTCAAAACCAGACTCAACACAACTTTGACGCGACGCGGCACCGCATTCTCCCAATAAGCAAAAGGCGGGGTCAAGCTTAATGCCTGACCCCGCCTTTGCAATTCGTCGTTCGACGAACGTCAGCTCTATTCGTCGTCGGCGGTGAACACCGCGCCCGAATCCATGCCCTTGGCGCTGACATCGCGGTCAACGAGTTCGATCACCGCCATCGGCGAGGCGTCGCCGGCGCGGATCCCGGCCTTGATCACGCGGGTGTAGCCGCCAGCGCGGTCCGCATAGCGCGCGCCCAGCACGTCGAACAGCTTCACCAACTGCGTGTCGTCCATCATCCGGGCGTGCGCCAGACGGCGGTTCGAGAGCCCGCCATGCTTGGCCAGCGTGATCAGCTTTTCGACGTACGGGCGCAGTTCGCGCGCCTTGGGCAGCGTGGTGGTGATCTGCTCGTGCTTGATCAGCGCGGCGGCCATGTTGCGCAACAGCGCGGTGCGGTGAGCCGAAGTGCGGTTGAGCTTACGCCCGCCCATTTTATGACGCATGATAATTCCTTCGTTCGTTATGGGGCCGGTTCAGGTACCCCAGACCAGGCGTTGCCGATTGGGCCGCGCCGAAGCGCTGTCCCCAACGCGATTCCGCGCCGGATGTCAAGCACCGCAAGCTAGAGCTTGACCACCCGCACCCGGCCCGGCGCGGCGATCAGCAAGTCCCACAGCGCCCACACCATCGCATCGGCGCGGTCGGGCGACTTGCCCGGCCCGGCATAACTCCCCCCCGTCACCAGCCCCGCCAGCTCCTCCTCCAGTTCGGGAAACCGCCCCGCCAGCGCGGCCGCGCCAGCCTCGAACCGCCCGGCGATCGGCTCGGCCCGGCGGACCTTGCTGCGGACCGCGCTGACCAGCCGGATCGCCAGCGGCACGCCCGACGTGCCCAGCACCGTCCGCACCATATCGCCGCCCATGTTCTTCTCCGCCACCACCCGGTCCGCGCCCCAGCGCTGCGCCGCCGCCGCCACCGCGCGCGCCCAGCCCTCGGGCGATAGGCCGCCTTGCGAATGATCCGCCAGCACATGCGCGCGGCCCTCGCCGTCCAGCCCGCACACCACGATCCCGCAGGTCCCCTCGGCGCTGGCCGGCGGATCGACTCCGACCACCACCCGGCTCAGCGTGTCCAGCGCGGGCGCCGGCCCCCGGCTCGCCGCGATCAGCGCGGCCGGCCACAGCGAGCCCGCGACATCGGGCAGGAACAGCCCGTCCAGCTCCTCGCGCCCCATCCGCGTGCCGCCGTAGGCGTCCTCGACCGCGGCGAGCCAATCGGCCGGCAGATGCGGATTATCGCCCGATCGCCCCCCGGTCACCGCGGTATCGCCTGCCCCCAGGATTTGCGCCAGCGCGCCGCACCCGCCGCGCGGCGTGGTCGTCACCAGCGCGCGCGGACGCGGCCCGCAGCGCAGCCCCAGCCGCAGCATCTGCCACGTGCTCAGCGGATGCCGCCACTTGGCCAGCTCGTCGCACCACGCAAAGTGATGCTGCGGCCCGCGCAGCGCCTCCGGATTGGCCCCCGAATAGAGCCGCGCCTCGGCGCCCGAGGCAAACCGCAGCAAGCGCAGCGAAGGCTGCCAGTCGGCAATATCGCCCGGCCCCGCGCAAGCCAAAATCCCGCTCGGCCCCTCCACCATCACGGCGCGCGCCTCATCGATGGTGGCCGCGACCAGCGCGATCCGCACCTTCGCAAGCCCCATCCCTTCCGGGGCGGGGTTGGGGTGGGGCCTGTCAGGCCAACGCGACGTCGCCCCCGAAACACAACCCCCACTCCCAGCCCCTCCCCCAAAGTGGAGGGGGGAAGTACTGTCACGCACCCCGCACCCCGCACCCCGCACCAACCCCAAAACCCACTCCGCCCCCGCCCGCGTCTTCCCAAACCCGCGCCCGGCCATCAGCACCCACGTGCGCCAGTCCGCGCGCGATGGCGGCAACTGCCCGGGGTGCGCCCACGCGGCAAAGTCGAGCAAATAGCGCCGCCGCATCGGCTCGGGCAGCGACCGCAAAGCTGCGACCCGCTCCGCCGGGGTGAGGCGGGAGAAGTGGGGGATGGGCATGGGATGGCTCGCTTGGAGGGATGGGGAGCGGTCGTTGATTGGACAGCTACCAAACAGATCTGGGGCACTAACGACTGCCTTAGCTGCCGTTAAATCTCGTTCGGCGGTACCAGCCTGAGAATGAGTCTTATTGAGAACAAGCCCGCAAAACGAAGGCCAATCCGGCAAAAATTCGTAAGCGGGATCGCCGCTGCCTCACGCTTCCATCAGCAGGGCAAGCCCGATCAGCCTTATTTTGTAGCCGTGACGCTGGCTCTCCTCGCGAGTGGCTTTTGGCATGTCTATGCTCGGACAAAACCGGAATGTGCCGATGGAAGCTTCTGCGCGCTTCCCCAATCCACAATCATTACGCAGTCTGTCTTGTGGGTCGCGACGATTATCGTCTTGGCCGCGATGACCCTGCAATGGTGGGCACCCCTGTTTCACCAGGAGAATCCAGATGAAAAATTACCGCATGACCATCGCCGCTGCGGCGCTAGTCGGCTTCGCCGGAATTGGTTTGGGTGCCATCGCGACGACCATATCTGCCGCGCCCACTGCTGCCTTGCAGACCCGGACCTTCGCGATCTCAAACATGACCTGCCCAATGTGTCCGATCACAGTGAAGACCGCGATGAGCCGGGTGGCTGGCGTCAAGCAGGTCAAGATCGATTTCGACGCCAAAACTGCGAAAGTGACGTTTGATGCGTCGATGACCACGCCAATCAAGATCGCCGCAGCCGCTACCGGTGTCGGATTTCCCGCCTTACTGCGCGGTCGCTGATTGCGCCGTGCGGCTTGGATGCCCATGATTGAACGATGAACGAAGGACAGTTGATGGCGCTTCAATCGACCCTGAAATGCCCGGCTTGCGGACATCTTGAAACCGAAACCATGCCAACCAACGCCTGCCGGTTCTTCTACGACTGCAAGGGTTGTGGCACGCTGTTGCGCCCCAATCCGGGCGATTGCTGCGTCTTTTGTTCATATGGCTCCATTCCTTGCCCCCCCATACAAGAAGCGCGTGCGTCAGGCGGCACCGCATCCTGCTGCAAGATCACTCCGGCGGTGTAAGCGCCATCCAGACAATCAAGCTCACGGCCGCGTGGGGGTCAGCTTCGCGGCCAACACCAAGCACAACGACCCTCGACAAGCCCGTCACGTCAAACCCCGACCCCGCTCGATCGCCTCCGCCCGCTGCAAAATCCCTGCATCGACCTCCTGCGGCAGCATCCAAGCGTTATTCGCGCGATATTGAATCAATCGATAGCGCCGCCCCGCAAACGCTGCCACGTCATGACCACGGCAAGATCCCGAAGAAGGCTTTGAAGCGCCTGTTCGAGGATGGCTGAAAACAGCAGTGGGCGCGGCGTAACGACCGCGCGTGCGCGCAACAGGATTTGACAGCACATGGCACGGTTCAGTTTTATCAAGATCGTTGTCCGCGACATCGCGGCGATGGAGCGGTTTTACACCGAGGGCCTGGGCTTTGCGGTGCAGGACCGGATCACGACCGATGATTTTGTCGAAGTGATGCTCACGCAGAAAGCGGGCACCTTCACGCTGGTGCTGTATCACCATACCGATCAGCGCGCGGTCGAACTTGGCAATGGCTGGGGTCCGCTGGGCTTCATCGTCCGCGATTGCGCAGCCGCCCACGCCGGATTGCTAAGCGCCGGAGCGAACGAAGTGCGCGCACCTGCCATATTCGGCGCCATGACAGTCTCGTTCGTGAACGACCCCGAAGGCCACGAAATTGAGTTGCTGCAACTGCCGGCCACTGCCTGAGCAGCCACCCTACCCCCGCCCCCGCTCGATCGCCTCGACCCGCCGCAAAATCTCTGCATCGACCTCCTCGATCGGCGGCAGGGTCAGCCGCCAGCCATAGCGCTGCGGCGGGCCGCCGCGGGCCTGGGCGCGGTGGAGTTTCAGGAGGTTGATCGCATCGGCCATGGTGGTGGGGACCATCGGGTGATCGGCGGCGAGCGGCGTGCCTGCGAGCGTGCAGGTCGCGGTTTCCAGCACCAGGCATTCGAGCCGGGTGAAGCCCAGCGCGATCGCCTCGGCCCAGCGCACGGCGAAGCCTGCATCACGCAGCCGCCGCCGATAGATCGCGGTGGTCGAGAACCCCGCCGCCTGCGCCGCCGCAGTGATATTGGCACTGGCGGCGAGGGTGGTGAGGAAGGTGGCCTCGGCCGCGTCCGACCAGCGCTTGCCGCGGGTGCGGATCAGCTTGGTGTTACCATTGATCGCGCGGCGCACGGCGGTGCCGGCCATGGCTGGAGCGGGCGCGGAGTCAAGTTTGGGCATGGTGGGGGTCGCTTGTGGTGGCGCGGCTTGGAGGAGGCGCAGGGGTCGATGATCTGGTTGTGTGCCATATCAGCGTGACGATGTCAAGTCACCTAACCTATATGGTTCTTGATTAAATCCTCCCCTCTTGGGGGAGGTGCCGAGCAAAGCGAGGCGGTGGGGGCCTGTTGCCTTGCGGGCTCGCGCTGGATGCCCCCACCGCCCCACCTGCGGTGGGCCACCTCCCCCAGTGGGGGAGGATCTTTCAGGCCAACGAAAAGGGCCGCCCCTGGCGGGACGGCCCTTCGTGTTTTTGTCAGGACTGGGCCTCGGTGTGCACCGGGGTGACGGGCCTTAACCCAGCAGTTCCTGTTCCAGCTTCTTGGCCATTTCTTCGATGTTCTCGGGCGGCCAGCCGGGGATGTCCATGCCGAGGCGCAGGCCCATGCTGGACAGCACTTCCTTGATCTCGTTGAGCGATTTGCGGCCGAAGTTGGGCGTGCGCAGCATCTCGGCCTCGGTCTTCTGGACCAGATCGCCGATGTAGATGATGTTGTCGTTCTTGAGGCAGTTGGCGCTGCGCACCGACAGTTCCAGCTCGTCGACCTTCTTGAGCAGGTAGCGGTTGAGCTGGTTGGTATCGCTTTCCTCGGTGGCCGGCGCGGCCAGGCCGATCATCGCCGAGCCGCCGACCGGCAGCGCATCCTCGAAGTGCACGAACAGCGCGAGCTGGTCCTGCAGGATCCGCGCGGCATAGGCCACCGCGTCTTCGGGCGAGACGGTGCCGTCGGTTTCGATCGTCAGGCTGAGCTTGTCGTAATCGAGTTCCTGCCCGATCCGGGCATTATCGACCTTGTAGCTGACCTGGCGCACCGGCGAATAGAGCGAATCGACCGGGATCAGCCCGATCGGCGCATCGATCGGGCGGTTGCCCACCGCGGGGACATAGCCCTTGCCGCTATCGGCGGTCAGTTCCATGTTGAGGTTGGCGCCTTCATCGAGATGACAGATCACCAGATCCTTGTTCATCACCTCGATATCGCCCGACACCGCAATGTCGCCCGCGGTCACTTCGCCCGGCCCGGTGGCCGACAGCTGGAGCCGCTTGGGGCCTTCGCCCTGCATCCGCAGCGCGATCTGCTTCACGTTGAGCACGATGTCGGTCACGTCTTCGCGGACACCGGCCAGGCTGGAGAATTCGTGGAGCACGTTTTCCATCTTGATCGAGGTGATCGCCGCGCCTTGCAGCGAGGACAGCAGCACCCGGCGCAGGGCATTGCCCAGCGTCAGCCCGAAGCCGCGCTCAAGCGGTTCGGCAATGAACGTGGCGCGGCGCTTGGCATCGTTGCTGGCCTTCACCTCGAGCGTGTTGGGCTTCTTGAGTTCCTGCCAGTTTTTGATATTGACGGTCATGGACTTCCCCTTGGGGTTTGTTCTGGCGGGAGCGGCCGTGGTGCGTGCGAGCGAACCGGCGGCCGATCCGAAACTGCGGCGGGTTGCTCCGCCGCGAACGGGTGATCAGACGCGGCGGCGCTTTGACGGCCGGACCCCGTTGTGCGGGATCGGGGTGACGTCGCGGATCGAAGTGATCGTGAAGCCGACCGCGGCCAGTGCCCGCAGCGCGCTTTCGCGGCCAGAGCCGGGGCCCTTCACTTCGACTTCGAGCGTGCGTACGCCGTGTTCGGCGGCCTTTTTGCCAGCGTCATCGGCTGCGACCTGCGCGGCATAGGGGGTCGACTTGCGGCTGCCCTTGAACCCCATCGTGCCGGCGCTGGACCAGCTGATCGCATTGCCTTGCGCATCGGTGATGGTGATCATGGTATTGTTGAAGCTGGCATTCACATGTGCGATGCCGCTCGAGATGTTCTTGCGCTCCCGCTTTTTGATGCGTTGGGGTTCGCGTGCCATGGTCTTGATCCTGTTCTGAATTCTGAAGGTGCCGGGCAGGGCGCGTGGGCCCGCTCGTCCTGAAGCTCTGCCGAAGAATTACTTCTTCTTGCCGGCGATCGCCTTGGCCTTGCCCTTGCGGGTGCGGGCGTTGGTGTGCGTGCGCTGACCGCGGACGGGCAAGCCCTTGCGGTGGCGCAGGCCGCGATAGCAGGCCAGGTCCATCAACCGCTTGATATTCATCGCGGTGTCGCGGCGAAGATCGCCTTCGACCATGTGCTCGGCATCGATCGCTTCGCGGATGTGCAGCACTTCCTGGTCGGACAGGTCCGCGACGCGCCGGGCGGGATCGATCCCCACCTTGTCAGCGATCTGACGGGCCTTGAATGCACCGATGCCATGAATGTAGGTCAGCGCAATGATCACGCGCTTGTTGGTGGGGATATTCACCCCGGCAATACGAGCCACTTATTTCTCCATGCTCCACAGGTAGCAGCGGTCACCCACGGCTTCCTATCTCCACGCTTCAACTGCGAAACACGGCAAGTAATCCAGCGAGCGAGCACTCTGGCCCACGCCTTCCGGACTGATCCCGCATTTCGATTGAGCCGCGCGCTTAGGGTGATTCGTCAAGCGTGTCAACGCTCAGCAATGAGCAGCGCAAACCCTCGCCCCGAATCAGGCTGGCAGCTCTGCGATGCGAGTTACAAACCTAGACTGAGCGAGGGAAATGACAAAGGTTGGTTCCGCACTTGAGGCTCAACCCAGCTTGCAGGGATCGCCTTGCAGCGAAGCGTTTCCTGCGGCGGCAAGGCTGGTCAGTTTCGGCGCCAGTATCATAACTGCCGCTGGTAGCAAATTCCTCGCGATTGAGACGCATATATCCGCCCGCCACATATTCGGGTTCAATTCGCGTTCCGCTATTGGCCTTGAATATGGCGATCGTCAAAATGCCGTTCAGTTTCTCGCCTTGCAGCGGTCCCAACGCTCCGCTCATTCGCAGAATGCCACGTTGCGGATCGGCTTCGAGCACATGTACTTGAAGTTGGCCAACCGGTGCATCGGTTGGGTCTGGGCAACTCTCGCAAAAACAGCCGCTGGCCTCCGCGTCGATGTACAGATTGCCTGCATCGCGCGACCGGGTGTGATGGCTCGACCAATATGCGCCAAGTTTCAGCTAGGGACGCGGTGGTTTCGGCGGTCAACTTGACGACGAACCCGGCGTCAGGCTGAGCGATATCGTCACCCTGCAACGGCGCAGACAGGCAGGTTAAGGCGGTCAACATCATTGCGGTTAACAGGATTAGCCCTGCGGAACACCGGTACTCCCCCAAAGCAGCGCCGAAAACGGCTCAGACGCTGCTTCAATCAGGGAACAAAATACGTTCGATTGCCGCTGTCACATGCTCAATGTCGGCCATGCCATCAACCCGGCTGACAATGCCGCGCGCGTCGTAGATTGGCAGGATCGGTGCGGTTTTGGCGCGGTATTCGGCCATGCGAGTCCGGACCGTATTTTCGTTGTCGTCGGGCCGGCGCTTGAACTCGTGCCCGCCGCACCTGTCACATGTATCAAGTGACTTAGGCTGTTCATATTTGTCATGATAGCCCTTGCCGCAGGTGGCGCAAGTATAGCGTCCGCATATTCGCTCAACCAGCGCATCCTCATCAACTTCAAGCTCGATCACGTGACCGAGCGTGCGTTGGCGCGCGGCTAGAATCGTATCTAGCGCGGCGGCCTGCGCGGCAGTGCGGGGGTAGCCGTCGAAGATCGCTCCCTGTCCCCGCCCTAAAGCGTCGAGCTCTTCGCCGATTAGAGCCGAGACGATTTCGTCCGAGACCAGTTCGCCGCGATCCATCACCGCTTTGGCGACGATCCCGACCGGGGTTCCCGACTTGACTGCCGCGCGCAGCATATCACCGGTCGACAGCTGGCGCATGCCGTGCGCATCGACCAGACGCTGAGCCTGAGTGCCTTTGCCCGCTCCTGGCGGTCCTAGCAGGATGATATCCACTTCTACTCCCCGGGTAGCCGTTAGCGCATACGGCCCTTAAGCTTGGCCTTTTTGATCAGGTCTCCATATTGGTGCGCTAGCATGTGTGACTGGATCTGCGTGATCGTATCGACCGTGACGTTGACCACGATCAACCAGCTAGTGCCACCGGCGAAGAAAAATAGCAGTCCCGTCTGCACCATCACCAATTCAGGGACGACGCAGATGATGGTGATGTACAGCGCCCCGATCACGGTGATGCGGGTCAGCACGTAATCAAGATAAGTCGCCGTGTTCTTCCCCGGACGGATGCCGGGGATAAAACCGCCGTTGCGCTTCAGGTTCTCGGAGGTTTCTTCAGGATTAAACACCACAGCGGTATAGAAGAAACTGAAGAAGATAATCAGCGCAGCATAGAGGATCATATAGACCGGCTTGCCATGGCCCAGATACTGGTTGAGCCCAATGATGAACGCGCCAACTTCAGAGTCGGCGGTCATCGAGCTGCTGGCGAACTGGCTGATGGTTAGCGGCAAGAGCAAAAGCGAGCTGGCAAAGATTGGCGGGATTACACCTGCGGTGTTGATCTTGAGCGGCAAGTGGCTGCGATCGGCCTGCATCATGCCGTTCTGGCTGGCGCGCTTAGGATATTGGATCAGCAGCCTCCGGGTGGCGCGTTCCATGAAACAAATGAACAGAATCATCGTCACGACCATCCCGATCATCACCGCCACGGTGAGCCCGCCGATCGCGCCGGTGCCGTACTGGGTGAACATGTTGGTAAAAAACATCGGCATCTGCGCGACGATCCCGGCCATGATAATCAGCGAGGTGCCATTGCCGATCCCGCGGCTGGTGATCTGCTCACCCAGCCACAGCAGGAACATTGTGCCTCCAACTAGCGAGATCAACCCAGCGCCGTAAAACAGCAGACCCGGATCGACGGCAAAGCCCTGAACATCGGCATTGCGCAGCGCAGCATAACCCTGCAGCACGCTCAGAAACACGGTGCCATATCGGCTGTACTGATTCAACTTGCGCCGGCCGCTTTCGCCTTCCTTTTTGAGGCTCGCGAGCGAGGGGTGTAGCGAGGCCGCCAATTGAACTACGATCGAGGCGGTGATGTAGGGCATCACCCCAAGCGAAATCAGACTATAATTGGCAAGCGCCCCCCCCGAGAACATGTTGAAGAAATCGAGGATGCCGCCTGAATTGCGCTCCATGAACGCCTTCAGCGCAATCGGGTTGATCCCGGGTAGCGGTACGAAGCTCAGGAAGCGGAAGATGATCAGCGCACCGATGGTGAACCAGATTCGCTTCTTCAGTTCGGTCGCTTTGGAAAAGTTGGCGAGACTGAGGTTGCTCGCGATATTGTCCGCGCGTGATGCCATCGGGATGATTTGCCTTACTGTCAGTCCGCCCCGGACCGCTCCTCAGCCCCATATAGGGACGAAGCGGCGAAGTCGAACCCCTCATAACGCGCAATCCCCGTCTTGGCCGATGCCAAGACGGAATGCGCGCAAAAGCGTTACTTTGCTGCCTTGGCCGCCTTGTTGACCTCCCGGCGGGCAGTCTTCTTTTCGTGCTCGGAGCTCTGCAATGCGGGCAGATCGACCGCACCGCCGGCCTTTTCAACCGCCGCCTTTGCTCCGGCCGAAACGCCGTCTACCAGAAACTTGACCTTAGCCGTCAGTTCACCTTTACCGAGCAGCCGCACGCCGTCTTTGCCGCCACGTGCCAAGCCAGCGGCCTTGAGTGCGGCGTGATCGATGACCGTCTTGGCGTCTAGCTTGCCCGCGTCGATAGCCTGCTGGATCAGGCCCAGATTCACTTCGGCGAAATCCTTGGCAAACTTGTTGTTGAATCCGCGCTTGGGAATCCGCATGTGGAGCGGCATCTGGCCGCCTTCGAACCCGTTGATGCTGACGCCCGAACGCGCCTTGGCACCCTTCTGGCCGCGGCCGGCGGTCTTGCCCTTGCCCGAGCCAATGCCGCGTCCGACGCGCATGCGGGACTTGCGGGCACCCTGATTGTCACGAATATCGGTAAGTTTCATGTGTTGCACTCGCTTTCGCTTTGGTCGCGCTAATCGAAGCGCGCCCATAGGCGAACGGGCTGCCGCTGTCACCCCCCATTGTGCCTCGATACAACGCTGCAGCGGATTCACTCGCGCATGGGGTGCTTGACCAATACGGAGGCAACCCGCGCGAGCGCGATGGTTCCCAGCATAAAGGCCGCGAGAAACCAGCCGCTCTGCGCCAGTTTGGCCGAATCGCGGTGCGGCAACAGCACCAGCATGATCGCCATCTGCACCCACACATGCCACAGATAAAGACCGTAAGTGTGGTCTCCGAGGTACTGCCCAACCCGACGCAACAACGGCGGCGCGGCACGTTCAAAACCAGCGAGCAGCAGCACCGCCGCTCCGGCCAATCCGGGGATTCTCAACGTTTCGCAAGGCATCGCCCCGCCCCAAGCGAGTCCGATCGCACCAACCGCGACCAGCACCAGTGCTGGCGTCATCCTCCCCCCATTGTGCGCCCCCAGCACATTACCAAGACGGCACAACAACAGGATTGCACCTAACCCTGGCCAGCCGACACGTGCGAGCACCGGGCGCAGCGCGCAGAACACCGAGTAGATCAGCAACTCGCCCGAGACCGACCCGATCGGGCCGTTGGACGAATGACCGGTCTAATCAAGCCAGTCTGATACAAAGCCTAGTTGCAACGCAAAATGCGGCCAGTCATAGTTCTCATAAAACAGCGTGTGACCGGTTAGGGACAGCGCAAGCCCTTGCAGCAACTCGACGAACAGCAGCGTCAAGAAGTGCAGCGGATAGAGCCGGGCGAAACGGTGGATAACAAATTGGCGGATGGTCACCGCGCGCCCCAAATAGACCACCGCGAAGAAAAAACCCAAAATGATCCAGAACACCTGAACCACGTAGAACCCTTATTCGTAAAGCAGTGAAAGTCATTGATTCGCGGGTTGGCGTTGCAGGTAGTCCACATTGCCGGGTGTGATCGGCCCCGGCCATATAGAAGCGCATATAATGGTAGAACAGGACCGCGATCGCCGCAGCACCGCGTAACGCATCAATCAAGTTAAAGCGCAAAGGCGGTGCAGCCCGGTCAAGCGAGCGCTCAAGGCTAGCGGCTTCAATTCCCAGACATCGCCCTGACCCCTCGCTCCGGGCTTTGCCATAAGCCAAAAAGCCTCGGCGCTAACCGAGGCTTTCTTGAATTTTCGCAGTTATCGCGCAGTCAGTCGACCACGGCCACCATGTGCGGCAGCTTGGCAATTGCGCCACGTACTTCGGCGGTATCCTGCAGTTCAACAATCCGGTTCATCTTGCCGAGACCCAGACCGATCAGGATCGCCTTCTGGCTGGCCGGGCGGCGGATTGGCGAGCCAATCTGCTTAATTTTGACAGTCTTCTTGGCATCTTTCGCCATGATTGATTACTCCGTAATGGCGTCGGCAGAAGCCTCAGCCTCCGCAACGCTCGCGCCGCCACGACCCAGCAGGTCAGCGACTTTCTTGCCCCGGCGCTGTGCGACTGACTTTGGCGAAGTCTGATCGGTCAACGCATCAAACGTGGCGCGGATCATGTTATAAGGGTTGCTGCTGCCAACTGACTTGGTCACCACATCAGCCACACCAAGGCTTTCAAACACGGCGCGCATCGGACCGCCAGCAATGATCCCGGTCCCGGCTGGAGCCGTCCGCAAGTTAACCTTGCCCGCCCCAAACCGGCCCTTGCCGTCATGGTGCAGCGTGCGTCCTTCCTTAAGCGGAATGCGCACCATAGCGCGCTTCGCAGCGGCGGTCGCCTTGGTGATTGCTTCTGGAACTTCGCGGGCTTTGCCCTTGCCGAACCCGGCGCGGCCCTTGCCATCACCGACCACGACCAGCGCCGCAAAGCCGAAACGCTTGCCGCCCTTGACGGTCTTGGAGACGCGATTGATGTGGACCAATTTCTCGATCAGTTCTTCACCGCCATCGTCGCTGCCGCCGCGATTGCGGTCATTGCCGCCGCGTCCCCGGCCGCGATCACCGCCGCCACCACGATCGTTGCCACTGCGGCCACGACCACCGGCGCCGCCCGGACCACCGCCACGCGGACCGCGTGACTCGCGAACTTCGGGGGCAGCACTTGCGCTCTGCGGGTGTTCAGCAGCAATCGGCGTTGCGGCCACTGCTTCAACGTTGTTGGTTTCTTCGGCCATTGTCAAAACTCCAGCCCGCCTTCGCGGGCGGCATCGGCCAGCGCCTTAACGCGGCCATGGAACAGGAACCCGCCGCGATCGAACACGACAGTGCTGACGCCGGCTTTCGTTGCAGCTTCAGCCAGCGCTTTGCCGACCGAGGCTGCAGCATCGACGTTCGCGCCGGCCTTGGTGCCCAGCGAGTTGGCAGCGGCCAAAGTTTTGCCAGCTGCATCGTCGATGATCTGAGCGTAAATATGGCGACCCGAACGGTGCACCGAAAGCCGCAGACGGCCACCGGCACGCGATTTGAGCGCGGTGCGGACGCGCCGACGACGGCGCTCGAACAGGGACAGCTTGGCCATTACTTCTTCTTCCCTTCCTTGCGGAAGATGTACTCGCCGCGGTATTTGATCCCCTTGCCCTTGTAGGGTTCGGGCTTGCGCCAGCGGCGGATTTCAGCGGCCACTTGGCCGACCTTCTGCTTGTCGATCCCCGAAATTTCGATCGTGGTATTGTCCGGGGTCTTGATCTCAATGCCTTCTGGCACCGCGAAATCGACGTCGTGGCTGTAGCCAAGCTGCAACTTAAGGTTCTTGCCCTGCGAATTGGCCCGATAGCCAACGCCGGTGATCTCAAGCACCTTGGTGTAACCATCGGTCACACCGGTCATCAAGTTGCTCACCAGCGTGCGCTGCATACCCCAGAACGCGCGGGCCTGCTTGCTTTCGTTGGCGGGCATCACCGAAATGGTGTCACCTTCAACTTTGTAAGCAATCTCTTCGCGCAATCCCAGCGTCAGGGTGCCTTTGGGGCCCTTGACCGACAGGATGCCATTGGCGATCTCAGCACTTACACCGCTGGGGATCGCGACGGAACGTTTGCCGATGCGGCTCATCAGAATACCTCCGCGAGCACTTCGCCGCCGACGTTCTGGATGCGCGCTTCGGCATCCGAAAGCACACCGCGCGGGGTCGAGACGATGGTGATGCCAAGACCGTTGCGGGTCACTGGCAGCTCTTTCGAGCCCGAGTAGACACGGCGGCCCGGCTTGGAAACGCGGGCGACATGCTTGATCGCAGGCTCACCCTCAAAATACTTGAGTTCAATCCGCAGCTGCGGATGAACGCCAGTGGCGTCTTCCGTATAGCCACGAATATAACCTTCGCGCTGCAAAACTTCGAGCACACGGGTACGCAGCTTCGAAGCCGGCGAAAGGACAGAATCCTTCTTCGCACGCTGGCCATTGCGGATGCGGGTGAGCATATCACCCAGGGGGTCGGTCAGTGCCATGCCTTGATCCTTACCAGCTCGACTTGGTCAGGCCGGGGATAAGGCCCTTGTTGCCTTTATCCCGCAGCTCGATCCGACAAAGGCCGAACTTGCGATAGTAGCCGCGCGGGCGGCCGGTGGTGGCGCAGCGATTGCGGACCCGGGTGGGGTTCGCATTGCGCGGAATTTCAGCCAGCTTCAGCCGGGCCATCAGACGGTCGCCATCATCAAGCGACTTATCATTGGCCTGCGCCTTGAGCGCGGCATACTTGCCTGCATACTGCTTCACGAGCTTCTTGCGCCGCTCGTTTTTGTTTACGGAACTCAGTTTCGCCATGGACTTAAGCTCTCTTCCTCAGACTATCTTTACGCGGCCTGCTGCTCGTCGGCAGCCTCCAGCGGGAACGGGAAACCGAACAGACGGAGCAGCTCGCGTGCTTCGTCATCGGTGTTGGCGGTGGTGGTGACAATGATATCCATGCCCCGCACCTTTTCGATCAATTCGTAGCTGATCTCAGGAAAAATGATCTGTTCCTTAAGACCCATCGCATAGTTGCCGCGGCCATCGAAGCTTTTGGGGTTGAGACCACGAAAATCCCGGATGCGCGGCATAGCGACAGTGATCAGGCGATCAAGAAATTCGTACATGCGCTCACGGCGCAGGGTAACCTTGCAACCGATCGGCATGCCTTCGCGCAGCTTGAACTGAGCGATCGACTTCTTGGCTTTGGTGATGACCGGCTTCTGCCCGGCGATCAGCGCCATTTCTTCAGCGGCCGTGGTGACCTTCTTCTTGTCCTGGCTGCCTTCGCCCACGCCCATGTTGAGCGTGATCTTTTCGATCCGGGGCACTTGCATGACATTGGCGTAGCCGAACTTCTCGATCATGGCCTTGGCCACTTCGATATCGTACTTCGTCTTCATCCGCGGAGTAGTGGAATCACCCATCGATCTTCTCCCCGGATTTGACTGCAATGCGGGTCTTGCTGCCATCTTTGGCAGTTTCAAAGCGCACGCGGGTAGCCTTGCCGGTCTTGGGGTCAGCGACGCCAACCTTTGATATCGCCATTGGTGCCTCGCGCCGGTCAATTCCGCCTTGCGGGTTGGCCTGGCTCGGCTTGCGGTGACGGGCAGCAACGTTCACGCCCTGGACCAGCACCTTGCCGTCTTTCGGCATGACCTGCAGGACGGTACCGGTGCGGCCTTTGTCCTTGCCCGAGCGAACAACAACGTTGTCACCCTTCTTGATTTTGGCGGCACCCATTACAGCACCTCCGGCGCAAGGCTGATGATCTTCATGTAGCCCTTGCCGCGCAGTTCGCGAACCACTGGGCCAAAAATACGCGTGCCGATCGGCTCGGAATTCTTGTTGATCAGAACGGCAGCATTGCTGTCAAACCGGATCACGCTGCCATCGGCGCGGCGCACGTCCTTGCGAGTGCGCACGATCACAGCGCGGTGGACATCGCCCTTCTTCACGCGGGTGCGCGGCTGAGCTTCCTTGACAGACACCACGATGATGTCGCCCACGCCGGCAAAGCGGCGCTTCGATCCGCCCAGCACCTTGATGCACTGGACGCGCTTGGCCCCGCTGTTGTCAGCGACCTCAAGCTGGGATTGCATCTGGATCATCGATCCGGTTCCTTCTCACTGGCTTGCCGAAACCCGTCCGACAGTTCCAAAAATTAAACGTTAAACGTCAGCCCCAAGGGCCTCGGCCCTCATACGTCAGCGTCGACTGCGGTGCCCTTGCTGGCGGTGACGCGTTCGATCACCTTCCAGGTTTTGAGCTTAGAAAGCGGGCGGGTCTCTTCGATCCGCACGGTCTCGCCAGTCTTGAACGAATTGTCTTCGTCATGGGCGTGATATTTCTTCGAACGGCGGATGATCTTCCCGTACAGCGGGTGCTTCACCTTGCGTTCGACCTTCACGACCACGGTCTTGTCGGTCTTGTCGGAAACCACGGTCCCGATCAGGATACGTTTGGGCATCGTGGGCTCCTTACTTCGCCGAGTTCTTGGCAGCAGAATTGGCGCGTTCGCCCTGCAACGTTTTCACGCGCGCGATCCCGCGGCGTACTTCTTTGATCCGGGCCGGCCGTTCGAGCTGGTTGGTGGCAGCCTGAAAACGCAGGTTGAATGCCTCGCGCTTAAGGTCACCAAGATCGGCGGTCAGCTGATCGTCGCTCTTAGCGCGCAGATCGCTGGTCTGGTTGGAATTCTTCTTGGCCATTATTCGCCTCCCAGATGGCTGGTATCACCCAGACGAGCGACGACCTTAACCTTGATCGGCAGCTTCATCGCTGCACGGCTGAACGCTTCAGCGGCAAGCGGGCCAGCAACCCCATCGAGTTCAAACAGGATGCGGCCCGGCTTCACCCGTGCGGCCCAATATTCAACCGAACCCTTGCCCTTGCCCTGACGGACCTCAGCAGGCTTCTTCGATACCGGCACGTCCGGGAAGATGCGGATCCAGAGTCGGCCCTGACGCTTGATGTGACGCGTGATCGCGCGGCGAGCCGCCTCGATCTGGCGCGCGGTGATCCGCTCGGGCTCAAGCGCCTTGAGGCCGTACGAGCCAAAGTTAAGATCAGTGCCGCCCTTGGCGTCACCCTTGATCCGGCCTTTGAAAGCCTTGCGGAATTTATGCTTTTTGGGTTGCAACATGACTTAATTCCTGCGGTCTTCGCGGGCCGGACGGACGCCGGTGGTCTGAGCTTCCAGCATCAGGCGATCTTGCGCCATCGGGTCATGGCCAAGAATTTCGCCCTTGAACACCCAGACCTTGATGCCGATAATCCCGTAAGTGGTCAGCGCTTCTACATCGGCATAGTCGATGTTGGCGCGCAGCGTGTGGAGCGGCACACGGCCTTCGCGGTACTGTTCGACCCGGGCGATTTCAGCCCCGCCGAGACGGCCACCGCACACCACTTTGATACCTTCAGCGCCAAGCCGCATGGCCGATTGCATCGCCCGCTTCATCGCACGGCGGAACGCCACGCGGCGGATCAGCTGATCGGCAATCCCTTGGGCGACGAGCCGGGCATCGACTTCCGGCTTGCGGATTTCAACGATGTTCAGCTTTACGTCGCTGTTGGTCATCTTGGCCAGCAACGAGCGCAGCTTTTCGATGTCTGCGCCTTTCTTGCCGATGATCACCCCGGGACGTGCAGCGTAAATCGAAACGCGGCACAGCTTGGCCGGGCGTTCGATCACCACCTTGGAAATCGCGGCCTGCGGCAGCGTGTCCATGATGAACTTGCGCATCTTGAGGTCTTCTTCAAGCAGCTTGCCGTAGTTCTTGCCCTCGGCATACCAGCGGCTGTCCCAGGTGCGGTTGATCTGCAGCCGCAGCCCGATCGGATTGCTCTTGTGACCCATGGTTCAGGCCTCCCCAGCTTCAGCTTGTTCGCGCACCACGATCCGCAACCGACTGATCGGCTTAAGGATCCGGGTCGATTTACCGCGACCGCGCGTGTGGAAACGCTTCATCGTAATCGATTTGCCGACCGAGGCTTCAGCCACGACCAGTGCATCGACATCAAGGTTGTGGTTATTTTCCGCGTTGGCAATCGCCGAAGCGAGCACCTTGCGCGCATCGACAGCCATCGCCCGCTTCGAGAAGGCGAGAATGTTCATCGCGTCTTCAACCTTCCGGCCACGGATCAGCGCCGCCACCAGGTTCAGCTTCTGAGCCGAACCACGGATCGTGGTGCCAACCGACAACGCTTCGTTGTCAGCAACGCGGCGCGGAGACTTTTCCTTGCCCATCAGCGTTTGCCCTTCTTATCGGAGGCGTGCCCCGGGAAGGTCCGCGTCGGTGAGAATTCACCGAGCTTGTGACCGACCATGTCTTCGTTGACCGAGACCGGGATGAATTTGCGGCCGTTGTAAACGTTAAACGTCAAGCCAACGAACTGCGGCAAGATTGTCGAACGACGCGACCAGGTTTTGATCGGAGCAGCGCGTTGTCCCTGATCCTGCGCGGCTTCCGCCTTCTTCAGCAGGTGCAGGTCGACAAAGGGGCCTTTCCAGACGGAACGTGCCATGGTGGCTTACCTCTTCTTTTTCGCGTGACGCGAACGGATAATCATCTTGTCCGTCTGCTTGTTGTTGCGGGTCCGGGCGCCCTTGGTCGGCTTGCCCCACGGGGTGACCGG
This sequence comes from Novosphingobium sp., assembly GCA_031416535.1. Lineage (GTDB taxonomy): Bacteria > Pseudomonadota > Alphaproteobacteria > Sphingomonadales > Sphingomonadaceae > Novosphingobium. The sequence goes on along the minus strand of JANOTT010000023.1, from coordinate 4,500 downwards.
GTGGCGTCCGCCCGAGGTGCGGCCTTCACCGCCGCCGTGCGGGTGATCGACTGGGTTCTTGGCGACACCGCGGGTTAGCGGGCGGCGGCCCTGCCAGCGCGTGCGCCCGGCCTTGCCGAAGTTCTGGTTCTGGTTGTCGGGGTTTGAAACCGCACCAACCGTACCCATGCAATCGCCGCGCAGATAACGCTGTTCGCCCGAATTGAGCCGAACAATAACCATACCGCGATCACGCCCCACCACCTGCACATAAGTGCCGGCCGAACGTGCGATCTGACCACCCTTGCCCGGCTTCATCTCGACGTTGTGACAGATGGTGCCAACCGGCATCGTGCTTAGCAGCATCGCATTGCCCGGCTTCACGTCGGTTTTTTCACCGGCCACAACGCTGTCACCAACGGCGAGCCGCTGGGGAGCAAGGATGTAAGCCAGTTCGCCGTCAGCATACTTGATCAACGCGATGAACGCGGTGCGGTTGGGATCGTATTCCATCCGTTCCACCACCGCAGGGGCATCCCACTTGCGGCGCTTGAAATCGATGAACCGATACGACTGCTTGTGACCGCCAGCGATCCCGCGCGAAGTAACGTGACCCTTGTTGTTGCGCCCGCCGGTCTTGCTCTTACCTTCGGTAAGCGCCTTGATCGGCTTGCCCTTCCACAACGAGGACTTGTCGACCAGGATCAGGGCGCGGCGCGCCGGGCTGGTCGGATTGTAACTCTTGAGTGCCATGGCTTAACCCTGCGCTCCCTCGGTGATGTCGATCGACTGGCCTTCGGCCAGCCGCACAATCGCCTTTTTCACATCCGAGCGCTTGTAGGGACGGCCCTTCCAGCGCTTGGTTTTGCCTTTTTGGGTCAGCGTATTCACGCTGACGACCACGGTCCCGTAGATAGCTTCAACCGCAGCTTTGATCTGCGGCTTGGTCGCTTTGTTGGCGACCTTGAAGACCACGGCGTTGTGCTCGCTGGCCAACGTCGACTTTTCGGTGATGTGGGGGGCCACGATCACGTCGAAGTGACGCGTGTCGATTGCGTCCTTAGCCATTAGTTAGCCCCTACCGGGAGGGCGAAACGCGCCTCCAGCTGTTCGACGGCGGCGCGGGTCAGCACCAGCGTATCGTGCTTCAGGATGTCATAGACATTTGCGCCCATCGCAGGGAGGACGTTGATGCCGAACAGGTTGCGGGTCGCGCGCGCAAAGCCCTCGTTCACCTGAATACCGTCGATCACCAGCACCTTTTTACCCCAGTTGGCTTTCGCCAGCAGGATCGCGACGCCCTTGGTCTTGGCATCTGTCAGATCAAGGCTGTCAACGATCACCAGACCGGCCTTGGCCTTCGATGACAAAGCCATCTTCAGACCGAGCGCGCGGACTTTCTTGTTGAGCGAGACGTCGAACTCGCGGCGGCGGGCGCCGTGAGCCTTACCACCGCCGATAAAGATCGGAGCGCGGCGATCGCCGTGACGCGCAGTACCGCCGCCTTTTTGGCGACCAAACTTCTTGCCGGTGCGAGCAACTTCCGAACGCTCACGGGTGGCGCGAGCGATGCCGCGGCGATTTTCAAGCTGCCAGGTGACCACGCGGTGCAGAATGTCAGCGCGCGGCTCAAGACCAAACACAGCATCATTCAGTTCCACGTCGCCCTTAGCGGCGCTGCCATCAAGATTGAGGACTTTGACCTTCACGATTTAGCCCTCCGTCTGCTGGTTTTGGCCATCGGCGGCTTCGACAGCTGCGGTATCTTCCGCAGGGGTCTCGGCAGCGGCCGGGGTTTCGGTGATGTCTTCGTTGGCAGCAGCTGTGCTCTTGAGCCCAGCGGGATAGGGTGCTTCACCGTGGCGCGCGACCTTGACCGCATCCTTGATGGTCATCCAGCTGTTCTTCGCGCCGGGAACCGAACCCTTAACGAAAATCAAGCCGCGCTCATCATCGACGCGCACAACTTCCAGATTTTGCTGAGTGCGCTGCTTGTCGCCCATGTGGCCGGCCATCTTCTTGTTCTTGAAGACCTTGCCCGGATCCTGGCGTTGACCGGTCGAACCCAATGCACGGTGGCTGATCGAGACGCCGTGCGTTGCACGCATACCGCCGAAGCCCCAACGCTTCATACCGCCCTGAAAGCCCTTACCCTGGGTGTGACCCGAGACATCGACCAACTGACCGGGCACGAAGTGCGAAGCAGCGATGCTGGCGCCCACTTCGAGCAGCGCATCATCGGCGACGCGGAATTCCGCAACGCGAGCTTTGAGCGAAACGTTCGCTTTGGCAAAATGTTCACGTTGCGGCTTGGCAACGTTCTTTTGCTTAGCGACGCCCGCACCCAGCTGAACCGCGACGTAGCCGTCGGTATCAGCAGTGCGAACGGACACCACTTGGCAATCTTCCAGCGCCAAGACGGTAACCGGCACATGCCGTCCGTCTTCCTGGAACAGGCGGGTCATCCCCACCTTCTTGGCGATCACGCCGGTACGCATGATCAGTCTCCTCACAGAGGCCCAGGAGGGGAATCCCCCGGGGCGTGTCCAACCCATGTTCGATACGAGCCCCGTCCGGGCTAGGCGCTCCCTTGCGGCCGGAATGGCCAAAGGGTGCAAGACGGGGGACGCAAACCCGGATTTCTCCGGTGGTATCCCTATGTCTGCAAGCGGGCGACCCCGCTTGAACCGGCCGAGACCGGAAGGCAGACTGACCTAGGCCAGCTTGATTTCGACTTCTACGCCTGCCGCCAGATCGAGCTTGGAAAGCGCTTCGATCGTGCTCGGCGTGGACTGCACGATATCGAGCAGTCGCTTGTAGGTGCGAACTTCGAACTGCTCACGCGACTTTTTGTCGATGTGCGGTCCGCGGTTCACGGTAAATTTTTCAATTCTCGTCGGGAGCGGAATGGGGCCCCGGATCAGCGCGCCAGTGCGGCGCGCGGTATCCGCGATTTCGCCAGTCGCCTGATCAAGCACGCGGTGATCGAATGCCTTCAGACGAATGCGGATATTCTGAGCTTCCATTGTGTCCTGCTACCGATGAGAAAGAGCAAAAGAGGCCGCTGTGACCTCCAAAAAACCGACCGCCGGGGGAACGAATCCCCCGGCGGAAGCGAGCCTATATTACTTAGTGATCTTGCTGACAACCCCAGAACCGACAGTGCGGCCGCCTTCGCGAATTGCGAAGCGCAACCCTTCGTCCATCGCGATCGGCGCGATCAACTTAACCGACAGGCCAACGTTGTCGCCTGGCATCACCATTTCGGTGCCCTCAGGCAAAATGACTTCGCCGGTGACGTCGGTGGTGCGGAAGTAGAACTGTGGGCGATAGTTGGCGAAGAACGGCGTGTGACGACCACCCTCTTCCTTCGACAGCACGTAGACTTCAGCCGAGAATTCGGTGTGCGGCGTGACCGAGCCGGGCTTGGCCAAAACCTGCCCGCGCTCAACGTCTTCACGCTTCAGGCCGCGCACCAGCGCGCCGATGTTGTCACCAGCTTCACCCTGGTCGAGCAGCTTGCGGAACATTTCGACGCCGGTAACGACAGTCTTCTGGGTATCCTTGAGGCCTACCACTTCGACTTCTTCGCCGACCTTGATGATCCCGGCTTCGACGCGGCCAGTGACCACCGTTCCGCGACCCGAGATCGAGAACACGTCTTCAACTGGCATCAGGAACGGACGGTCGGTCGGGCGCGGAGGTTGCGGGATGAATTCGTCAACCGCCTTCATCAGCGCATAAATCGATTGCTTGCCAATCGCGTCATCGCGGCCTTCAAGCGCGGCCAGAGCCGAACCCGGGATCACCGGAATGTTGTCGCCGTCAAAACCGTAGAAGCTCAGCAATTCGCGGATTTCCATTTCGACCAGCTCGAGGATTTCAGCGTCATCGACCTGATCGACTTTGTTCATGTAAACGACCAGCGAAGGTACGCCGACCTGACGCGCCAGCAGAATGTGCTCGCGGGTCTGCGGCATCGGGCCGTCAGCGGCGTTCACCACTAAAATCGCGCCGTCCATCTGCGCTGCACCGGTGATCATGTTCTTCACATAGTCAGCGTGACCCGGGCAATCAACGTGCGCATAGTGGCGATTGGCGGTTTCATATTCAACGTGGGCGGTCGAAATGGTGATGCCGCGCGCACGCTCTTCAGGCGCCTTGTCGATGTTGGCATAGTCGGTGAACACGGCGCCGCCGGTCTCGGCGAGCACCTTGGTGATTGCGGCGGTCAGCGTGGTCTTGCCATGGTCAACGTGACCGATGGTCCCGATGTTGCAGTGCGGCTTGGTCCGCTCGAATTTTGCCTTGGCCATTGTCTCAAACCTTCTTTCGATTGAATTAGAATCTGCGGGGTTTGGACGGCACCCGCTGAATCAGGCGCCGCCCCTAGTCCGATCTTGCTGGTTAAGCAAGCTTCTCCTTAATCTCGGTCGCGACGTTCGCCGGGACCTCGTCATAATGGGAGAAGAACATCGAATAATTGGCCCGGCCTTGGGTGAACGAGCGCAGCTGGTTCAC
>JANOTT010000022.1:0-12675 GCA_031416535.1 Novosphingobium sp. | reverse complement strand
CGATTGGTCTGAGGTGTAACTGGCGGCTGCCTAGTCAATGACCGCCCGTTCCAAACGGCGCGGACCTTGCCACTCCTTCCCCCATCCCCTACATCCCGTCCCGCCAGGGGGCCGGGCAGCCGCGTCTTTCGCAAGAAGGCCGAGGAAAGTCCGGGCTCCACGAAACAAGGGTGGCGGGTAACGCCCGCCGGACGAGGGACTTGCTCCCGAAGTCCAGGGAAAGTGCCACAGAGAGCAGACCGCCTCATTTATGAGGTAAGGGTGAAAGGGTGCGGTAAGAGCGCACCGGGCTGCTGGTAACAGCAACCGCATGGCAAACCCCACCCGGAGCAAGACCGAATAGGGGCGGCGCGCACTTCGGTGCAGGTCTGTTTCGGACCCGACCGCCCGGGTTGGTTGCTTGAGCCATGCGGTAACGTCTGGCCTAGAGGAATGGCTGCCAGTGCGGATACGGTCTCTTTTGGGATACCGTCCGCGCTACAGAACCCGGCTTACAGGCCCCCTGGCACCTTGTTTTTTTTATGACGCGGTGGCGGCAGCCTGCTGCTGCTCCCCTCCCCGACGGGGAGGGGCACTAGCGCTCAGATTTCCCGCGTTTTGCCTTAAGGCCGCCCGATGCTCGAATAGGCGAAGCCTTTGGCGCGGACTTCGGCGGGGTCATAGACGTTGCGCAGATCGACCAGCACCGGGGCCTTGGCAATCCGCTTGATCCGGTCAAAATCGAGCGCGCGGAAGGCGTCCCATTCGGTCACGATCACCACTGCATCGGCAGCTTCGATCGCCTCGTAGGTGTTACCCGCCATCGTCACCTCGGGCATCAACGGCGCGGCCAGGTTCATTCCTTCGGGATCATAGGCCGCAATTTCCACCCCGGCATCGGCCAAGGCCAGCGCAATCGCAATCGAGGGCGAATCGCGCATGTCGTCGGTGTTGGGCTTGAACGTCAGCCCCAGCATTGCGACTTTTTTGCCGCGCGCGTTGTCGGGTCCGCCCAATGCATCAATCACCTTGCGCCCCATCGCGCGCTTGCGGGCCTCGTTGACCGCCACGACGGCTTCGACGATCCGGGTCGGGGCCTCGTAATCCTCGGCAGTCTTCAGCAGCGCGAGCGTGTCCTTGGGGAAACATGAGCCGCCATAACCCGGCCCGGCATGCAGGAACTTGGCGCCGATCCGCCCGTCCATCCCGATCCCGCGGCTGACATCCTGCACATCCGCGCCAACTTTTTCGCACAGGTCGGCCATCTCGTTGATGAAGGTGATCTTGACCGCGAGGAAGGCGTTGGCGGCGTATTTGATCAATTCCGAAGTGCGGCGGCTGGTGAACAGGATCGGCGCTTTGTTCAGGAACAGCGGCCGGTAAACCTCGTTCATCACGCTGCGCGCCCATTCGTCTTCGGTGCCGATCACGATCCGGTCGGGGCGCTTGAAATCGCTGATCGCCGCGCCTTCGCGCAGGAATTCGGGGTTCGAGGCGACCGCGTATTTCACGCTTAGCCCGGCCTCGCTCAAAATCCGCTCAACCTCGTCGCCGGTGCCGACCGGGACGGTGCTCTTGGTCACCACCACCGCGTCGTTGGTCAGCGCCTGGCCGACTTCTTCGGCCACCGCGTAAACGTAAGACAGATCGGCGTGCCCATCGCCGCGGCGGCTGGGGGTGCCAACCGCGATGAAGATCGCGCTGGCCCCGGCGATCCCCTCGGCCAGATCGGTGGTGAAGGTCAGCCGCCCGGATTTGGCATTGCTGGTGACCAGTTCGGCCAGCCCCGGCTCGTAGATCGGCATGATCCCGGCGTTCAGGCTGTCGATCTTGGCCGGATCCTTGTCGATGCACACCACATCGTGGCCAAAATCGGCGAAGCACGCCCCTGATACCAGCCCGACGTAACCCGAGCCGACCATTGCGATCTTCATGCCATACTCCTTGTCGCGGCGCTGATCACGCCGTCATGATCCTGCGCCTCGATCAGCCAGCGCTCGGTGCCGTGCAGGCCCAGCGCGGTCAAGCGGCCCGAGCGGTAAGCCCCGGTGTCAAGCCCGATGCGGTTGTGCCGGACCTCGGGCTTGTCGGTAATCGTGTGCCCGTGCACCACCACTGGGCCGAAGCTGCCGGGGTGTGACAGGAACGGCTCGCGAATCCAGCGCAGGTCACCGGTCCGCTGCGCGTCGAGCGCGGTGTCCGGGTGGACCCCGGCGTGGACGAACAGATAATCGCCGATGGCAATGCTGTCTTCGAACGACCGGATGAAATCGAGGTCTTCGTCCGGGATCGCCGTCTGCATCAGCGCGCGCGCGCCGGCCAGGTCGGTGCGGTGGTACGTGTCCGGATCAGGCAGGTATGACAGGATCGTCTCACGCCCGCCAAAGCGCAGGAAGTGGCGCATCAATTCGTCGCTATCGAGCGCGCGCAGCATCATTTCCTCATGATTGCCGAGCAGGTTCCGCACCCGCCGCTGGCCGCCCCAGGCGCGGACTGCGGCAATGACCCCGGCGCTGTCGGGGCCGCGGTCGACCAGATCGCCCAGCATGACCACACAGGTCTGCGCCGGCCCGCGCGCGGCATCGTCGGCCTCGATGGCGGCGATCAGCGCCCGCAGCAGATCGAGCCGCCCGTGGACATCGCCGACCGCATAGACCCGCTCTCCCGCCGGGACGGCAGCGACAGGGCCGCTGGGAGCAGGGCCGAACAGGGTGCGAAGGCGGTTGAACATGCGGCGGTCAGCTTGGCCTGCGCCTATACCGGCCCGGAGCTGAATGAACAACTACGTGTGCGCTGGGCCAACGCCGAGCGTTACACTAAAACCACATCGCGCGCGCGATGCGCAAAAGTCTGCCCGATTTGCTCTTGTGCAATGCAGCAAAGTTGTGCAGTCCCACGCATGCGCAGCGCGATTGTTTCCGAACACGAGAAACGACGCCCGCGTGCAGGTGGGACGAAGCAACCGCAATCGCTTAAGGAAGATTGATATGCTCACGTCCATGCGCGGCTTGATTGCCGCTTCGCTGATTGCCGCCACTGCTCTTGCGGCCACTCCTGCCTGCGCCGATGAAACCGATCCGCCCAGCGACGTTACCATTACCGGCAGCGCGGCAATTGTTTCGCAGTACCGCTTCCGCGGCCTCGCCCAATCAGACAACAAGCCGGTCGTCCAAGGCGCGATCACCGTCAGCCATTCGTCGGGCTTCTATGTCGGCACCTGGGGTTCCAGCGCCACTTCGGGACCCGGTCCGATCAACATCGGCGGGACCGAAATCGATGTGTTCGGCGGCTGGACCAAGGGTCTGGGCGATAGCGGTTTGACCGTTGACACCGGGGTGTATGGCTACATCTATCCGGGTGCGACCGCTGGCAACTATTATGAAGTTTACGGCTCGCTGGCCAAGTCGCTTGGGCCGGCAACCGCCAAGGTCGGGGTTTACTATGCCCCCGCGCAAAAGGTGTTCAACTACAACTTCACCTCGCCCACCCGCAGCAACACCTACGTCTATGGCGATCTGTCGAGCGGGATTCCGGGCACCCCGCTCACTTTCCATTCGCATCTGGGCCACACCGGCGGCGGGTTCGAATACGGCCAGCAGTACCTCGATTACAACGTCGGGCTGACCTACAAGATGCGCAACCTGTCGTTCGATGCGTCGCTGGTCGGCACCAATCTTGGCAGGGGCGACATCAACACCGGGTTCGGCTGCAGCAACAACGTGGGCTGCATCGATTACTACAACCGCATGTCGAAGACGGTCGGCGTGTTCTCGGTGACCGCCAGCTTCTGACCGGCTTGATTTGACTTACGATCAAGGCCCGTGCCGGATTGCCCGGCGCGGGCCTTTCGTTTGGTCGCACGGTTTGCTAGCACTCGGGCTATGACCAAATTCCTGCACACGATGATCCGCGTTTCCGATCCCGATGCGACGATTGCTTTCTTCAAGCTGGTCGGGGTGCATGAAGTCCGCCGCTTTTCCAGCGAACCGGGCCGGTTCACGCTGATCTTCCTGGCCGCGCCTGGCGAAGAAGGCGTGGCCGAGGTGGAATTGACGCACAACTGGAACCCGGAAGACTATGCCGGCGGGCGCAATTTCGGACACCTGGCGTATCAGGTAGAGGACATTTACCAGACCTGCGCGGCCTTGCTGGCGGCCGGGCATACCATTCACCGCCCGCCGCGCGATGGCCACATGGCGTTCGTTAAGTCGCCCGACGGGATTTCGGTCGAATTGCTGCAAGACGGAAACTTGCCCCCGGCCGAACCGTGGATTAGCATGCCCAACTCCGGGAGCTGGTAACCACGGAGCGGTCGACATTGGTCAGGCGGCGTTGCTCGGCGGGTGATTCGCCGTCACACAGAGTGCGGACAGTTTAAGGTTGATTTGCGGTTAATCTGGGCCTGCGAGCATCAGTCAAGCCAAGTAAAACCGCGGCGATTTTCTGCTGAACTGCGATTTCCATCGAACGCGTTGCGCCCGCTTTGCTTTACCGATAGTCTCATTGTTCTTGGGCGTGAAACAGGGGCAAAACACCGACATGGTGGGGGAAGTAACCGGGGCATGGACGGCGCTTGACTGGCTGCTGCTGGCCGAGCGCGAACTGCTGGCCTTTGCGGCCTTCTGGTTCTGCGTCGGTCTGCTCGATGAACTGGCGATCGATTTTGCCTGGCTGGGCTTGAAATTGACCGGTAAGGCGCGCACCGCACGGCTGCCGGTGGGCTATGGGGCCGACCGCTGTCGGGCGCGGCGGCGGTACTGATCCCGGCTTTTCGCGAAAGCCAGGTGATCGGCGCGACGATCGCCCATATGTTATCAGTCTGGCCGCAGCGCGAGCTGACGATCTATGTCGGCTGCTACCGCAACGATGCCGCTACACTGGCCGCTGCGATGGCCGCAGCGAGTGCCGACCCGCGGGTGCGGCTGGTTACGCTGGCGGCCGCTGGGCCAACCACCAAAGCCGATTGTCTCAACCGCCTGTACCGCGCGCTGGCTGCCGATGAAGCCAGACAGGCGCGGCGCTTTGCCTCGATCGTCCTGCACGATGGCGAAGACATGGTGCACCCTTGCGCGCTGCAGGCGATCGACGCAGCGCTGATGTTGCGCGATTTCGTGCAACTGCCGGTCCGGCCCGAGCCGCAGGAGCATTCGCGCTGGATCGCCGGGCACTATTCGGACGAATTTGCCGAGAGCCACACCAAAGGCCTGGTGGTGCGCGGCGCGCTGGGCGGGGCGCTACCCGCAGCCGGGGTCGGCTGCGGCTTTTCGCGCGCCGCGCTCGGCGAGCTGGCGGCACGCCGCGCGGCTGAGGGCGAAGCCGGGCCGTTTGCACCCGAATGCCTGACCGAGGATTACGAGCTGGGCCTGATTATGTCGCGCGAGGGCCGCGGCAGCGCCTTTTTGCGGCTGCGCGACGATGCCGGGGCGCTGGTGGCGACCCGCAGCTATTTCCCCAACCGGCTTGACGCGGCGGTGCGGCAGAAGACCCGCTGGGTCCACGGCATCGCTTTTCAGGGCTGGGACCGGATGGGCTGGAGCCTGCACCCGGTCGATATCTGGATGGCGCTGCGTGACCGGCGCGGGCCGCTGACCGCACTGGTGCTGGCTTCTGCCTATGTCCTGCTGCTGCTCGACGCGGTGTTGCTGGTGCTGCACATGCTCGGCAAGGTCGATTTGCCGACGCTGTCGCCGGCGCTGCGGCTGATGCTTCTGGCAAGTTTCGCGGGGTTTGTGTGGCGCGCCGGATCGCGCGCATTGTTCACCACCCGCGAATATGGCTGGCGCGAGGGGCTGATCTCGGTCTTGCGTATTCCGGTCGCCAATGTGATCGCAATCATGGCTGGGCAGCGGGCTTTGGCGGCTTATTTCCGTTCGCTGCAGGACGGCAAGGTAGTGTGGGACAAGACTGTCCACGAGCGCCACCCGGCGACTGCCGCGTTGGCTGCGCCCGCTTGCGCACTGCATACGGTGCCGGCATGAAACCGCACAGCCGGGTCAGGCGGCGCGGACAACCGCTGATTGCGCTGGTGCTGGTCATGGTCAGCTGGGCCGGCGCGCGCGCTGCTTTGTGGGACAATGCCACAATCCATCCGCCACGGACGCACACCGCGCCGCCGCTTCCCAAGCAGCCGGTCGCGCAGCAACCAGATCGGCCCGCCCTGTCATCGCCGGTCCAGCCGCCCCGCGCTGCCCCCGCACGGCTCGATCGTCCGGTCTTCGGATCGCCCGCTGCCCCGCTGGCGCCGCCAATCACCGCGGTTCCGCCGCCATCAGCCACCGGGCAAGCCGCGCCGGATGCGGCGCCCGTCACGACCGACCGGCCCGCCGCGCCGTTATCGCCGCGCGTCGCTGCCGGACATCAGGAGCTCTGGCTGGCGGGGATGAACCTGCTTTCAACCGAACCGGCATTGGCGATGGCGCAGCCGGCCGGGCTGCGGCTCATGCTGCCCGCTGCTGCTCATGCCGCTCAAACCGGGCAGGTCGCTCAGTCGCGCTGGTCGGTCGATGGCTGGCTACTGCTGCGTCCCGGCGGCAATGCCTTCAACGCGCCGGGCGCCGGTTTGCCGGGCACCGTGGTTCCAGCGGGCTTCTACGGCGGCAGTCAGGGCGGATTGGTCCTGCGTTATTTCCTCGCCCCGGGGAACCGGTTCAATCCGGTGCTGTACCTGCGCGGATCGAGCGGGATCGAGCGTCCGCGCGGGGAGGAACTGGCAGCAGGCGTCTCGCTGCGCCCGGTCGCGGGCCTGCCGCTGCGGCTGATGGCCGAAGGCCGCGTGACCCAAACCACCACTGGGACGATCGTCCGCCCGGCAGCGGCGCTGGTCAGCGCACTTCCAGCGGTGCGGTTGCCGCTGGGCTCCCGCGCTGAGGCTTATGTTCAGGCCGGTTATGTCGGCGGCCGCGGCGCAACCGCATTTGTCGATGGTCAGGCTCGCCTCGAGCAGCCGTTGATCCGCGCGAGCGGCTTTGCATTGCGCGCTGGTGGCGGGGTCTGGGGCGGGGCGCAGCGCGGGGCCAGCCGGCTCGATATCGGCCCAACCGCCACGCTGGCATTCCGGCTCGGTCCGGTCGGAACCCGGGTCTCGGCCGACTACCGGTGGCGGGTGGCGGGCAATGCCGAACCCGGGTCGGGACCTGTTTTAACGCTATCCGCTGGTTTCTAGCCGCAGCGGCCTTCTTTTTGCCGCCGCGCTGAGCTAGTCTGTCAGGCTACGCATGGATGTTTACCTTCCGATTGCCAACCTTGCGGTCAATGGCCTGGTCATCGTCGCGCTGGGTGCGCTGACGGGCATCCTGTCGGGCATGTTCGGCGTCGGCGGAGGTTTCCTGACCACGCCGCTGATGATCTTCTACGGCATCCCGCCCACCGTTGCCGCTGCTTCGGCTGCCAGCCAGGTTACCGGGGCCAGCGTTTCGGGCGTATTTGCTCATACCCGGCGCGGCGGGGTGGATTATCAGATGGGCGCGGTGCTGGTCGCAGGCGGGATTATCGGGACCGGGCTGGGGGCGGTGCTGTTCAGCCTGCTGCAGGCGCTGGGGCAGATCGATGTGGTGATCAACATTCTCTATGTGGTGCTGCTGGGCTCGATCGGCACGCTGATGGCCCGCGAAAGCTGGCAGACGCTCAAAGCGCAAAAGGCTGGTGTACCGGTACCTACGCGCAAACGCCGTCATCACCCGATGGTTGCCAGTTTGCCGCTGCGCTGGCGGTTTTATCGCTCGGGTCTGTACATTTCGCCGCTTGCGCCGCTGCTGCTGGGCATCCTGACCGGCACGCTGACGATGCTGATGGGGATTGGCGGCGGGTTCGTGCTGGTTCCGGCGATGCTTTACATCCTGGGAATGAGCGCGAATGTCGTGGTTGGAACCTCGTTGTTCCAGATCCTGTTCGTGACCATGGCGACCACGATGATGCATTCGCTGACCACCAAAGCGGTCGATATCGTGCTGGCAGTGCTGCTGCTGATCGGCTCGGTGTCGGGCGCGCAAATTGGGGCGCAGCTGGCGCAGAAGGTGCCGGCCGCGCGGCTGCGGTTCGTGCTCGCGGCGATTGTGCTGGTGGTGGCGGCGCGGATGGCACTGGGGCTGGGCTGGCGGCCCGAGGAGATTTACTCGGTGATGCCGTCATGAATCGGTTGTTCATCTTGTTCGCGTTGTTGCTGCTAACCGCCGCCCGCGATCCGATCCTGGTGCCCGAAGTGTCGCAGCACGAAGTGCAGGTCAGCCAAGGCTTTCGCGGTACCGAATTGTTGCTGTTCGGGGCGATTTTGACGCCGGAAGGCACCCGCGCCGGGCAAGACTACGATATTGTGGTGGTGCTCAAGGGCCCGACCCGCTCGATTATCCTGCGCGAAAAGAGCCGCATCGCGGGGATCTGGGTCAATGCCGATAGCGCCGAATTCCGCTCCGCCCCGACCTTTTTTGCCGTAGCTTCGTCGAAACCGATCTCCAGAATCGTCGATGACAAGACCGCGGCAATTTATGAGCTGGGGCTCCCGTGGCTGCAATTGTCGCCAATCGGCTCGTACAACCCCAAGGAACAGGCGCGAATGTCGGCCGGGCTGGTCGATCTGATGAGCCGCGAGGGGCTTTACACGCAGGACCAGCACGGCGTCAGCATCAGCGAACAGGTGCTTTACCAAGCGCGGATTTCGCTGCCTTCGTCGGTCCAGACGGGCACTTACACCGCCGAAACCTTCGCCATCAATCAAGGCCGGGTGGTCGCCTCGGCCATCAGCCAGGTGGTGGTCAAGAAACAGGGGTTCGAACGGGTTGTGGCCCAATTTGCGGAGCAGAACGGATTTTTATACGGGCTGATCGCAGTCGCGCTGTCGGTTGGGATGGGGTTCCTGGCCGGGCGTCTGTTCGCGCTGGTTTGATCGGCAAAACATCGCGACTTAGGCCAATCTTAACGGCTCCGGCTTACCAGACTGAGGCCAGCACGCGATGCTGGAATTATGGGGCTGGTCGTAGTGATGAACGATATGAGCGGACATGGATTTGGCGGCGCACGACCAGCTCAGGCGGGTGAAAAAGGCGCTGAGGCCGCTCCGGCTGCGCCAGATTTCGACAATGCCCGCGAGCCGATCGGGATCGTGCTGGAAATAGCCGGCTCGGGCTCGGCGATCGCACTCGATCTGCAGCGCCTGCAGGAATGCACCGCAGACGTCGATCCGTCGATTGCGCTGGCCGGACAGGTCGGCAGCCAGGTCAAGATCCGGGTTGGCAAGGGCTGGCTGCTCGCTTCGGTGCGCAGCCAGCGCCAGGATTCCAAGACTCCGGGTGGGATTCTCGCCAATATCGATTTTCTGGGTGAAGGCGACGAGGAGCGGCTGACCGGGCGCATCCACAACTTCCGCCGCGGGGTTACGCGCTATCCGATCCCCGGCGCGCTGATCTTCCCCGCCACCAGCAACGACCTTAAGCAGATCTACGCCAGCGACGGGCGCTCGAGCATCCAGGTCGGCACGGTGTTCCCGACCAAAGACATCCGCGCCGGGCTCTACGTCGATGCCCTGCTGGGCAAGCACTTCGCGCTGCTCGGCTCGACCGGCACCGGCAAATCGACCAGCGCCGCGCTGATCCTGCACCGGATTTGCGAACATGCCCCCGAAGGGCATATCGTGATGATCGATCCGCATGGCGAATATTCGGCGGCATTCAAGCAGACCGGGATGATCTTCGATGTGTCGAACCTGCAGATGCCCTATTGGTTGATGAATTTCGAGGAGCACTGCGAAGTGTTCCTGACCTCGTCGGGCAATGACCGGCAGGAAGACATGGACATCCTGTCCAAGTGCCTGCTGGCCGCGCGCTCGAAGAACCGGCTGGCGGATTCGATGGGCAAGATTACCGTCGATTCGCCGATCCCCTATCTGCTGTCCGATCTCACCACCGCGATCCAGAACGAGATGGGCAAGCTCGACAAGGCCACTTCGTCGGCGCCGTTTATGCGGGTCAGAACCAAGATCGATGAATTGAAGGCCGATCCGCGCTATCAGTTTCTGTTCTCGGGGATGCTGGTCGGCGATACGATGGCCGACTTTATCGCCAAGATCTTTCGCATGCCAAGCAAGGGCAAGCCGATCTCGATCATCGACGTTTCGGGCGTTCCTTCGGATGTGACCTCGACTGTGGTCGCGGTGCTTAGCCGGCTGGTGTTCGATTTTGCCATCTGGTCGCGCGACGAGAAAACCCGCCCGGTGCTGCTGGTGTGCGAAGAAGCGCACCGGTATGTGCCCAACGAGAAGAATTCGGACGGTTCCTCGGTTGGCCGCATCCTCAGCCGGATCGCCAAGGAGGGCCGCAAGTACGGCGTTTCGCTTGGCCTGATTACCCAGCGTCCGTCCGATCTGGCCGAAGGTGTGCTGTCACAGTGCGGCACGATCATCTCGATGCGGCTCAACAACGACCGCGATCAGGCGTTCGTCAAGGCCGCCATGCCCGAAGGCGCGCGCGGCTTCCTCGATTCGATTCCGGCGCTGCGCAACCGCGAATGCATCATCTGCGGCGAAGGCGTCTCGATCCCGATTCGGGTCAGCTTTGACGAGCTCGAAGAGATGAAGCGCCCGGCCAGCGCCGACCCCTCGTTCAGCGATCTGTGGAACAGCTCGGGCGGCGAAGAGGAAATGGTCCACCGCACCGTCCAGCGCTGGCGCGCCCAGGGCCGCTAATTCTGGGCCGCTAATTCAGGGTCGCTAATTCTGGGCCGCCAATTTTGGGCGGCTGGTTCAGGGCCGCTCAACTCTGCTGTGCCTGCCAGCGTTTTGCATCGCGGACCTTGTGTCAGATCGCCGCTCATGTCCCGCGCGTGTCGCCATAGAGATGGATGTGCAGCCGGTCGCTGAAACCCAGTCCGTGGTCAAGTGCGAGCGGTGCGAGCCAAGCTGAGCGCGCGCGAATATCCGCGCTGCTGGTGCCTTCGGGCATCAGCTGGATGCGGCCTGCCGGAAGGTCGTATGCCTGCTGCAGGGCGAGCACCTCGGCCAAGTCTGCAGGCGCCGAAATGACAAACTTGAAGTACGCTTTAGGTTCGTTTTTCCAGGCTTCGAGCCGCTCGGAAAGCAGAGCAATTTCAGCAGCATTGCCCGAATGTTTGAGTTTTGGACTGATGTTGTATTGATCGACCATTGGCGCGAGTTCAGCGTGCGGCGCGACCGTACCATTGGTCTCGATTTCCACCGTATGACCAACCAGCAGCGCGACCATCCGGGCCAAAGCGGCACCCTGAAGCAACGGCTCGCCACCGGTGATTACCAGCCGCTCGTTGCCCAGCGCCGTGATCCGCGCGGCGACGTCTGCTTCGCTTAAGACGATCTGGTTGGCCGTGCGGTCGAACGTAACGCCATCCCGGTGCGGGCGCAGGTCGCCCGCGAAATGCCAGGTGTAGGCGGTGTCGCACCAAGTGCAGGCCAGGTTGCAGCGCGACAGCCGCACGAAGGTACAGGTCAGCCCGGCGGAGCGCCCTTCGCCCTGGAGCGAGGCGAAGATCTCGGGCTCGCCGGGGGTGGTGGTGGCGAGGGTGAGGGTCATGCAGGACACTCCCGCTGGACCGCTTGGACCACTGTTCTGACGGAGAAAACAATCGCGGCTCCGGCCGGCCGGACAAGGACGAAGGATGAAAGGGGGCGAAGCGGCATGGCGCGCGCTCCTTCGCAGATTTGCGCGATGTAGGACAGTCTCAAAGAGGCTCCCCCTGTGGGGGAGGTGGGCCGCCGCAGGCGGGCCGGAAGGGGGCTGAACCTAAACAGCCGCAACAGCGGCTGCGCGCTACTGCGCGCCTTATGCTCGCCCCCCACCGTCAGCGCTGCGCGCTGCCACCTCCCCCAGTGGGGGAGTCTCTGTCGCTCGTCACCCCAGCCGCGCCAGCGCCGCCGCCAGCCGCGCGGCCTCAGCCGCGTGCAGGGCATGATCGGCACGCGCCTTCTCCACCGCCTCGGGCTTGGCCTTCTCGACAAAGGCGGGGTTGGACAGGCGGCCTTCGAGCGATTTGGCTTCCTTGGTCGATGTTTCGAGCGCTTTGGTCAGGCGGGTCTTTTCGGCGGTTAAGTCGACGATGCCTTCCAGCGGGATCACCATATTGGCATCGCCCGCGCCGATCTGCATGGCTGCGCCGGTGGGAGCCGATTCAAACTTGATCCCGTTCAGCCGCGCCAGCCGGTCAATCGCGGCGCCATTGCGCGCGATGATGCTGCGGGTCGCTGCGCTCGGCTCGGGCAGATAGGCGTCAAGCCGCGCGCCCGGTGCAATGCCCAGCTCATTCTTGGCGGTGCGCAAGTTGCCGACCAGCGCGATCAGCCACTCCACCTCAGCCTTGGCCCCGCGGTCCACCGCTGCCCCCGGCTCGGGCCACTTCGCGGTGATCAGCGGATAGTGCGCGCGTGCGCCCAGCTTGGACCACAGCTCCTCGGTCACGAACGGCATGAACGGGTGCAGCATCACCAGAATCTGATCGAGCACCCACCCGGCGACTGCTTTGGTCTCGTCATCGAATGAACCCTTGATCAGTTCGATGTACCAGTCGCAAAACTGGTCCCAGACGAAGTGATAGATCGTATTGGCGGCGGCATCGAAGCGCAGGTCGGCCATCGCCTGATCGAGCGCGGCGAGGGTCTCGACCACCTCGCCGATGATCCACTGGTTGACCGCGAGCGTGGCCGGCGGCGCGGCCAGCGACGTGCTCGCGCCGATCCCGTTC
>JANOTT010000021.1:0-6483 GCA_031416535.1 Novosphingobium sp. | reverse complement strand
CCGCGCTTAAGACGATCAAGGAAGCGATCGAGGATCCGACGCGGCTGTTGATTGACCTCTAAGGCGAGTGCTGCGCGTGTGCTTCGACAGGCTCAGCATGAGCGGATATAGTGCTAAATACCCACACCCCCTCAGCCTGAGCTTGTCGAAGGCCACGCGCGACGGAGGCCCAAATGGCTGACTACGATTACGACGTCCTGATCATCGGTTCCGGTCCCGGCGGCTATGTCGCGGCGATCCGCGCGGCGCAATTGGGGCTGAAGGTCGCTTGCGCTGAGGGGCGCGAGACGCTGGGCGGGACTTGCCTCAACGTCGGCTGCATTCCGTCCAAGGCGCTGCTCCATGCCTCGGAATATTTCGATGCGGCGGCGAACGGCACGATGGCCAAGATGGGCGTCGAGGTCACGCCCAAGCTCAACCTGCCAGCGATGCACGCGCAGCGGATCGACGCGGTTACGCAGCTGACCGGCGGGATTGCGTTCCTGTTCAAGAAGAACAAGGTCGATTGGCTCAAGGGCTATGCGCAGTTCACCAGCGCCGACACTGTAACCGTTGCGGGCAAAAGCTATCGCGCCAGGAACATCGTGATCGCCACTGGGTCCAGCGTCACCCCGCTGCCCGGTGTCACCGTCGATCAGAAGGTCGTGGTCGATTCCACCGGCGCGCTCGAACTGCCCAAGGTGCCCAAGCGCATGGTGGTGATCGGCGGCGGGGTGATCGGGCTCGAACTCGGCTCGGTCTGGCGGCGGCTCGGGGCCGAAGTGATCGTGGTCGAATTCCTCGATCAGCTGCTGCCGGGGATGGACATGGACATCCGCAAGGAGAGCGCCAAGATCTTCAAGAAGCAGGGCATGACGCTGCGGCTGTCGACCAAGGTTACCGGGGTCACGGTCAAGGGCAGCAAGGCCACCTTGACGCTCGATCCGTCAGCGGGCGGTGCCGCCGAAACATTGGAAGCCGACTGCGTGCTGGTCTCGATCGGGCGGCGCCCCAACACTGACAGGCTTGGTCTGGAAGCAATCGGGCTTGAACCGAACCAGCGCGGGCAGATCGAGATTGATCATGAGTTCCGCACTGCGGTGCCGGGCGTGTGGGCAATCGGCGACGTTGTCCCCGGCCCGATGCTGGCGCACAAGGCCGAGGACGAAGGCATCGCGGTGGCCGAAAACATCGCAGGGCACACCGGCATCGTCAATCACGCGGTGATCCCCGGGGTGGTCTATACCTGGCCCGAGATTGCCGGGGTGGGTCTGACCGAAGATCAGGCCAAGGAACGCGGCGAGATCAAGGTCGGCAAGTTCCCGATGCTCGCCAACAGCCGCGCCAAGACCAACCATGAACCCGATGGCTTCGTCAAGATCATCGCCGATGCCAAGACTGACCGCGTGCTGGGCGTGTGGTGCATCGCCAGCGTGGCCGGCACGATGATCGCCGAGGCGTGCGTCGCAATGGAATTCGGCGCGACCAGCGAAGACATCGCATACACCTGCCACGCGCACCCCACGCACGCTGAAGCGATCAAGGAAGCCGCGATGGCGGTGACCGGGAAAGCGATCCACATCTGATCCACATCTGACCCACATCTGAGCGGGCGCAAGCCGCCACCGGGAACGCGCAAGGCCAGTGGCGCGTTTATGCCGACAGCAGCGCAACGGGGCAGACCAGGCATGCGGATTTCAGCAATTGCGGCGACGTTGGCGCTCACGCTGGGGCTGGCCGCGTGCAAAGGCCCCGGCGGCGCTCCGCCGCGCGCCACCGATACGATCAGGTCCGAGCCGCAAAGCTCGATCATCGCGGTTCCGATCGCGGCCGATCTGTCCGCGCTGTCAGCCGCGCTTGAGCGCGAAATTCCGCGGCAACTGTGGACCATCGATCAGACCCGGGCAGGTCTGCGTGCCGAGCAAAAAGGTCAAAGTGCTGTTCGTCAAGGTCAAGACCCCGACGCTGCATTGCCGGCTGGTCGGGCAGGTGGTGCGCGGTCCAATGGCAATCGTGGGCAGCGGGCGCGATATCGTGGTGACCATGCCGATCAGCGCGGTGATCCATGCCCGCGACGTGGGCGGGCTGATCAAGCAAGAGACCGCCACCGCGCAGGCGCAGGTCCGCGCGATCGTGCATCTGGATGTGGCCGCTGACTGGTCGCTGCGCGGCAAGGTCGACATTGCCTATGACTGGACGAAAGAGCCAGCGGTCGATGTTATGGGCAAGCATATCGTGCTGACCAGTAAGGCCGATGCCAAGCTGCAAGGCGTGGTCGCCAAATTGGAGCGCACGCTGCCCGCCGAAATCGCCAAACTCAATTTCCGCAGCCAGATCCAGCACGCCTGGAATTCGGCCTTTACCTCGCTGTTGCTCAATCGCGACAACCCGCCGGTGTGGCTGCGGATTACCCCGCAGGAACTGCAATATGGCGGTTATTCGGTCCAGGGGCGCAAGCTGGTGCTGCGGCTGGGGATGAAGGCGCTGACCGAGACGTTTGTGGGTGATCGACCGGCCGATCCGGCGCGGATCGCGCTGCCAGCCGTGCGCCCGCTCGCCGCCGACTCGGGCGAATTGCAATTCTATGTGCCGGTGATCGCCGATTACGCCGAGCTTGAGCCGATAATCGCCAAGGCGCTGGTCAAACGCTCGGCCCGCCCGTTTGCCGTGCCGGGGATCGGCGACGTCTTTGTCAAGTTCGGCAAGGTCACCGCCTATGGCACCAGCAATGGCCGGATCGCGGTGGGGCTGGAGTTTACCGCGCTTGACGCCGACCGGCGGACCACGAAATCGCACGGCACAATCTGGCTGACCGGACTGCCACGCAACCCGCCCAACACCCGCCAGATCGGTTTCACCGACGTGACAGTGGATGGTGCGACCGACAGCAGCGGCACCAACCTGCTGCTCAAACTGGCCAATACGCCCGCCTTCGCCGACACCATTGCCGAGGCGCTGGCGCAGAATTTGACCAGAGATTACGACAAGCTGCTGGGCAAGATCGAGCGGGCGATCGACGAACAGCGCGAAGGCGATCTGGTGATCCGCGCGGATATCCAGAATGTGCGTACCGGTTCGCTTAAAGCCGCGGGTAATGGGCTGTATCTGCCGGTGTGGGGCACCGGGCGCGCCAGCATCCAGCTGCTGCGCTGAGCGCGGGCCTGCGCGCGCAATCCACGATCAAATCGCCGAAACGCCATTTCCCCGGGACAATTGCCCGGCTATGGCGAGGCAACCGCCGCGATCCTGCGGCCTGCATCAACCCTGTGCAAAGGACTTCGTTTGTGGCTGACACTGTCTCAATTGACCTCACTCAAGACGAACTCGAGATGCTCGTCGACGGGCTCGAATCCGATATGGAAGGCTATGTCGAAGCCGCCAAGGAAGCGCGCGGCAACACCCGCCGCGATGAAGTGAAAACCTATACCGAAGCCGCCACCCGCATCCAGGCGTTGCTGGCCAGGCTGCAGGACCTGATCAAGGACTGAGCGGCGATGACGGGGGGCAATCCGGCTGAAACGCAGCGCCGGCCGCGCCGTCGGCTGATGCCCCGGTTTGCCCGGTGGCATATCTGGCTGGGCTGGATTGCCGCGCTTCCGTTGCTGCTGTGGATCATCTCGGGGCTGTTCATGGCCGCGCGCCCGATCGAGGTGGTGCGCGGCGGCGCGCTGCGCACCGCCGCTGCCCCGCTGCCCGCGACCGGGCTGGTCACCCCGCAGCGATCGGGCGCTGTTACCCGGTTGACGCTGGCCGATGCGCTGGGTCAGCCGGTCTGGCTGGTGACCGGGACCGATCAGGTGCAGGCGCGCTATAGCGCCCGCGATGGTGCGCCGCTTGGCCCGGTTTCGGTAATCGAAGCCCGGCAACTGGCCGAAGCGGCCTTTGCCGGCGCCAGCACGATCACTGCGGTGCGCCGCTTTGCCGCCGATGCCGCGCCGCTCGATTTGCGCAGACCGCGCCCGTCGTGGCAGGCCAGCTTCGCCGATGGCACCCATATTTATATCGATGCCGATACCGGCGAGGTGCTGGCGCTGCGCACGCGGTTCTGGCGCGCCTACGATTTGATGTGGGGGCTGCACATCATGGACCCGCGCACGCGCGAGGATACCAGCAACGTCCTGTTGTGGGTGTTCGGCGGGATCGCGCTGGTTTCGTGCCTGCTGGGCTCGGTGCTGTTGTTCCGGCGGCGCAAGGTGCGGGCGTGATCCTGGCTGCTGCTCTTCCCGGCGCCCTGCCCCAAATTTCGGCGGCGATCCCCGCAGTACTCGATCTGGCCGGCACTGCGGTGTTCGCGCTGACTGGGGCGCTGCTGGCCGCGCGGCTGAAGCAGACCTTCGTGACGATGGCCTTCTTCGCGCTGGTCACCGGGGTCGGCGGGGGATCGGTGCGCGACTTGCTGATCGGCGCGCCGGTGTTCTGGGTGCGCGATCCGTGGGTGGCGCTGGTCTGCCTCGGCGTGGCCTTCCTCGCCTGGTTTACACCCCCGGTTCTTTTTGGGCGCAGGTGGTGGGAAGGCGATCTGCTCGATTGGGCCGATGCGGCGGGGCTTGCTGCCTATGCCGTGCTTGGCACCGCCAAGGCGCTGGCGTTTGGTGTGGCCCCGGTCCCGGCCATGCTGATGGGGGTAATCACCGGCTGCATTGGCGGGGTGATCCGCGATGTGCTGGCCGGGCGTCCCTCGATCATCATGCGCCCCGAAATCTACGTCACCGCCGCCGCGCTGACCTCGGCGCTGTGCGCGGGCGGGGCCGCGCTGGGGCTCCCGCGTGAGCTCGTCTGGCCGCTGGCAGCCGTCGCCGGTTTTGCCCTGCGCGGCGCGGCGATCAGCCGGGGGCTGGCGCTGCCCGCTTACCGCCAAGCGTCCCACTAAAACGGTTGCGCGCGAACAGCGGCGCGCTACCTTCGCCGCACAGGGAGAACACGCGCATGAACGGGGCCGAAGCCTTTATCGAAACACTGGCCGCCTGCGGGGTCGAAGTCTGCTTCGCCAACCCCGGCACGTCCGAAATGCAGCTGGTCGCCGCGGTTGACCGGCAGCACGGAATGCGCGCCATTCTGGGGCTGTTCGAAGGCGTGGTGACCGGCGCCGCCGATGGCTATGGCCGCATGGCCGACAAGCCGGCGGTGACGTTGCTCCACCTTGGCCCCGGGCTCGGCAATGGCCTGGCCAACCTGCACAATGCGCGGCGCGCTGGCTCACCCGTGATCAACATGGTCGGCGATCACGCCACCTATCACCTGCATTACGACGCCCCGCTAACCTCCGACGCGGCTGGCGTGGCGCGGCCGATGTCGGATTGGGTCCGCGTCTCCAGAAGCGAGCGCGATCTGGCGCAGGCGGGCGCCGAGGCGTTTGCCATGGCGCAAAGCTATCCGGGCAAGATCGCCACCGTGGTGGTCCCCGCCGATCATGCCTGGAGCGAAGGCGCGGCCAAGGTTGCGATGCCAGTGTTGGCCGCACCGCCCAAGGCGCCCGGCGAAGCCATCGCCGCCGCTGCCGCAGCGCTGCACGGCGATGGCCCCAAGGCGCTGTTCCTCGGCGGGCGGGCCTTGCGCGCTGATGCTTTGGAGCAGGCCGGACGGATTGCGGCGGCAACCGGCGCGCGGCTGATCACCGAAACGTTCGCTGCCCGCCATCAGCGCGGCGCGGGCCGGGTCGCATGCGAAAAGCTGCCCTATTTCGGCGAACAGGCCGAGGCGTTTCTGGCCGAGTTCAAGACCATCGTGTTTTGCGGGACTGAGCCGCCGGTTTCGTTCTTCGCCTATCCGGGCAAGCCGAGCTGGCTCTCCCCGCCGGGCGCGACGCTGGTCCGGCTGGCTTCGATGCGCGAGGACGCAGCGGCGGCGCTGCGCGGATTGGCCGAGGCGCTGGACGCACCCGCCGAACCCGCGCTGGTGCAAGCTGCGACCGCGTTTCCGTGGGAGCCGGGCAAGCTCAATTCGGGCAATATCGGTGCGGTGCTGGCGGAATTGCTGCCCGCCAACAGCATCGTCTCGGACGAAAGCGCCACCTCGGGCGGCGCGGCCTATGGCATGTGCGGCGGCGCGGCGCAGCACGACTGGTTGCAATTGACCGGCGGCGCGATCGGCCAGGGCCTGCCGCTTGCAGTGGGTGCGGCGGTCGCCTGTCCCGGCCGCAAGGTGATCGCGCTGCAGGCCGATGGCGGCGGCATGTACACGCTGCAGGCGCTGTGGACGATGGCGCGCGAGGCGCTCGACGTGACCACGGTGATCCTCAACAACGGCAGCTACGCGATCCTCAATATCGAGCTGATGCGGGTCGGCGTGCAGAACCCCGGGCCCAAGGCGCTGTCGATGCTCGATCTCACCAACCCGGCGATCAACTGGTCGCAATTGTCCGAAGGCATGGGCGTGCCGGCGGTGCGGGTCGATACGGCGGAGGGGTTCCATGCTGCGCTCAAGGATGCGCTGGCGCACAAGGGGCCACGGTTGATCGAGGCGCTGCTTTAATGGGCGAATCCCTCAACCTCCTCCCCGCCAGCT
>JANOTT010000020.1:0-10048 GCA_031416535.1 Novosphingobium sp. | reverse complement strand
GCCACGCCGCCCGCCAGCTGGCCGACGGCCTGCATTTTGGTGGCCTGCGCCACCTGGCGCTTGAGCCGGGTTTCCTCGGTATTGTCGGTCAGACCGAGCAGCACCGCCGCCTCACCCAGCCCGCGCACGCCCGCCAGGCTCAGCGTCACCGGGTCCTCGGCCATGCCTTTGAGCCGCACCGCAAGGTCGCCGCTCGCCGCAGGGCCTTGCGCAAAGCGCCGGATTGCGTCCGAGATCGGGCCTTTGTCTTCCTGCACCACCAGGTCGGTCGGGTAAGTCGGCGGCGCCTCGCCCTCTTTGCCCGCCGCGCGCATGAACGCGGCATTGGCGAACAGCAGCCGCCCGTCGCGATCGGCCATGGCCAGCCCCAAGGGCATCTGCCCGAGCAGCGCCTCCAGGTGCGGGACCGAAGCGCTGACCTCGCTCGCTCCGCCGCCCAGGCCGATGCCGTGATCGGCAATCAGCATCAGCGAGGGGGTGTTATCGTAATCGTGGCCCCCCGGCGCATCGGGATCGGCCAGCGGCATATAGAACATGGTCAGCGGCGCGCCGCGTTTGCCATCGCGCGCCCAGGTGATCCGGTCGGCCTCGTCCTGCCGCAGCAGCGCGGTGAACTCCTGCCCCGTTAGCAGCGCGGCGGGATCGCCGGTGGCGCGGCTGGCAAAGCCCGAGCTGGCCGCGCGCACGGTGCCGTCAGGATCGACCACCGCGAGGCTGAATCCGGCCTGCGCGAGCGCGCGGCCCAGCTTGCCGTCAAGGTGCGGAACCAGCTCGGCCACCGGATCGGGCGCGCTGAGCGGGGCGAAGGTCCAGATCAGGTAATCGTCGCCGCGCCCGGCACGCAGCACTCCCGCCTGCCAGCGGTTTTGTCCGTCCTCGATCAGGTCAGCGTTGCCGCGCCCGTCGCGCCAGGCCGAACGGCCCGCCTTGGCCAGCCGTTCGAGCGACACATTGTCCAGTGCCAGCCGCGGCGGAGCGGCACCGGCGGTGAACCAGTCCTGATATTTGCGATTGGCGCAGACCAACCGGCCAGCACGATCGGTCACCGCCACGGCAGCATCGCTGCGTTCGATTGCGGCGACGGTTACCGACCAGTCCGGCATGGCATATTCGGCTGCGGCCGGAACGGCAGTGCGGCGGGTGAGCGCCCAGAATATCCCGCCCAGCGCCACCAGCCCGGCGAAAAACGCCACCACCGCGCCAACGCTGCGGGTCGCCAGCCAGACCAGTGCCAGGCTGCCCAGCAGCGCCGCGCCCGGCACCAGCCAATCGCTGCGCGGACGGCGCCCGGAACTGTGCGGTGCCGTCGTTCCGGCGCTCATCCCGCCGGCTCGCGCAGCCGCGCCTCGACCAGACGGTTCGTGCGTTTTCGCGCGATCCACCAACGCCAGCCAACGCTGGTCACGACATAACCCAGCGCCGATAGCACAGCGGCAATCACAAACAGGCCAAGCGCGGTTTCAATTCCGGCGCCGGTCAGCCGCTGCAGCAGGTGATCGTACCCGGTGCTTTGCATCGTCTCGCTGATCGGCGCGACCCCGGTCATCCGGTCGAGATGCAGCAATCCCTCGCCGATGCGGTACGCCAAGGGAAATATAATGACCCATGTGGCAGGATTGCTGGTCCAAGTGGTGGCAATGGCAATCGGTACATTAGCGCGCACAAACACCGCAGTCAGCGCGGCAACGGCACTGTGCGCGAACGGGATCAGGATGCCGACGAACAGCCCCAGGGCAATCCCGCGCGGGACTGAACGCCGATTGAACCGCCACAGATCGGACCGCAAGACGCGGTGCGCGAAAGGCTGTACAAAGCGATTGCGCTCAAGTGCTTCGCGCGTGGGGGCACGGGCATGCAACCACGCCAAAGCGCCGCGCTTCATGCGCGGCCCACCGGTTTGGAACTGCGCCGTTTATGGCCGATCCACCAGCGCCAGCCCACGCCAGCCAGCAAGTAGCCGAGCGATGCTGAAATGACCGCCACGATCACCAGCCCCAAAGCCAGCGATTTGCCTTCAGACGTGAGCCATTCGATCGCGCTCCACATGTCGGTCAGCGCGAACAGCCGGTCGATCGCGCCGCCGGCCCGATTATCGATATGCAGGAATGCGTTGCCCACCTGATAGGATGCCGCCCAGATTAGCGGCGTGGTCAGGGGATTGGTAATAAAGGTCGTCAACGTCGCAATCGGCACATTCGCCCGTGATGGCAGGCTGAAGATCGCGGCGAAGACTATTTGCGCGAACGGTAGCAGAATCCCGACCAGGAGCCCAAGCGCCACCGCGCGCGGCACCGAGCGGCGCGTAAAGCGCCACAGTTCCGAACGCAGCGCCGATTTGGGAATCCAGCGGCTGCGCTCCATCTGTTCGCGCGTGGGCATATTGCGCTTGCTCCAATTGCGCAGCCTGGTCATCATTTTGCTCATTGATGGTCCCGCATAATCCGCGATTGTTCCCGCTTCCAGTCACGTTCCTTGATCGTCGCGCGCTTGTCAGCCACGTTCTTGCCCTTGGCCAGCGCCAGTTCAACCTTGGCCCGGCCGCGGCTGTTGAAATAGACCGACAGCGGCACCAGGGTCATCCCCTTGCGTTCGACCGCGCCGGTGAAGCGGGCAATCTCGCGCTCGTGCAATAGCAGCTTGCGCGGGCGCTTGGGCTCGTGGTTGTTGCGGTTGCCATGGCTGAATTCGGGGACGTTGGAGTTGATCAGCCACACCTCGCCGCCTTTGACCTCGGCATAGGACTCGGCAATCGAACCTTCGCCAAAGCGCAGGCTTTTCACTTCGGTCCCGGTCAGCGCGATCCCGGCTTCGACCGTATCCTCGATATAATAGTCATACCGCGCGCGCCGGTTTTCGGCGACGGTCTTGGCTTTGTCGAAGGCGGGGTGAACGGGGCGGGCCATGATCTGGGGGATGTAGGGGGTGACAGGGCAAAAGGGAACCATCGTTAACGGTCAAATTCGCAACCGCTGCTTTGCCAGAGGGCGGAATTTCAGACCAACCCCGCCCACTCCAACCCCGCATCCACCGCGCGGCGCGCCTCATCGCTGCACGCCACCAGCGGCAGGCGCACTTCATCGGTCAGCCAGTCGTGCACGCGGGCGAGCGCATATTTGAGCGGTGCGGGCGACGCATCGGTGAACAGCGCCTGGTGCAGCGGGAACAGCCGTTCGTTGAGTTCATGCGCGCGGGCCATGTCGCCCGCCAGGCTGGCCGCCTGAAACTGGGCGCACAGGCCCGGCGCGACATTGGCGGTGACCGAAATGCAGCCCACCCCGCCCCCGGCGTTGTAGTGCAGCGCCATATCGTCATTGCCGCAGATCTGCGCAAAGCCCGCACCAAGCGCCATTCTATGCGCGGTCAGCCGGGTCATGTCGCCGCTGGCGTCCTTGATCCCGATGATCCGTTCGGGGAACCGCCGCGCCAGTTCGATCACGGTCGCGGGCAGAATGTCGGTCACTGTGCGCCCCGGCACGTTGTATAACACCATCGGCAAATCGACCTGCTCGGCCAGATAGCTGAAATGCGCCAGCAGTCCGGCCTGGCTCGGGCGGTTGTAATAGGGCGCGACCATCAGCGCAGCAGCGGCGCCCAATTCCTTGGCCATCGTCATGTGCCAGCGCGCGGTCTGGGTATCGTTGCTGCCGCAGCCCGCCAGCACCGGGACCCGGCCCGCCGCAGTTTCAACGCACAGCCGGAACAATCGGTGCTGCTCTTCGCTGGTGATTGCCGGAGCTTCGCCGGTGGTACCGCAGGGCACCAGCGCGCTTGAGCCCTCGGCGATTTGCCATTCGATCAACCGGCAAAACGCCGCCTCATCGATCAAGCCGCCACGAAACGGGGTAACCAGAGCCGGGATCGAGCCGGAGAACATTGCCTTTGCCCTTTTGCTTGCCCCATAGGACGGTTTGTTCAGCCTGCCATAAGGAGCCTCGCCGCAGAATGTCCAGCATGGTTCGCACTACGATCATTCCGGCGCTGGCATTGCTGGCTCTCATTCCAACCGCAGCGCGCGCGCAAGACGATGCGATGATGGGCGAGGATGGGCGCCAGTGGGATCAGGCGCGCGCGGCGCTGCGGGCGCTGCCGCCGGGCAACATGGCACAGGCGGTGGCGCGCTGGAAGCTGCTGGTGGGCAATCCGGGGTTTACTTTCAACGACTACGCCGGTTTCCTGCTGGCCTATCCCGGCCTGCCCGAAGAACTCAAGCTGCGCACTTATGCCGAGGCTGCCCTGAGCCGCGAGGTGGTCGATGCCGGTCAGATCGCGCGCTATTTCGGCCGTTACGCGCCGCTGACCAACCCGGGCCGCGCGGCGCAGGCCTTGGCGCTGTATGCGCTGGCCCGCCCTGAAGCGAGCCCAGTCGCGAGCACAGTCGCGAGCACAGTCGCGAGCACAGCCGCGAGCACAGTCGCGCGCGCGGCCTGGCGCGGCGGGGCGATGAGCGACACCGCCGAGGCGACGTTGCTGGCGCGGCTCGGCCCCGCGCTCGCCCTCGATGATCACGACACCCGGATGGACGCGCTGCTATGGTCGGGCGCGACCGCGCAGGCCGAGCGCCAGCTGAGCTATACCTCGCCCACCCGCCGCGCGACCTTTGCGGCGCGGCTGGCGATGGTCCAGGGGAGCGATCCCGCCGCTGCCGGGGTGATGGCCGGCAGCGACGCGCAAAGTGATCCGGGGTACATCTACAACCGCGCGCGCTATCTGCGCAGCAAGGGCCAAAGCAGCACTGCCGCCAGCCTGCTGGCCTTGCGCCCACGCGCTGCAGCCCCGCCGCGCGAACCGCGCAAATGGGTGGCGGAGCTGCTGAGCGCGGCGCGCGCGGCCGACGCCAGTTGGGCGATGCGGATCGCCGCCGGGGTCGATGATATGTTTGCGCCGGGCACCGATGTCAGCCGGCAATCCTTTGCGATCCGCGACGACTATACGTCGCTGATGTGGCTGGGCGGGACCCGGGCACTGTGGTCGCTGGGCGATGGCCGCAGCGCGGCACCGCTGTTCTATCGCTACGGCACGGCGGCGCGCACCGCGCAGACCCGCTCGAAAGGATTTTACTGGGCCGGCCGGGCATCCGCGCGCGCAGGCGATACGGCCGAGGCGGCGCGCTATTTCCAGCTCGCCGCGCAGTATCCCGATCAGTATTACGGTCTGCTCGCGCGGGAGCGGATGAACCTGCCGCTGGCCGCGTTTGCCGGGGTGCCGACCGTAATCCCCACCTCCGATCAGCGCGCGGTGTTCAACGCCCGTCCGCTGACCATGGCCGTGCGCGAAGTCGCGCGCGACAGCGACTGGCCGACGGCGGTGCGCTTTTTCAGAGAAATCAGCGATCAGGCCGAGAGCGAGGCCGATCACGTCATGGTCGCCGACCTCGCGCGCGAACTGGGCCGGCGCGATCTGGGCGTGATCCTTGGCCAATCGGCGCAAGGCGACGGTCACGGCAACTTCCAGCGCATTGCCTTCCCGCTGATCCCGGTAACGGCGGGCTCGGACTGGACCATGGTTCACGCAATCAGCCGTCAGGAAAGCCAGTTTGCGATGAACGCGGTCAGCCACGCCGGCGCGCGCGGGCTGATGCAGCTGATGCCCGGCACCGCGCGCGAACAGGCGCGGATGAGCGGCCTGGACTACGATTCGCAGGCGCTAACCCTTGATGCGGGGTACAACCTCACGCTCGGCAACGCGTATTTCGCCCGGATGATGGATTATTACGGCGGGAGCTATCCGCTGGCGGTGGCAGCTTACAACGCAGGGCCGGGCAATGTGAACAAGTGGCTGCGGGCCAACGGCGATCCGCGCGCCGGGGCGACCGACTGGATCGACTGGATCGAGAAAATTCCGCTGTCCGAAACCCGCAATTATGTGCAGCGCGTGCTCGAAAACGCGGTAATTTACGAGGCGATGAACCCGGCGCGCGCGCGCTACAAGGGCGCCAACCCGCTCAGCCACTTCCTGGGCAAGCGTTATCCGGGATGAAGCCTGACGGTCCGCCGATCACGCCTGCCGGGATGGCTGCACTGCGTGCCCGCTACGATCACCTGCTCGGCACTGCCCGGCCCGAAATTGTTGCGATTGTCAGCTGGGCGGCGGGCAATGGCGATCGCAGCGAGAACGGCGATTACATCTACGGCCGCAAACGCATGCGCGAGATTGATCGCGAACTGGCCTATCTGGCCAAGCGCATGAAAGCCTGCCGCGTGCTCGATCCTGCGCGGCAGGAGGATCGCAGCAAAGCCTGGTTCGGCGCCAGCGCCACCATTGCCGACGAAGACGACAACCAGCGCACGCTTACGCTGGTGGGCGATGACGAGCAGGATGCCAGCCTCGGCCTGATCGGCTGGAGCGCGCCCTTGGCGCGCGCGCTGCGCGGCGCAGCCGTGGGTGATCTGCGCCGGGTGGTGCTGCCGGGCGGCGAGAAGGAATGGGAAGTGCTGGCGATTACCTATCCGGAGCCGGCCTGACCGTGGCCGAAGTGATCAACCTGCGGCTGGCGCGCAAAGCCAAGGTGCGTGCTGCGGCCGAGCAGCAGGCTTCAAACAACCGCGCCAAATTTGGCCAGACCAAAGCCGGACGGGCGCAGGTTAAAGCCGAAAAAGTGCGTGCGGCCACACTGCTCAACGGTGCGAAGCGCGAACCCAGCGGCGACAATCCGACTTGAACTCCTCCCCGTTCCGGGGACGATGTGGAGCGGGTCAGACAAAGCGCAGCCCGCGCTAAACCGCAAACGGATCGGCATACCCGGTCGCGTAATGCGCCATCGCCATCGTCGTGAAGTATGCATTAACCCGGATGCAGCTGGGAAACACGCTGGCGTCGGTGACCAGCACGTTGCTGGCGCCGTGCAGCCGGCACTGGGCATCGACCACGCCTTCGCCCGGATCCTCGTGGATCGGGTTGCCGCCTTGCGGGTGCGAGCTCGACAGCGTCACATCGTCAGCTTCTGTAATTGCGCTGCGATAGAACGCGTCCAGATCGTCGCCGGGTTTGAGCGTCTGACCCTTGCGCAACGCGGGCCACACCTCGAGCGCGCCGCCGGCAAAATGCGCGCTCGCCAGTGCCGCCGAAGCGCGGCGAATGGTGTGGATGTCATCGAGGGTCAGCTTCATGTCGAGCTTGCCGCCGACCAGATTGCCGCGCCGGTCGGCCGGGAACAGGATGCCGGCCGAGCAAATCCGCCCATAACTGCGCATCCGCCGGTCCATCTCGCCGAACCAGCCGGGCATCATCGAGGCCATCGACAGCGGCGGCTGGAAGTGACTTTCGAGCAGGAAATCGCCGCAATCGACCACCGAGGTCATCTGATCCTCGTCCCACGACGGGGTGCGTCCCGCGGGCATCAAGGCAATGATCGGCGACGCCACGTTGAGCGAGATCTGGTTGCCGGTGCCCCCGATCCCGCTGCGCTCGAGCAGCAGCGACGACGCGATCACCCCGGCGGCGACCACCACGCCAACTTTGGCGGTAATCACGCGCGCCACCCCGTCATGATCGGTTACGCTGACTCCGGTCGCGCGGCGTTGCGGGCCGGTGCCGCGCGCCCACAGAATTTGCTCGACCTTGGTATCGGCCAGAATTCGCGTGCCATATTGCTGGCATGCCCACGGCAGATAGCTCTGCCCCATCGCGACCTTGCGGGCATAAGGGCAGCCGGTGTTGCAATAGCCGCAATAAGCGCAGGCGGAATCGGTGCCCGGAGGGCCGAAGTTCTTGTTGAACCAGCCTGACTTGGCCGCCTTGAAGTGCGGATCGTCGGACCCGGCGGCAAAGGCCGCCCAGCCGTCGAGCAAATGGTTCCCGTTGCGCTTGCCCGAGCGCGGCTCGGCCAGCCCAAGCGACAGTTCGCGCTCGACCGTGTCATAGCAGTCCGTAAACCTGATCTCGTCGATCGGCGCGCCGATGCTGCGCCATTTGGCGAAGACATCGGGCGCCAGCGGGTGGCTCAGCCGGTCGCCCTTCATGCGCAGGCAGATGCCATTGTTGATCGTGCCCGAACCGCCGACATTGCGGCCCTGAAAGACGATGAAATCGTTGTCGCGGCTCGATTGCAGCGCGCCGTGCTTGAACAGCCGCGCAACCATGCGGCGTTCCTCGTGCGTGATCTGATGCGAGGGATAAAACGGCCCGGCCTCGACCACCAGCACCTTGTAGCCGCGCTTGGCCAGATTATGCGCCGCCACCGACCCGCCCGAGCCCGAGCCAACGACAATGATGTCGATGTTCTGCGGCACGCTATCGCACCGGACCACGTGCGCGGGCGCAATCTCACGCCCTTCGACCCGCTCGAGCGGGACTTCGTCCGGCCCGCGCTGGCGGAACTTGGGCAAAGTAAAACCGATCTGCGCCAGCACCGGATTGTCGCGATTGGCCGCTTGTCCGCCGTCGTTGCTGCTGTGCCCGATCGGATCGATCCAGTGCCCGTAATACCCGAAATAGATGATCGAACGCAGCTTCGCCATATCCTGAAAGGCATCGAACCGGGTGTTCTGCATCCGGTTTTTGATACGGTCCTGGCGGTGCGCGACCGACAGTTCGTTAAACAACGGCCCCATCGCCAGCTCGGCGATCCGCAGCGACCAGCTGATCTCGCTGGCCTTGGTCCCGCCGACCAGCGCGAAGAACTGCTGCACATTGTCGATCACCTGATCGACCGGGATCGCGAGCTCTTCAAAATCGTCGAACAGCGCCTCGGCCAGCGCCTTCAGAAAGCGCAGTTGCGCGTGATCGAATGGAAGATGCAACGTCGGGCCCCCGCTTGCTGACTGATGATGCACGACCGTTTTTTCGCAGCATAGCGCCCAGTTGCTGCGGCGCAAGATGGGCAGACCGTGCACCCCCTTCCCAAGCCGCCGCATTGCTGCAACATGCACTGCGATGCGCGCGCGGACCCCAAGTCTCTCGATCCTGGTCTTGACGATCCTGCTGCTGGCCGCCAGCCCGGCCGCCGCGCGCGATGCGCTGGGCATGTTCGGCAACTGGGCGGTGTTTCGCGATGCCAAGGTGCCGCGCTGCTACGCCATTGCCAAGGCCGCGCCCTCGGCCAAAACCCGCGAGTATCAGCCCTATGCCGATATTGCCTGGTGGCCGCGCGCGGCGGTGCGCGGGCAAGTCCACTTCCGGCTCTCGCGCAAGCTTGCGCCGGGCAGCGCCATAACGCTGTCGATCGGCGGGCAACGCCTGGCGCTGAGCGGCGGCGGGGCCGATGCCTGGGCCAGCGATAAACGCGGTGATGCGGCGGTGATCGCCGCGATGCGGGCCGCCAGCACCATGACTGTCAGCGCCCGCGATGCCAGCGGCCGGGGCTTTTCCAACACGTGGGACCTGACCGGCGCCGCCACCGCGATCGATGGCGCCACGCTGGCCTGCGCCAGCCTGCGCTAGCTTTTACGCGCGGCGATGCCTATAGCGCGGCGCTTATGGCCGACACTGCTCTTATGCCGATCCCGGGTCCGCTAGATCCGGTCCCCGTCCCGCGCGATATCACCCCGCGCGCCGATGGCCGGACCGATCTGATCGGGCTGCCCAAGGTCCGGATCGGCGAATTGTTCACTGATGCTGGGCTGGACGCCAAGGCCGCCAAGCTGCGCGCCAAGCAGGTGTTCCACTGGCTTTACCACCGCGGCGTGACCGATTTTGCCGCGATGACCGACATTGCCAAGGACATGCGGCCATGGCTGGCAGCGCGGTTCGTGATCGGGCGGCCCGAGGTGGTGCTGTCGCAGCATTCGAGCGACGGGACGCGCAAGTGGCTGCTCAAGACCGCCGACGATCACGAGTACGAAATGGTCTTCATTCCCGATGAAAGCCGCGGCACGCTGTGCGTCTCAAGCCAGGTCGGCTGCACGCTCAACTGCCGGTTCTGCCACACCGGGACCATGCGGCTGGTGCGCAACCTGACCCCCGGCGAGATTGTCGGGCAGGTCATGCTCGCCCGCGATGCGCTGGGCGAATGGCCCAAGGGCGCGATGCAGGGGTTCGACGAGGTCGAGGATGATGATGGCGGCGGTTACAGCGCCGATGGCCGCTTGCTGACCAACATCGTGATGATGGG
>JANOTT010000019.1:0-46128 GCA_031416535.1 Novosphingobium sp. | reverse complement strand
CCATGCGGTGAAGGAAGGCGATATGGTCCGCCAAGGCCAGTTCATCGCCCGGATCGGCAAGACCGGACGCGCCACCGGGCCGCATTTACACTGGTCGATCAAATGGCGCGATTTCCGGCTGGATCCGCTGTTGTTTGTGGGACCGACCGCCCAGCAATAACCAGCGTCACTGGATGCGGCGCATCCGCGATGCGATCTGTCCGTCGATCGAAACAAAGAACGTGCCCAGTGCGCCCCGGGTGATTTCCACTTTCTGGTTGGC
Source organism: Novosphingobium sp. (assembly GCA_031416535.1). GTDB lineage: Bacteria > Pseudomonadota > Alphaproteobacteria > Sphingomonadales > Sphingomonadaceae > Novosphingobium. The sequence goes on along the minus strand of JANOTT010000019.1, from coordinate 45,866 downwards.
CTTCGGCGCAAGCGCGAGCTCACGCGAATCGGTTTGCTCCCAGGTTCCGCCGGTTGCCAGCGCGACTATCCATCCGCCGTCGCGATTGCGCCGGGCCGAAGTGACGGTCGTCTCGAATTTCTTGATCTTTTCGTCCTGGCCGACGGCGGTCGCAAGCAACCCCGATGATGGCATGGCAAAGCCAAACAGACCGCGCCGGGTCTTGCGCAGTTCTTCCTTGTCGGTGACGATGATGGTGTGCTGTGCCGTGGCTGCGGCCAGCGCTGCAGCCTTGGCATCAAAGCAGGCAAGGCGAGCCTGAGTTTCGGCAATGCTCCGACAGTCCAGCAAAGCGGTGTAGATTGCGGGCAGCGGCGCACTGTCGTTCGGGTTTGCTGCGCTGGCCGACGCAGGTGTGAACAAGACAACAATCAAGCCGGTAAACGGTAAAAGTTTCATCTATCGATCTCCCTCGATCACCGATGGTCTTGCAACTGGCCGGACAAATCGCCGCGTGCAAGCTTGATCCCGCTTCGCCACCGTTGCAAAAAGGTTACAGCCGCAACGAAATTGGCGGAATCGCGCCAGCTTTGGCTTTACTCCCAACCACCGAGGCGGCAACACATCTCCATTCTGGGCATAGATTGTTGCGTGCCCGTAAGAAGTCTAGGCTTCTGATACCCAACGCGGGGCAATGCACCCCGCCAGGCTAAGGGACTGAAAATAGTGAAAAAGACCATGAAATTCTGGGGTGGTGCTGCACCGCTGGCAATTGGCTTTGCGTTGATCGCTTCGCCTGCTTTTGCCCAAGACACCACTGCCGATCCGCAGGCCGCCAGCGATGAAGATGCACCCACAGAAGCAATCGTGGTCACCGGCTCTCGTATTCAGGCACCAAACCTTACCGCGATCTCGCCAGTGACCACGGTCACCAATGCCGATATCAAGGCATCGGGTACACAGCGGACCGAAGATCTGCTCAATTCGCTGCCGCAGGTGTTTGCTGGCCAGACTTCTTACTTGTCGAACGGTTCGACGGGTACGGCCACGGTCAACTTGCGTGGCCTCGGTTCGGTCAGAACGCTGGTGCTGATCAATGGTCGCCGTCTGATGCCGGGCGATCCGGGCAGTTCCGCGGCCGATCTCAACTTCGTCCCGGCCTCGATGGTCAAGCGCGTTGACGTGCTGACCGGCGGCGCATCGGCCACTTACGGTGCCGACGCGGTTGCCGGCGTGGTCAACTTCGTGATGGATACCGGTTACGAAGGCTTCAAGATCGACGCCAACTACGGCGTGTTTCAGCATAATAACCGCAACAAGATTACCCCGCCGCTACTCGACGCGCGTGCCGTCGGGTTCCCCGGCTATGTCTATCCCAAGGGCAGCACGGTCGATGGCGGCCAATTCGATGGCACGATCTCGTTTGGGACTAAGTTCGGCGATGATCGCGGTCACGCGATGGCTTATGTTGGCTATCGCCGCGCCGATCCGGTCCTGCAGGCCAATCGCGATTACAGTGCCTGCACAATACAAAACACAGGCGCCGCCCTGTCTAACCCAACTCGCTTAAATCCAGCAGCACCGCTGCAGTGCGGTGGTTCCGCCACATCGTCCACCGGCACGGTGTTCTATTTCAACTCAACCTCGTCTTCGTCAACTGTTGCCACGCTCGGGGCAGGTACCTCGACGCCGGGTATCACCAACCGCTACAATTTTGCGCCGCTAAACTATTTCCAGCGTCCGGATGAACGTTACACGGCTGGCGCATTTGTTGATTATGAAATCACGCCCGCGCTGCATCCGTACATGGAATTCATGTTCATGGACGATCGCACCGTGGCGCAGATCGCTCCGTCGGGCGATTTCGGCAGCACGCTGACGATCAACTGTGACAACCCATTGCTGTCGGCGGCACAGAACTCCACGTTCTGCAATAGTGGCAACCTGATCAACGGCTTTATAGGAACTTTCCCGACCGCGGCCATTGCCAGCTACAACCCCACCCCGGGAGCCCCTCCGATCAACTTCTTCGATCCGACCACTGGTGGGACCTACAACAAGGCGTTCTTCCAACTCCTGCGCCGCAATGTCGAAGGCGGTCCGCGCCGCAGCGATCTGCAGCATACTTCGTTCCGCACAGTGGTGGGCATGAAGGGAGATCTCGGCACGGCTTGGTCGTACGACACCTATTACCAATACGGCCGGACGAACTATTCGCAGGTTTATACCAACGAATTTTCGATCGCACGTCTGACCAATGCGCTTGATGCGGTTCGCGATCCAACGACCCGCGCGATCGTTTGCCGCTCGAAGCTTTCGGGTGTCGATCCCAATTGCGTCCCATACAACATCTTTACAGGTGCTGGACCTTCAGCCGCTTCGCTCGCTTATCTGGCGGCCAGCGGCTTTCAAAAGGGCACGGTAAGCGAGCAGATCGCCAGCGTCATGTTCAATGGCAATCTTGGCGAATATGGACTGAAATCGCCGGCGGCAACCGACGGGATCAGCATAGCGATCGGCGGCGAGTATCGCCAGGAATCGCTGGAACTGCAGACCGATAACGCTTTCCAGACCGGCGACCTTGCTGGTCAGGGTGCACCCACCCTGCCGATCAGTGGCTCCTATAAGGTAACCGAGTTCATCAGCGAAATTCAAGTTCCGCTGGTTCAGGACAGCTTCTTCTACAATCTGAGCTTCAACGGCGGTTACCGCTATTCGCACTACTCGACGTCGCGCGGCGGCAAGTTCAGCACCGATACCTACAAATTGGGTGTAGACTTCGCGCCGATCAAGGATATCCGGTTCCGCGCGGCTTATAACCGCGCAGTGCGCGCTCCGAACATCCAGGAACTGTTTGCGACTCAGTTCATCGGCCTCGATGGCGTGACCGATCCGTGCTCGGGCAGGCCGCTGACCGCTGCAGACCGCGGCTGTCTGGCGCAAGGGCTACGGATCGGGCAAACTGTGGTGGCCAACCCTGCGTCACAGTACAATGGCTTGCTGGGCGGCAATCCCAATCTCCAGCCGGAAATTGCCACCACCAAAACCTTTGGTGTGGTGCTCCAGCCGCGGATGATCCCGAACCTCTCGTTCTCGGTTGACTATTACGACATCAAGATCCGCAAAGCGATCCAGGGCTATGGCGCAGATGCCATTCTCAACTCCTGCACCACCGATGTAAACCCGGTGGCTTGCGCCCTGATCCATCGTAATCCTGCAGGCTCGCTGTGGCTCACTTCGGATGGCTTCGTATCCGATTTGCCGACCAACGTGGGCGGGTTCCGCACGCGCGGGATTGAATTCAACGGCAACTGGTCACATCAGCTGGGCGGGATCGGGACATTCTCGGTAAACTTCATCGGAACGAGGCTCGACAAGTATGAGATCGATAACGGCCTGACGGCAATTTATAACTGCGCTGGCTTTTTCGGTCCAACCTGCGGCGGTCCGGCTCCCAAGTTCCGCAGCAAACTGCGCGTTGGCCTAAACACCAAGATAGGTCTCGGGTTCTCGGCTCAGTGGCGCTACTCGGGTCCGGTCGATGTCGAGTACAAAAACCAGAGCGCGTCGCTAAAGGGGGACTTCTATAACTTCTCCTCGCATATCCCGTCACAGAGCCGCTTCGACCTGTCGATGACGGCCCGTGTCGGCGGTCACTTCGAATGGCGTTTGGGGGTTAACAACCTGCTTGATCGCCAGCCGCCCTTGGTCACTTCGGGCAGCGGCCGGTTCGGGGCCAGCGCCTGCGGGGGTGGTTGCAACGGCAATACCTATCCGGGCTCTTACGATCCGCTCGGCCGCTACATCTACACCGGCATAACCCTGGACTTCTAATCCAGGCCATTGTCGATTAGTCAGGCGGCGGTCTCCCTAGTGGAGGCCGCCGCCAACTTTTTGAGCCTCAGAGCCGCAGGAAATACTGATCGCGCCGATGACCAAATCCACCCCGCCCGAATTGTTGACGAGGATCGCAGCTGCGGCGCGCGGGGGGCGGCTGGATGAAGCCGCGCTGTTGGTGGCTGAGGTTCAGCCGGATCATGCCGACGATCCGATTCTGGCAGCGCTGGGCGGGGCGATAGAATTTCACCGCGGCCAGTTCGATCGCGCCGTGCCACTGTTGCAGCTGGCGCATCACTATCATCCAACAGATTTGACTGTCCGCGGCAATCTGGCGGAGGCGCTTTATCGCACCGGACAAAACGTCGCAGCGCTGACGATCTGCGATGCAGCCAGTGCCAAAGCTGATCCCAGCTTTCGTCTGGCCCGGCTCGGCGCGTTCCTGGCGCAAGACGCCGAAGACTACGCCAGCGCGATCATGCTTTATCGTCATATCGTAGCCCGCTATCCTGAGGATTGGTCCAGCTGGAACAACCTTGGCAATGCCCTTACCGAGGACGGCCAAGTCGCCGACGCTATCAAGGCGCTCGATAAGGCCATCGAATTCGCTCCGGATTCACAGCCAATCCGCGTCAACCTCGCCAATGCGTTGATCGAATCGGGCGACGGTGATCGCGCTCAGGCGGTGTTGCGCCAGGCGGCGGACGAAGTCCCAGACGACCCTACTCCGCTGTTGTCGCTTTACGGAATGTACCAGAAGCTTGGGTGGGAAGCCGATGCTTACGCGGCGATAACCGAAGCTGCCCGGCGCGCACCCAAAGATGCGGCCATCCAGTCCGATCTTGGGCAGGAAGCATCCAAACGCAATGAATTTGACATCGCCGAACGAGCGTTTGAGACAGCCCTATCGATCGATTCAAAGCTAGGCCCATGCTTTGTCGGCTTAGCCTCACTGTATGAGCGGACCAACCGCGAGGTCGAACTTGATCCGCTAATCGAACGTGCCAAATCGGAAGGCGTTGATGCGCCCACGCTTTCCTTCATCGAAGCCTTGTTGCTCAAACGCGCAAATAACTTCGATGGTGCTTTTGTCGCGCTCGAGACGGCAGGCGACGTTATCATTCCAGGCCGCAAGCATCATTTACGCGGCGTTATGCTTGATCGACTCGGGCAGCATGAACAGGCATTCGCGGAATTCGTTGCGATGAACGAATACTGGCTTGACGATCCGAGCAAACCCCAGGACCGCGCAGCGCAGTTTCGCGATGTGATTCAGCGTGACATGGCCCTGACCAAAGCCGCCTGGGTCAGCGACTGGTCGCCCCCGCCGGTTTCGGACGGTCGCAATTCGCCGATCTTCCTGGTCGGCTTTCCGAGGTCTGGCACAACCTTGCTCGACACCATGCTCATGCGCGACCCGCGCGTTGCTGTGCTCGAGGAAGAGCCGTTTCTGGCCGAGATGGAAACTCTGTTGGGCGGGCCTGAGGCTTTTGCCACGCTCGACCAAACGGAGCTACAGCGCGGCCGTGATCTGTACTTCGAGCAGGTGGCCAAGACGATTGATCTTAACGCCGATACAATCCTGGTCGACAAACATCCGCTGCATCTCAACAAGGTGCCAGTGATCAAGCGCGCGTTTCCCGATGCCCGCTTCGTACTCGCGCTGCGTCATCCCTGCGATGTGTTGCTCAGCTGTTATCTGACAAATTTTCGGATCAATAACGCCATGGCTAATTTCCTCGATCTGGAGGATGCGGCGACGATGTATGATCTGACTTTTAGCAACTGGGAAAACGCCCGCGAGGTGTTTGAACTGCGGGTCGGCACGATCGTTTACGAACGCCTAGTTGAAGACACGACGCGCGAACTCCGCCCCTTGTTCAATTGGCTGGGGCTCGATTGGCCCGGTGACGATGTCGATCACCGCCATGCCGCGCGTGCGCGCGGCCTGGTAACTACGGCCAGCTATGCTCAGGTAACCGAGCCGATCTACCAGCGGGCGGCGGGGCGCTGGCATCGCTATGCCAAACAGCTAGAGCCGGTATTCGACCAGTTGCGGCCATGGGTCGAACGTTTTGGTTATTCGCTCGACGATGGCCGCATTCCGCCCTGGCCCGATGCGGTAGCACCGAACCCGTGAGCCCGGCAAAGCCCCCATCCGTGTTGCAGGGCGATGTCGACGTCGCGGTTGCACGCGGTGACCTGGCCGAAGCGGCGCGGCTGCTCGAGCTGGCCGTGGCCGGGGAGGATGAGTTCAGCGCCTGGTTCAAGCTTGCCGGTCTGCGCAAGGCGCTCCGCCAGCCGCGCCGCGCGCTCGATGCGATCCACGCCGCATTGGTTCATGCCCCGCTCGATTTCGTGGCCTTGGCGGTGCGCGCCGGGCTGCTCGAGACACTCGATCCCGCCCGCGCCGGTGAGGCTTGGGCCGAGGCGCTGGCGCAGCGTCCGGAAGGCGATCTGCCGCCGGCAATGGTGGCCGCCGTTACCGCGGGCCAGGCCTTGCGAGACAACTGGCAAGCCGATCGTGCGGCGAAGTTCGCTGCTGCCATGGCCACCGCTGAAACTGCTGCCGGCCAAGACGAGGCCTGGAAGCTGCGCCGGTTCCGCAGCAATGCGTTGCGCCGCACGCGGGTGTGGCACAGCGCGCCGACACACTTCCACTATCCCGGCCTGATCGAGCGTGAATTCCATCCGCGCCACTGTTTCCCGTGGCTAGCTGAAATTGAAGCCGCCACCGATGCCATTCGCGAAGAGATGCAGACGGCAATGGCATCGAGCCGGGCAGAACTCGTTCCGTATCTGCAATATGAGGAGCACGAGGCGCTGGCGCAGTGGCGCGACCTCAACCGCAATCCCGACTGGACGGCTTTGCACCTCATCAAGATGGACGAAGAAGTCGGCGTCAATGCCAAACTCTGTCCGCGAACCATGGCCTTGCTCAAGCAGCTGCCGCAGCCGCAAATCCCCGGAGCATCACCCAACGCGATGTTCTCCTTGCTCGCTCCGCACACGGTCATTCCGCCGCATGTCGGCGTGAGCAACACGCGGCTGGTTTGTCATTTGCCACTGGTCGTTCCCGCTGGCTGCTGGTTCCGTGTCGGGGCTGAGACCCGCAAGTGGAACGAGGGTGAAGCGTTCGTGTTCGACGATACGATCGAACACGAGGCGAGCAACCCGAGCGGGCAACTGCGCGTGGTCTTCATCTTCGATCTGTGGCATCCCGATTTGAGCCCGGTGGAACAAGCCGGTGTCGCGGCCCTGATCGGCAGCGAAGTTCGCGGCGACAATCAGCTGTGACAGCTGGTTCCGAGGACCTTGAGCAGCGCGCGCAGGAAGCCATGGCGCAAGGGCACGAAGCTCTCGTCGAGGCCGAGATTGGCCGCTGGCTGGCGGTGAACGGATCCAACCCGCGGATGCTGCACTGGCGCGCGCTGTTGCTTCGAGCGCTCGATCTCCGTGCCGAGGCGCTGCCCCTGTTGCACGAGGCTGCTGCGATCGCGCCCGATGACTTTACCATTGCGCACAGCCTTGCCCAGACGTCGCTGGAAGCAGGGGTGGTGGCGGTGACGCTGTTCGAGGCGGCCTTGCTGCGCAATCCTGGGAGCACCGAGGTCAGGCTTGGGCTGACCAGTGCGCGATTTGCCGAAGGCCACGGCGATCAGGCACTGCGCGAACTTGGCGCAGCGCTGGCGAACAATCCCGGGTGGTATGGCGGCCACCGCCAATACGCCCAGCTTTCGGCGATGCTGGGGCGGAGTGATGAAGCGCTGGGTCCGCTTTACCGGACAATCGAAGCCTTTCCTGATGCGCTCGATCCTTGGTTGCTCGCGCTTGAGCTCACCATGGCCGCCGGCCAGCACGAAGCCGCACTGGCGCTTACCGAGAGGGCGGCAAAGCAGCACGGTGAAGCGGCACCAATTGCCGAGTTCCGCGCCGCTGCGCTCGACGAACTCCAGCGCGTGGGCGATGCGGCCATGCTTTTCGAACGGCTCGGTTTGCCTGGCTCCGTCGATCTCGCGGTACGGAGGATTCGTCACTACTTGCGCAGCGGCGATTTCGCCAGAGCTCTGCGCGAAGCCGAACCCTGGCTAGCGACCGACGCTGCGACCCAGGTGTGGCCCTATGTGGCACTTGGCTGGCGCTTGAAACGCGATCGTAATTTAGCTTGGCTTGAAGATCAGGCGGGCTTGGTCAGGCAGATCGACTTTGATCCCGAGACGATCGGAACCGCCGATCTGGCGGCGTGTCTGCGCAGGATGCACGCGAAGTCGGGGAGGTTCCTCGACCAATCGGTGCGGCTTGGCACTCAGACTGACGGGTCGCTTTTTGCCAGGATCGAACCTGAAATTGTCCGGGTCCGCGGCCTGCTAAGCGATGCGGTTGCCGAGCATATCGCGCAGCTGCCAAAGCCCGATCCGCACCACCCGCAGCTGGCACCGCAGCGAGACCAAACGCCGCGTTTTGCTGGAAGCTGGTCTGTTCGTTTCAGCGCAGGGGGTCATCATACCAAGCATCATCATCCGCAAGGCTGGTTCAGTTCGGCTTTCTACGTGACGGGTCCGGATGCGCTGATCGGAACCGATGGCCAGCTTGAACTTGGCGGATCGCCAGCCGAACTGGGCCTCGGCCTGGCACCGCTGCGCCGGATCGAGCCCAAGCCTGGCCGCCTTGTCATCTTTCCATCAACGATGTGGCATGGTACCCTGCCGTTTAGTTCGGGTGAACGAATGGCAATCGCATTCGATGTTGCGCGCCCATTCGAGGAGGTTAGTCGATGAGCTTTGTTGCTGCCTTGCTGTTGCTGGCGACCGGTTCCACCGACGCAGCGGCGGCCCCAACCAAATCCGCACCTGCACCGACCGACAAATCAGATCCGATTATCTGCGTATCATCGGACGAGCTGGGTTCACGGTTAAAGCGCCGGCGGGTCTGCATGCATCGCAGCGAATGGCAAGCGCAACGTCAGGAAGATGCGCAGATGATCAACCGCACGCAGGTACAACGCGGGCTCGAACCGGCCGGCTGATCGGAATCCGCGCACGACCGGCTTAACGAACCCGCTAAAAGTAAAAGGCGCCCGGTTGCCCGGACGCCCCTTTAAACTTGTCTGGAAACGCTGGCGCTTAGGCGGCCTGCAGCTTCTTGAGCTCGCGCTTCACTTTGACGGCGGTGGTCGAGAGCTTTTCGTCCGAGGTCTTGAGCAGCCAGTTGTCGAGCCCGCCGACATGTTCGACCGAGCGCAGGCCGTTGGTCGAGACGCGGAACTTGAAGCTGCGATCGAGCGCTTCGGACATCAGCGTGACGTTCTGCAGATTGGGCAGGAAGACGCGCTTGGTCTTGTTGTTGGCGTGGCTGACGTTGTGGCCGGTCTGACGGCTCTTGCCGGTCAGTTCGCAAATACGGGACATGGCTAAACTCGCTTGAAAATCGTTACCGGTGTCGGTCGAGAAGGCGCGCGAATAGCGAAACGCCCTCGCAGGGTCAAGATATATGGTGCCGCTCTGCCGCAGGCGATGCAACTCCAGTCCGCTCCCCCGCCCGGCCGCCCATGGGATTATCCTGTTAGGGTGACCGGGCGGGGGAGCGGGCTGGTGTTGCAAAGACAAGGACGGATGTCCTTGTCGCACCACGTCAAAGGCTCTAATCCGCCAGAAATGAGCCGCTGGCCCCTGCCCGAACAGATGACTGCTGCTTTGGCGCAGGCCCGCGCCGGGGCCGAGGCTGGCGAGGTGCCGATTGGCGCTGTGATCATCAAGGACGGCGCGGTAATTGCTGCTGCCCACAACGCTCCACGCGGACTGAACGATCCGACCGCGCACGCCGAAGTGCTGGCGATTCGCGCCGCGGCGCGCGTGCTGGGCAACGAACGCCTCGATGGCTGCGAACTGTGGGTCACGCTCGAGCCGTGCGCCATGTGCGCGGGCGCCATCGCGCATGCCCGGATTGCGCGGCTGTATTACGCCGCGTCCGATCCCAAAGGCGGCGCAGTCGAGCACGGCGCGCGGGTGTTCGAACATGCGCAGTGCCTGCACCAGCCCGAGGTTTATGCGGGGATGGGCGAGGACGAGGCGGGGGCGCTGCTGCGCGCATTTTTTGCCGCCAAGCGGTGATCCGAAGGCTCAGATCGAGAACCGATAGGTCAGCGCCAGCCCGGCTGAAAACTGGTCCTGGCTGCCCATTTTTACAATCGGCGACCGGGCCGCAGCACCGCTCAAACGGTCGTATCCGGCATAACTGAACAGGCCCAGCCGCGGTCCCACCGGCAGGTGGATCCCGGCCACCGCGCCCACCGCATAAATGCCGCTGCCGGGCTGGTAGGCTGGCAGCGCCGCACTGGGTCCGGGCGCAGCTATGCCAAAATAGGCGCGGTTATACTTTGCGCTGCCCCAGCGCAGGCGTGGACCAATCGTCGCCAGCAGGCCCTCATTGCCGCGGCGCAGGACCAGATCGGCCGCCAGATCGGCGGTCAACGCCCGATGCGCGCCGATCCCGTGGCGCAATTCGGCGCGCAGCCGTACTGGCCCGGCCACATAGGTTTCGGCGAAGACCCCCAATTCGACCCCGAAGCCGATTGCGGGCAGCCCCGGCACAGCCGTGGCGGAGCGCTGCGGGGCAAAGGTCAGTGCCGGGCCAAAAGCCGCGCCGCCGGGCTTGCCGACGATGGCGAAACCCTTGCCTTCGTCGGGGGTCTCGACCGGGATCGGTTCGCCCGTGCGCCACACCGTGACATCGGGCAAAAAGCTGATCTTGCTGTGATCGGCGCCGGGATAGGCCGGTTTGAGCTGCGCCCCGGCCCCGATCATGACCTGACGTTGAGACGATTCTTGCGCGCGCGCGGGGATCGCCAGCGCGCCGCTCAGCGCCGCGGCCGCCAGCGCGCAGGCAGCTTGTGAACGACGGCGGTGCAACATGACTGGAGCTCCTGGTTCAGGCCTACCGGGCCGCATAGGCACAGCTGAAAATGATGACAATCAGGCAACTACAGCCCGCGCCAGATTTTCAGCGGGACGGCGTTCCCCGGCCCGAAGCTGCGCTTGTCGCAAGCCGTGGGCCTGAATTTTCCCGAATAGCACAAACGAAGTTCGCGCAGCCAGCCGCCGTTGCCCAGCGCCAGCCCGATGGCTTTGATCGGCCAGCCGGGGTTCTGCGCGGCAAACCGCTGGCGCAGATCGCCCGCAGTCAGGTTCGGCTGCTTTGACAAGCGATCCGCATCGGGCAAGTCCAGCGATTGCCACAGGATGCTGCTGACCTTGTAATAGGCCGCTGGCGTGGCCGCCATGCAGCTACCGTGCTTGGCCCATTCGTGTTCGAGCAGCCACGGCACCGGGGTCATGCACAGGTTGGCGCGCAGGTCGTCGGCGGTGGGGCGCGGGGTCACGGCGCACCACTGCGGCGGCTTGCCGCTGCCGCTATCGGGCCACAGCCCGTGCAGCACGAACCCGAACCGCCCGATCTGGCCGTTGCACTGGTAATTGTCCGGATCGCGCGCCGCCTTACCCCGGCAGAATTCGGGCGACCAGCTGACCGCCAGCGTATAGCCGGTGATCCTGGCGCGGTACGGCGGCCCGTCGGGCTGCGGCGGCGGCGGCAGGGTGACGGCTTGCGGGGCGCGGCACTGGTAAGCCTGCGCGATGGCGGGAGTGGGGAGCAGCAGCACTGCGGCGAACAGCAGCCATTTCATAGCGGGGTGAAATCCAGTCCGATATCGGCGGCGGGCGCGCTTTGGGTGAGGCGGCCGACCGAGACATAAGTGACACCGGTGGCGGCGATGGCGGCGATGGTATCGAGCCGCACTCCGCCCGAGGCTTCGCACGGCACCCGTCCGGCGATCAGCGATACGGCCGCGCGCAGCTGCGCGGTGGTCATATTGTCGAGCAGGATGTGGCTCGCCCCGGCGCCGATGGCCGCTTCGATCTGATCGATCCGGTCAACTTCGCAGATGACCGACTTGACCCCGGCCGCTTTGGCGCGGGCCACCGCTTGCTCCACTCCGCCCGCCACCGCCACATGATTGTCCTTGATCATCGCCGCGTCCCACAGCCCCATCCGGTGATTGCGCGCGCCGCCCATCCGGACCGCGTATTTCTCCAGATGGCGCAGCCCGGGGATGGTCTTGCGGGTATCGAGCAGGGTAGCGTGCCCGGCCATCGCATCGACGTAAGCCCGGGTCATGGTCGCGATCCCGGACAGGTGCTGCACCGTGTTGAGCGCGGAACGCTCGGCGGTGAGCATCGCACGGGCATTACCGCTGAGCCGCATCAGATCGGTCCCGGCGCGAACCTGCGCGCCTTCCGTCGCCAGCACTTCGATCTCCATAGCCGGATCGAGCGCCGCGAAGAACGCCGCAGCGATCGGCAGCCCAGCCACGGTGATCGCATCGCGGCTGTCCATTACGCCGCAAAAACGCAGGTCAGCCGGTATCACGCTCTCGCTGGTCACGTCATGCCCGCCGCCGGGCAGGCCCACGCCCAGATCTTCGGCCAGCGTCGCCGTGATGAACGCGGCAAGGTCGAACCCCGCGATGCTCCAGCCTCCCATCGCCGCGGCTTAGTGAACGAACCGCGCGACCACATCGCGGTAGGATCGCGAAACCTTCACGTCGGCGCCGCTGTCGAGCACCAGGAAGCATTCGCCGTTGGTGTGCGGCTTGACCTGGCGGACCTGATTCAGATTGACGATCCAGCTGCGGTGAACGCGCTGGAACACGCGCGGATCGAGCCGCCGTTCAAGGTCTTTCATCGTCTCGCGCAGGATCAGCGAATTGTCGGCGGTGTAGATGCACATGTAATCGCCCGCAGCTTCGATCCGCTCGATCGAATCGACATCGACCCGGAAGATCTGGCCACGATCCTTGATGTTGATCAGCTTTTCATAGCGCGCTGCGTGATCGGGCTCATCGGGCATGGCGTCCATCGCATCGGGGGCCACCTCGGCCAGCACATTCTTGAGCTTCTCGGCCTCGCCCGCAGCGTTCTTTTCAGCCAAGCGGGTGCGCACCCGTTCCATCGTGTCGGCCAGCTTGTCCTCGTCGACCGGCTTCATCAGGTAATTGACCGCATTGGCCTCGAACGCCCGCACCGCGTGTTCCTGATAAGCGGTGACGAACACGATCAGCGGCGGTTCGAGCTCCATTACGCCCTTGACCACCGAGAACCCGTCGAAGCCGGGCATCTGGATGTCGAGAAAGACCAGATCGGGCTTTTCGGTCTTGATCTTGCGGATCGCCTCGCGCCCGTTCGAACAGGTGTCGATAATCTCGACATCGGGAAATTTTTCAAGCCGCAGCATCAGGCCCTGGACCGCCAGTTTCTCATCATCGACAACGATTGTGCGAATGGTCATTGCAGTCGTTCCTAATTCATCCTGCCAGCGCCGGGCGCTTGTCAGGTTCCAGAGCGGCGCCCTGGCTTTCGCGGCGTTCGAAGGGGAGTTCGATCAGCACGGCAAACCCGCCTTCAGCCGGTTCCATCGTTTCGAACCGATGGTTCTCGCCGTAAGCTTGACCAAGCCGATCACGGATGTTTGCCAGTCCCACCCCGGTGGACACGGGTTCGCCGCCGTCGAATGTCACGCCGCTTAACCTGTTGCTGGCGGCGCCCGAATGCAATCCCGGACCGGTATCGGAGACGGTGATGCGAAGATTCTGGCCGACGAGCTGTGTCGCGATGGTGATTTCAGCGCCAGCTTCCTGCGGGCCGACCGCGTATTTGATCGCGTTTTCGACCAGCGGCTGGAGCAGCAGCGAGGGCAGCAGCGCCTTTTCGGTGGCCGGGTCGATCTGGAAACGCGTGCGCAGCCGCTCCTCGAACCGCATCCGCTCAATCTCGAGGTAGAGTTTCAGCGTCTCGACCTCCTGCGCCACGGTCACCCGCCCGGTCGGCTGGTTGATCAGGGTATAGCGCAGGAAGCTGGAGAGCCGGCTGAGCATCGCATTGGCCGGTTCGGTCTGCTTGAGCAGCACCAGCGTCGAAATCGAATTCAGGGTGTTGAACAGGAAATGGGGGTTGAGCTGGTAGCGCAGCATGGCCAACTGCGCCGAGGTCGCCTGATTTTCCAGCTGGATCATCTGGTCGTTCTGTTCCTCGATCTGGAGGAAGAAATTGATCATGTAATAGAGCGCCGACCAGGCCAGCAGCAACGTGGCATCAAGGTAGAACAGCCCGATCACCCGCCCGAAATCGATCCCGCCGTCGCCGTTGTACAAGGCATTCACCCAGGCATCGATAAAGGCATAAAGCGCCACCGCCAGGGTCAGCACCAGCGAGGTCGCGCCCCAGGTGACCAGCGGCCGCCGGTTGATCAGCGCGCGGTAAACCACCGACAGGATCAGCGTGATCGACAATCCGGTGATGGTCGAGATCAGCACCAGCACCAGGAACGACAGCTCCTTGGCATTGGCCAGCCCCGACATCGTGCGCAGCAGCAGCGCGCCGCCCCAACCGGCCATTTGCAGCCGCCAGAACGCCTGGTTCTTGTTGGCGAAAAACGGGAGCGGGCGGAAGGGCAGCACGGCCATTGTGCGGGCCTAGCAGAAGATGGCCGGGCGGGGCGAGCGCATTACGATCCGCGCGCGGCGATCAGCGCCCGGTTCAGCGCCTCGCGCCCGACCGCGCCGACGATCAGCTGCTTGCCCGCGACCCAGCTGGGGGTGCCGTTGATCTGCAACTTTCGCGCAAATTCCAGATTGGCGGCGATCTCGGCATTGACCTTGGGATCGGCCACCGCTTTGCTCGCCTGGCCAAAATCGAGCCCGGCGGTGCGGGCGGCGGCGGCGACGCTGGCCGGATCGGTGCGCCCGGCCGCGAACATCGCCTTGTGGAACGCCGGATACTTGCCCTGTTCGGCCGCCGCCAGGCCCCAGCGCGCGGCATCCGGGCTGGTCGGCGCGATGATCGGCAGCTGGCGCACGACGACGCGCAGATCGGGATTGGCGGCGATCAGCGCCTCGACATCGGCCGCGCTGCCGCGGCAGTAGGAACACGCGAAATCGGTGAATTCGACCAAGGTCACGGTTCCGGCCGGGTTACCCAGCACCGCACCAGGATAAGGCCTGACCACCTGATCGGCGATCTCGGCCAGCTGGCGCTCGCTTCCCTGGGTTTTGAGCCGATCGGCGGCTTCGACCAGCACTTCGGGGTGCGAGACAATGTAATCGTGCACCCGCTGGTCGAAATCGGCCGACGCCGCGCCTCCGCTCCGGTTGGCCAGCGCCCAGCCGCCGCCCGCACCCAGCAGCACCGAGACGGCACCGGCGAGCACAAGCAAGAGCGTCGATCGGGTTTGCGGTTCAGCCATGCGGCGAACCGCTACCTGCGTTTCTTCTGCTGTTCAATCGCTGCGCGCGCCTGCATCGCGATATCCTGCGCGCGCAGCCAGTCGGGCGAGCCCTTGAGCAGCCCCGCCTCGGCCGCTTCGGCACTGTTCAGCGCCTGCGGATACTTGAGCTCGAGCACTTGCTGTTCGGCCGATGCCAGCCGCGCGCGCGGGATATCGCCGCGCTGGCCGTAGATCACGCCCAGTTCGTACCACGCAAACGGGTTTTCGCGGTCACGCGCCACCGCGGCCTTGAGCACCCGCTCGGCCTCGGGCAACTGGGCCGGGTCTTCGGTGGCGAGCAGTGCGTGGCCGAAGGTGGTGGCGATCAGCGGTTGGTTGCTGGTCAGTTCGGTGGCCCGGCGCAGCGGGTCCAGCGCCGCTTGCGCGTGGCCCGATTCGAGCAGGATCTGGCCTTTTAACTCAAGAAAATAGGGGTCGTTCGGCGCCTCGGCCAGCAGCGCATCAGTCTCAGTCATTGCCTTGTCGAGGAACGCTTCCTTGTGCCAGGCATAGGCCCGGGCGTAGCGCGCGGGCACGCTCTGGTCGGTTTCGGGATAGACTTGCAAGGTGCGCCCCGGCTGCGCGACATAGCCCATCAGCTTGGCCTTAACCCGCTGGAACCGCGCTTCGATGCCCGCATCGTCCGGGCGGTTCCACGCCGGGTCGACCTGATAGGTATCCTGCAGCGTCGCAATCCGGTCCGAAGTCATCGGGTGCGACGAATAGAATTCGCTGTCCGCAGTGCGGGAGAAGCCGTGGCGGTATTCAAGGTTTTGCAGCTTTTTGAAGAAGCTGATCGAGCCGCGCCCGGAAAGTCCGGCGCGCGACAGATACTGCGCCCCGGCGGCATCGGCGCTGGCTTCCTGCGCGCGGCTGAACGCGAGGTACTTACCGATCGCGGCCTGTTGCCCAGCCATGATCACGCCCATCGCGGCGTCGGCCGAGCCGGCGGCCGCGGCGATCCCGCCCAGGATCAGCGACAGGATGCTGATCCCGGTGGCGGCCTTGCTGCCGCCGTCGAATACCGCATGACCGCCCGTGATGTGGCCCAATTCGTGCGCGATCACGGCTTGCACTTCGGCGGCATTGTCGGCGGTCTGGATCAGGCCTTGATTAAGGTACACGATTTGCCCGCCAGCGACGAAGGCGTTGATCGAGGGATCGCCGATCAGCACCACATCGACATTGCGCGGATCAAGCCCGGCCGCGCTAACCAGCGGCGCGGCGAGATCGCGCAGCAGCGCCTCGGTCTCGGCATCGCGCAGGACCGATTGCGCCATGGCCGCCTGGCTGGACAGCGTGAAGATCATCAGCGCGGCCACGCAGCGGGCCAACAGGCGGGGGATCGTGCGCATCGCCGCTTTTCTAAGGGGCGCGCGCCTGAACCGGCGCTGAAGGCCGGTCAGGTACAAGTTGACCGTGCTTTGGCTGACATTGCGCGGCGAGGAAGGCGAGCACCGGATCCAGCACCCGGCGGTCGCGGCTGAACGGCGCGGCCAGCATCATCGCCGTCCCCCCGTGATCGACCTCGCTCAGCACCACCGCGCGGGTCGGTTGCCCGGCCGCGCTCAGCGCCTTGGCCAGCGCCAGGCTGTTGCGCGGCTTGACCGTGGTGTCGGCATCGCCGGTAATCAGCAGCATATGCGGCGCATCACCGCGCGCATAATGGACCGGCTGAGTCAGTACCGGATCGGGCGCCTGGCCAAACGCCCGCCGCGTCGAATCCGAGGTAAACGGATAGAAATCGTACGGTCCCGACAGCCCGACCACGCCCTTGACGAACCCGTCCGCCACCCCGGCCCGGCCCAGCCACTGCCGATCGAGCGACAGCATCACCGCGTTATAGGCTCCGGCCGAGTGGCCCATCAGCACCACCTGCCCTGGATCGCCGCCATATTGCGCCGCGTAATCGCGGGTCCAGGCCACGGCCAGCGCGCCGTCTTCGAGCATCTGCGGGAATTTACCCGCATCGCCCAGCCGGTAGCCGGGCAGCACCACCACATAGCCCTCGCGCGCCAGCGTGCGGCCGATAAAGCGGTAGTGTCGCGGATCGCCAAAGCTCCAGCTGCCGCCGTGGATGAACACCACCACCGGGCGCAGCTGCGCGGCTGGCTGATCGGGCACGATCACCTCGATCCGCTGGCCTTTGAGCGGGCCATAGGTGCCGTCCGCCAGCGCCACGCGGTAGCCCGAATTGCCCCCTAGCTGGCGGTCGCCCCAATCAAGCAGTGCAACCGCATTGTTGGCCAACGCCCAGCGCCACAGCCCGAGCACCGCCAGCGCGACCAGCGCCAGACCGATCAGTGTCCATCCCATCTTGCCGATTTGCCTTCGCCCCGCCTGTGTCGCCTCAACCCGTCTCGCCATCGCGCCAGCCTATCCGCGAACGCACTGCGGCGCCACGCCTTTCAGCGCAGCGCCCAGCGGCGCCACGCCTTTCAGCGCAGCGTCAAGCGGCGCCACGCCTTTCAGCGCAGCGTCCAGCGGCGATAGAATTGGGGCGGGCTTAAAGCAGCTTGCGTGCGGCGCGTTCAAGCAGCGGCACGTCGTCGCCAACTTCGCCCAGCAGCACCACTTCGCCGCTTGGCAGCCGCCGCGCGACCAGCACGGTAAATTCGCTGCCCTGCGCCGCGACTGTATCGAGCGCGAAATGGTCGAGGCTGCGCAGCTTGCGCGCCAGCGCTTCGCGGGGGGTATCGCGCACCGCAGCGGCATCTTGGCCGCTGTCTTCGCGCTTGATCCGGCGTTCTTCGCTGACCACGCCCTTGAGTCCGCCCGGCGCGCTGCGCAGGTAATCGCACAGCGCACCCTGCGCCAGTCCGATGCGCTGGGCATGGCTGAGCGCAGTGGCAAATTCGGTCAGCCGGGTTTTGTCGTAGTCGGCGCCGAACACCAGTTTGACCACCGGGGTCATCGGCGCACGGTCCTGCACAGTCAGCCCCGAATCGGTCACCAGTTCGGCAAAGTCCGCAGGTGCGTGCTGCGCGGCGAGCGAAAAATCGTAAGCCCGGCCAATCGCGGCATACAGTGCGTGGCGCGTGCGGTCTTCGGAGCCGCGCGCCGCTTCGGCCAGTTCGCGCGCCGAAGCCAGCCAGTCGGCCAGTCCCATGGCGTCGGGGGCGATCGCTGCCAGGTCTGCGCGCGACAGTTCGAGGACGTCGTCGTCAGCCGGGGGTTCGCGTTCGAGCGCAGCGAAGGCCGGGTCCGGCAGATCGGCTTGCGGCGGCGCCACTTCGGCCAGTCCGGTCAGATCGAGCACGTCGGCGTAATCGTTGTCAGCCACAGCTTCGGTGGTAAGATCGAGCGTATCCCAATCATCATCGTCAGCCGCGCTTCGGGCCAATTCAGGATTGCCCACTGCGGCCGGGCCATCGGCCCAGTCGGTGATCGGCAGATTGCGCTGCAACCCGGTGGCCGGGGCAACTTCCAGCGCCTGGTCGATTTCGAGCATCAGCGCGTCGGTGGTCTGCTGGTCGGCCAGTTCCTTCCAGTTGATCACCCCGTAAATAAAATCGATCGTGTCATCATCGCTTGAGAACGGCAGCAGGATCCCGCGGTAGAGAATCGTTTGTTCGCGCTGGTTGACGAATTCGGCTTCAAACCCGATCGGCGCCTGGTTGGCGAGGATCTGCATGTAATGATCGGTGATCCGCGACAGCAGCGAGCGCGCCGGAACATCGGCCAGAGCTTCGATCTCGCCATCGGTGCCGCATTCGAGCCCGAGCTTTTCGCCGAGGAACTGGATCGCGGGATTTTCGATTCCGCCGGTAAAGTCGAGCAACACGCTGTACGGCCCGAAATCGGGCAGAGCCTGGGGATCGAGGTCTTCGATCGAGGGGAAATTACGGTTGTCGAGCAGGCTTGCCCAATGGTTGTAGGCGCGCACCTGCATGCGCCGCTCGTCCTGCCCGATCGGGCTGGGTGGTGGCTCGCGCAGAGGTTCATCCTCGCCGAATTCAACCTCCGGCCAATCTTCGCCAGACAGCGGAGAATTGGCTTGCGCAGAATCTGACTGCCCAAAATCGGGGTGTGCAGAATCGGAAAATAGGCCGCGATAGGTGTCCATGCAGTGTCCCCGAGTTCCCTTCGAACCCCGGTTTGGCGCAACATGGTAAATTAACCGTTAAGTTGCGCGGGCCGCTTGATGATTGCCGCGACCAGTCGCCCTTCAGCGCGCGCGGGCATTGGCGCCAGCCAGCGCAGCAGCACCGCGATCAGCTGGGACGGGCAATCCCCCGCTCATTCCCCCCACGGCGCAAACTGCGGATCGACCAGCCCCAGCTGGCGGCGCAGCGCCGCGCGGGCCAGCCGCTCGGTCTCAACCTTGCGCCGCGCCGCCGCCAGCGGCACCGTTGCCGCCGGACGCAGGATTTCAGCGTCATAGCCATCGGCGACGATCACCCCGCAGCGTTCGGGCCGGAAACCCGGCGCCTCGATGCAGGCCCGGTCAAGCTGCGGGGCGAGGCCCCAGTAAAACCGGTCGCAATAGTCCAGATAGTCGGTCCACTTGGCATCACCGAGCAGATCGGCGCGCGCCACCTTGATCTCGACGATGATCAACTGTCCCTTGGCGTCGATCCCCATCAGATCGGCGCGGCGGCCATTGCGCAGCGGCATTTCGGGCAGGCACCAGATATCGTTGCGCGCGAACAACCGGCAAATCCCGCGCGCAACCGCCGCCGCCGCCGGCGCTGCCAGCGCGGCCGGGACTGGTGCAAGAATCGGCGCAGCGGCGGTCATTCCCGCAGTCTAGGAACAGACCGGGAACTTTGCAATGGGCGGTTTGCGCCGCCGCTCAGCTCAGGCGGCGGGTGAAATTTGTTGCGGGCGGGGGCGGCACCAGCGCGAGCAAGGCGGCGCGCGCCGCGTGAAACTCTTGCCACAGCGCCAGCGCGGCCACCGCCGGGTTGGCGCCGCGGGCGTGCACCGCCAACAGCGCCGCCAGCCCCGGCTCCATGATCGCGGACAGATCGTCGATCCCTTGTTCGGTTTGCTCACGCCGCCAGCCACCGGCATCGCGCATCACCGCAGGGAAATTGCGAATTTCGGGCCGCATCGGCTCAGCTGCGAGCCCCGCCAGCAGGCCGGCCACGCCCACCGCATCGTGCAGCGCCGACCACTTCATGCCCGTCGCGCTGGTCGAAGCCTGCCCGAATTCGGGCCGGCCAGAGGTGGGTAGGGCACCGGCAACCGGCGGAGCAAAGCTGGAATATGCGTTCATGACACTCGCCTTAGCGCAGCGCCGCTTGCCAAATCGCTAACTTGCCGCGCCGCGTCACAAAGCCACTGGTCAGCACGCGGACTCGCTGCTAACCGCCGCAGCCACGCATCCGTAGCTCAGCTGGATAGAGTACTGCCCTCCGAAGGCAGGGGTCACAGGTTCGAATCCTGTCGGGTGCACCAGCTTTTATTTGGCCGCAAACTCCGGGCGGCCGCATTCGCTAACTCCACCCCTGCGCCAGGAAACGCTCGGCGAGGCCCGCCAGCAGCGCGGCGCCGCGCGGCAGGGCGGCTTCGTCGACCATCATCCGCGGCGAGTGGATCGAGGGGCAGTTGTGGTAATCGACGCCTTCGTGCGCGACGCCGAGGAAGAACATCGCGCCGGGCACCTGTTCGAGCACATAGGAGAAGTCCTCGGCGCCCATGATCGGCTGGTCGAGCCGCTTCCACGATTGCGCCCCGAACAGCGCGCCGGTCACCGCCTCGCCCAGATCGACCGCGCGCGGATCGCACAGCGTGACCGGGAACCCGGGGGTGATCGTAACCTTGGCGCTGGCGCCGTGCGCGGCCGCGATGCCGGTGGCAAGCTGGGTCAGGGCGGCGTGCAGCTTGGCCCGGTGGCGCGCCGAGAGCGAGCGCAGCGTGCCCTTCAAGGTGGCGAAACCGGCAATCACGTTGTGCGCGGTCCCGGCCTCGATCCGCGCCACGGTGGCGACCACCGGATCGGCCGCATCGAACTGGCGCGCGACCAGCGTCTGCAGGGCGGTGACCACCTCGCAGGCGATCGGCACCGGATCGAGCGCGGTGTGCGGCATCGCGGCATGCCCGCCGCGCCCCTCGATCACGATGTCGAACTGGTCGGCCGAGGCCATCAGCGCCCCGGCGCGGCCCGCGACCAGCCCGTGCTGGGCGTTGGGCATGATGTGCAGCGCGAACGCGGCTTCGGGGAGCGGATTCAGCAGCCCTTCGTCCAGCATATGGCGCGCGCCGTGAAAGCCTTCCTCGCCCGGCTGGAACATGAACCGCACTTCGCCGCTCAGCGACGCGGCCCGCGCGCACAGCAGCCGCGCCGCGCCCGCCAGCATCGCGGTGTGGGTATCGTGCCCGCAGGCGTGCATCGCCCCGGCAATGGTCGAGGCGAATGCGAGCCCGGTTTCCTCGGGCATCGGCAGCGCGTCCATATCGCCGCGCAGCAGCACCGAGCGGCCCGGAGCGCCATGCGTGCCCGCGCCGCCCTTCAGGGTGGCGACCAGCCCCGAAGTCGTGTTGGATTCGCGCCATTCGAGCGGCAAGTCGGCCAGCGCGGCGCGGACCTTGTCCCGGGTCTTGGGGGTGTCGAGGCCGAGTTCCGGTTCGGCATGGATGGCGCGGCGCAGGCTGACGATGTGGCCAGCGATCGCGCGGGCATCATCAAGCAGGGTTGGGCCAGGCAGGGCCGCATCAAGCGGGGCCGGGGCGAGCAGGGTCTCAGGCAGCATGTCAGGCTCCGATTCGAACAGCAATTCGCTTGGCTGCAGCATTGTGCAACCCGACCGAGATCGCAAGCAGCGCGTTGAGCACCAGCGACTGGTACGCCATGTACCACAGCGGGGTCCCGGCAAACATCGACAGGCCCAGCACGATCGCGCGCGGATTGGGACCCAGAAACTTGGCGATCAGCAGCAATGGCCGCGCTTCGGCGCGGACTGCCGCGGCGATCTGCGCCAACCGCGCCGGATCGTCCGAGGCAGCGGCGACTGCGGCATCGACCCGCAGCGCGTGCGGGGTCATCCCGCTGGCCACCGCGATATAGGCCGAGACCAGTGCCCCGGCCCAGCTCTGTGCGGTCGGCGAATCGCCCTGAGCATGCGAATTGCGCAGCCACGGCGTGCCATAGACCCAGTACTGGTACTGCCGCCGCTGCACCTCGACGTGATTCGATTGCACCGCGTGGCTCAGCCCGGCGAACACCACCAGCGCCCAGGCGAGCCAGCCCGAGAACGTGCCGCCATGCTGCTGCAGCCAGAACGCCAGCACAATATAAAGCACGGCATGGCTCAGGTAATCGCACAGACCGTCAACCATCTCGCCGATCGGGCTGGCGCGCCCGGTCAGCCGCGCCAGATCGCCGTCGGCGCCGTCCACCACGTGCCAGCTCATGTGCAGCGCCATGCCCAGCGCGGCCGACAGCGGCCAGGCGAGCTGGGTATAGGCAAAACTGGCCGCGACCACCAAGGCAGCGCCCATCACCGACACCGTGTTGGGGGTCAGCGGGGTCCGGGCCAGCCCCCGCGCCAACTGCCAGGCGAGCGGGTGATAGACATAATAGTTGAGCGGGTCCTGCAATTCGCGCGGCCGCAACGGACGCGCGGAACCTGCGTCAGTCTGGCTCGTTGTCCTGCTATTCACAGATTCTCCTGCCATGACATTTCGCCCCCTTGATGCCTTAACGCCCCACTCGCGCCGCCTTACAGGTCCACGGCGCTTTGGGACAGTGCATCCGGCCCGCCTCCAGCACGTTATCGCGCCAGCGCGCGCGGCGCCAGCCGCGACGCAAGCGCTGATCCTGTTTCCTAGCGCCGAATTGGCCGGGCAGTTGGTCGCCGGGGTCCCCGCAGCCGCGCGCGCGGTGCGCGAGGCCGCGCTGGCCGGGTTTGCAGAGATTGCCGTGGTGATCCCGCAGCAATGGTGGTCTGACTGCTGGATTCGCGACGAAGTGGCGCGGCTCGGCGGCGGCTCGGCGGTAAGTTTTCAGACCGAGGCCAAGGCGTTTGTCAGTGCTATGCCGGATGCGGCCGTAATCAACGGCGCGGAGTTGCCTGCGGCCGAAGCGTTCGCGGCCGCCCGCGGCGGAGCGCGCGCGCAACGCAGCACGCCGGACGCCGCCGCCCAGCTGCTCCGCCAACGCAGCCGCGAACTGTTGCGCGCCACTGCCAAGCCGGGCGACGGAATCGTCTCGCGCCATCTCAATCGCCCGATTTCGCAAGCGATTTCGAGTCGTTTGCTGCGGCTGCGCGGCGTCACACCGCTGCATGCCACGTTCGGCACAGCGGGGCTGGCGATCCTGATGTTCGCTGCGCTGGTGTTCGGCGGCGCACCTGGCTTGATCCTCGGGGCGCTGCTGTTTCAGGCCGCTTCGGTGTTCGACGGGGTCGATGGCGAGATTGCCCGCGCCACCTTCCAGACATCACCGGCAGGCGCGCGGCTCGATAGTTTGATCGATGCTGCGACCAACCTCGCATTTATCGCCGGAACCTCGTTCAACCTTTTTCTCCAAGGCGATTCGCGATCGGCTCTGCTTGGCGCGGCGGGGCTGGCCGTGTTTGCGCTTGGCTTGGCGATCATTGCCCGGCGCAGCCGCAATCGCGCGACCGGACTGACGTTCGATGCAGTCAAGGAGCGGGTCGGCAAGCACCGTTCGCGGCTGATGACCTGTTTGACCTGGCTAACCATGCGGGACTTCTTTGCGCTGGCATTTGCGGTGCTGATCGCCGCTGGATTTGCCGGGTTTGCGCTGCACGCTTTCGCTGTGATCGTGTTGGGATGGTTCGTGGTGGTGGCACTGGTCATGAGTCGCAAAGCTTGACGCAGGCCAAACTTCTTGCTTTTGCCACGCGGTTTTACAAGAAGGGGGGTTTCGCGGCCCTCCATACAGTGTCGCTCGGAAGGACAGAACCAGAATGAAGCCTATCAAGGTCGCCATGATTGGCGTCGGCAACTGCGCTAGCTCGCTGGTGCAGGGGGTAGCCTATTATCGGCAGAACAACTCGTCGCAGGGCCTGATCCACGACAAGATCGGTGGCTACGGCGCCGGTGACGTGGAATTCGTGCTCGGCATCGACGTCGATGCGCGCAAGGTCGGCAAAGACATCGCCGAGGCCATCTTTTCAGCCCCCAACAACACCAAGGTGTTCCAGCAGGACGTGCCGCTGACCGGCAGCAAGGTCATCATGGGCATGGTCTCTGACGGCGTTGCGCCGCATATGACCGAGGTCGGTGAAAAGGGCTTTATCGTCGCCAACGATACCGATGCCACCCACGCCCAGATCGTCCAGGCGATCAAGGATTCGGGGGCCGAGGTCTTGGTCAACTTCCTGCCCGTCGGCTCGCAAGAAGCAACTGAATTCTATATGGAATGTGCGCTTGAAGCCGGTGTTGCAGTGGTTAACTGCATGCCGGTGTTCATCGCCAGTCGCCCCGAATGGGAAGCGCGGTTTCGGGCCAAGAACATCCCGATCATCGGCGACGATATCAAGGCGCAGGTCGGGGCGACGATCGTCCACCGCGTGCTTTCCAGCCTGTTCGCCGCGCGCGGTGTGACGGTCGAGCGGACGTACCAGCTCAACACCGGCGGCAACACCGATTTCATGAATATGCTCGACCGTCAGTGGCTCGGCAGCAAGAAGGAATCGAAGACCGAAGCGGTCCAGGCGATGCTCGCGCAGCGCCTCGCGGATGAGAATATCCACGTCGGCCCGTCGGACTATGTGCCGTGGCAAAAGGACAACAAGCTGTGCTTCCTGCGGCTCGAAGGGCTGCAGTGGGGCAACGTGCCGATGGAGCTGGAACTTCGCCTTTCGGTCGAAGACAGCCCCAACTCGGCGGCTTGCGTGATGGATTCGATTCGCTGCGCCAAGGTCGCGCTCGAACGCGGCGAAGGCGGCGCGCTGATCGGCCCCTCGGCCTATTTCTGCAAGCACCCGCCGCAGCAGTTCAACGATGATCTGGCGGCCCAGATGGTCGACCAGTTCATCGCCGACACTCCGCTTGCAGCCGAATAAGGCCGCAGCGATCTAACCAATGAGCGGCGCTGATCGGCCTGGGCTGATCGGCGCCGCTCTGTATTTGCGGAACCAGATATGGACGCCCTGATCATCGCCGCCGGGTTCGGCAGCCGCCTGCGCGATATTTCGGATTCGAAACCGATGACCCCGGTGGCCGGCGTACCGCTGCTTGAACTTGGCGTGCGGCAGGCCAAGGCGGCCGGCGCGGCGCGGGTGGTGGTGGTGACCGGGCACGAAGCCGATCGCCTCGAAGCGGGGCTGCCCGCGCTGGCAGCGCGCGCCGGGATCGCGGTCGAACCGGCGCGGGTCGATGATTGGGCCAAGCCCAATGGCTGGTCGGTAATCGCCGGGGCGGAGCGGATCGGCGGCAACTATCTGCTGATGATGTCCGACCATATCTTTTCGGCGCCGATCCTGGGCGGACTGGCGCAGCAGGGCGGGGCGGACCGTGGCGTAACGCTGGCGGTCGATCGCCGCATCGATGATCCGCTGATCGATCCCGATGATGCGACCTGGGTCGAGCGCGATGCACGCGGTTTCATCCGCGCGATCGGCAAGACGATTGCAACTTACGATGCGGTCGATTGCGGGGCGTTCCTGTGCACACCAGAACTGGCCGAAGCGATTGCCGGCGCGATTGCGGCGGGGCAGCCGGGCAGCTTGTCCGAAGGAATGCAGCGGCTGGCCGATGCCGGCCGCGCCGCGTCCTGGGAGATTGGCGGGGCGTGGTGGCTCGATGTCGATGATCCGCGCGCGCACCAGCTGGCCGAGGCGCAGGCCCCGCGCCATCTGGCCGAGGTTTACGCGGCCGCGTTCAGCTGATCAGTTTGCCGCTCGCCAGCGTATAAGTCCGGTCCGCAAGTGCGCTCAGCGCGCCGCGATGCGCGATCAGCAGCACCGTCAGCGTGCCCTTGAGCCGTTCGAGCGCCTGCGCGATCAGCGCCTCGTTGGCTGGATCGAGCGCGCTGGTCGCCTCATCCAGGATCAGCAGCGCGGGCCGGCGCAGCAAGGCGCGGGCCAGCATCAAGCGTTGCCGCTCGCCGCCAGACAGCGTGCGCCCGCCGTCGCCGAGCAGGGTGTCCAGCCCTTGCGGCAGCGCAAACGCAAATTCGGCGGCAGCCGCGCGCAGCGCTGCTTCAAGCGCTGCTGCGCTTGCCTCGGGCGCGGCCCAGCGCAAATTATCGCGCAGGCTGGCGGCGAGCAGCACCGGCTCTTGATGGACATAGGCCACCTGTTCGCGCCAGGCGCGGCGCGCTCCTGCGTCGAGCACCGTTCCGTCGATCGACAGCGCGCCCGAATCGGGGGAGATCAACCCGCCAACCAGATCCGCCAGCGTGCTTTTGCCCGCCCCCGATGGCCCGATCAGCGCGACCATCTGCTTGGCCGGGATGACCAGGTCGATCTCCGTCAGCGCCGCCCGTTCAGCCCCGGCGAACTGCACCCCGGCGCCGCTCAGCCGCAATTCGCGCGTCAGCGTCGGCGCGACAGCGGCGGCATCGACCGGTTCGCGCGCGTCCTCCGCCGTATGAATAAGCGCGAGTGTGGCGGTGATCGCCGGGCGCGCGTGCGCGCATTGCAGCCACGCATCCTGCATGGCGCCCAGCAACGGCACCGCGCGCACGAACACCGCGATCAACGGCAGCAGCACCGCAACGGGCACCGCCAAGCGCCCCACCGCCAGCCAGATCAGCCCGGCCAAAGCCACCGCGCCGCCCGCTTGCAAGACCACCTGGCCCAGCCCCTGCGCGCGCCAGAAGGCGAGCTGCGAGCGGCGCAGCTGGGCAAAGCCTTGCTCGGCCAGCGCCGCCGCGCGCGCTTCGCCGCCCAGGCTCTTGATTTCGCGCAACGCGCCCAGCCCTTCGCCCAGCGCCCCGTGAACCGCCGCATAGGCTTGCCCCAGCGCTTCACCCAAGTGCCGCGCGCGGCGGCGCAGCCGGCCAAAGCCGAACAGCACCAGCGCCCCGGCGAACCCCGCGCCCAGCGCAATTTTGGGCGACAGCACCAGCGCCGCCAGCCATAGTGCAGCCAGGGTAAAGCCGGTGGCCACGATGGTCAGCGCTTGCTGCACCGCGTAACCGGCCCGGTCGACCTCGCTGATCAGCAAGCTGGCGCTGGCGCTGCGGCGCTGACCCGCGAGCATGCGCCAGTCGGCCGCGAGCAAGCCGCGCCAGGCGCGCGCGCGCAGCTGATCGACAATGCTGGTTTGCAGCCGCTGCGTGGTCATGGTGCGGGCGTGGACCAGCAGCGCGCGCAGCACCACCAGCGCGACATAGCAGGCGAGCAGTGCGCCCAGCCCCAGTCCGGCCGGGACATAGCGTGCCAGCGGGCTGGCGCCGCCGCCCAGCGCCGAGACCAGCGGCACCGCCAGCACCAGGCCGATCCCTTCGGTCGCCGCCGCTGCCGCCATCACGGCCAGCAGCACCGCTCCGCGCCGCCGATCGGCTGGGCGCGGCAACAGCGCGCGGGCCAGGCTGGTGCGGGGAACGGGCGGCGGCGGGGTCATGCGGCCAGCGCTATCAGGTCCGGCCCGCGATGCAATGCACGGGGCTGGGCGCCGGGCTGCCGGTCGCGTAGCCGCGCGGTTCACAGCTCGAGGTTGCGGCCTTCGACATAGTTGATGAAGCGTGCCGCCATGATCGTGCGCGGCAGCGCGACTTCGCACAACATTCGCTGCTCGTCTGACACCTCGCCGGTTTCGGGCCAGTCTGCCAGCGCGGCGCGCGCCCGGTCCAGATCGAGCATCGCGGCCAGCCGCGGCACTTTTGCAAACTGCTCGACCTCGCGCAGCATCGCTTCGCGCTGGCGCGAGAGCTTGACATGCCAGTCAGCCCCGTGGCGCCCGGTGCGGTTGGTCAGCCGCTGGTCGTCGGGCATCTGCCCGCGCAGCATCTCGCGCGCCAGCCAGCGTTCCTGGCCATCGCGCAGGAACCGGTCGCTGGGCAATCCGGCGCAGAATTCGAAAAACGGCCGGTACGCGGTTGGGTCGCGCTGCTCGAGCCCGTGGATCTGGGTGAACCCGGCGTAGATATCGGAAAACTCGCCCCAGGCATTGGCGTGGACTTCCTTCATTTCGCCCAGCCGGTCGCGCCGCGGAAAGCGCGCGTTGGGTAGCCGCGCAGCGGCCGACCGGGCGACGGCCCCCGATTGTTCGGCAAAGCTGCGGCGCAGCGGCGAAGCGCGATGATAGAGGCTGCTGAAGCCGCGCCGCTGGCGTTGCCAGTCCCACAGCGCATCGGGCAGCAGCGGGCCGACCGCGAGCGCCATGAACCGCCGTCCCAGCGAGCGATCGTCTTCGGGGGCGTTGCGCAAGGCGCGGTACAATTGCCGCCAGCGCAGCGTGAGCAGGTATTCGCAATAGGCCCAGCTGCCATCCGCGCTCGCGGTCAGATTGCCGAATTCGCCCAGCAGCACGCGGTCACAGCCATCGGCCCGGGCCGCCTCCCACAGCGAATGATACCCGGTCAGGTTGGCCAAACCCTGCGGCGCTCCGCCGATCGCGAAGAACAGGTCGTTCAGCCGGGTATCGAGCCCGCGCCCGGCATTGTCATGAAAATGCGGCACAAGCCGCGGATGCAACTGGCAGAACGCGGCGACGAAGGGGCCTTCATCGGCAAATTTTCCGCGAAAACGATAAGCGGCCACGCCCGGTTCGGGCACGAAGGTATAGGCATTGAGCGGCGCCGCGCCGGGCATCGCCTCGAGCGCCTTGACCGCGACCAGCGACGAATCGAGCCCGCCCGACAGCATCACCGCCGGGCGCTTGCTGCCGGCCAGCGCGGCGCGGGTTCCTTCGGCCAGCAGCGCGTGGGCTTGGGTCACGCTGTCCGCCACGCTCATGCGCGGCACGGGCGCCAGCGCGCCGATGTCGTAATAGCGCCGGGTGTGGGCGGCCGCTGGCGTAAGTTCGACCGTGCTGCCCAGCGGCACGCGCTTGACCCCGCGAAACCAGCTCTGCGCTTCGTTGGAGGCGTTGAACCAGGCCATGTCGGCGAGCTTCTCATCGTCGAGCTGCTGCTCCACCCCGCAGGCAAAAATTGCCCGCGCGACCGAAGCGGCAATGACCCGCTCGGCATCGACATAGTAATGCAATGGCGGGGCGCGCAGCGGACTGCGCGCCAGCCGCAGGTGCTGGCCGGCTTCATTGAGCGCAATCGCGGCATATTCGCCGATCAGCACGCGATCGGTGCGCGGCCCCCAGTGCAGCAGCGCCGCAGCGTACAGTGCAGCCAGACCTTGCGCATCGCCGGGCCCCGGATTTGGCAAACCAAGCTGCGCGGAAATATCTGCGGAATTATCGAGGTGCCCGTGAAACAGGACCACCAGCGGACCCAGCCTAGCGGGCCGCCAGCTGCGCGCGCGGCGCGGATCGCTGAATGGCAGCAACGCCGCACAAATGGCGTGCGGCGATTGCACGGATCCTGCCGATCGCGCCATGGCAGCTTCGAGCGAGGCAGCCAAACGAACGCCCCGAAGCGCAGCTTCAGGGCGCCGAAGCCATTCAACGGCGATCACGTAATGCTCGTCAGGCTGAGCGAATCACGCCCCGAGGCGGTGTGCTCAGGACTTGCCGCTGCCGCCTTCTGAAACGCCCGGCGGACCAGGTGCGACATCTTGAAGCTTGCCCAGCTTGACGAGCTTTGGGCTAACCCAAGTGGATTTCGGCTGATTAACCACCTTCGACATACAAAACTCCAATTTCGGACTAAGCAACAGTAAGATACGTTAACGGCCCTACCACAAGGCGAAAAGGCTGCAAAGCCGCTAAATCGTCTAGCCAAAACGCACGAGCGGGTGAAAAGGTTCATCCAGCGCCCCAATTATAATTTCGCCGTGGGTTTCGACCCACGCGTGCAAGTCCTCAAGCGGGCCCTGTTTGCGGGCCCGATTGTGCGAGTCGCGCACACCGATCACCAACTGGCTGGCGTGCCCCGAACGGCGCAGCATCGTATGGAGCGCGATCGCCCGGGGCAGGCATTTCGTTTCGAACGGCAGCCGCGCCGCGCCTCGCACCACCGCGCGTGCGAGTAGCCGCGTGGAGGCATCGGCGCCGCTGCCCGTGCTGGGTTCGGGGTTGATCGGACCGAGCAGCCCACGCCATCGGCGCAGCGGGATGCGGGTCACCAGCAGCCGGGCCAGCGCCAGCCGGAGCATCGCTTCTGCCACCCGGCCACGCCACCGCCAGCGGGGCATGGCAGCTTCAGCCATCGCGCAGCAAGCCCGCTGCCCGCAGCTGCAACATGAACGCCTCGACATCGGCACCAATGGCCTGCGGCGGGGCGTCAAATTGCGCGGCCAGCGCGGCCACCAGCGCGGCCAGATCATGGCTGCCGTCGATCAGTTCCCAAGCGGCCAGCGCGGTCCCCTCAAGCGAGAAGAAATCGCCCGAATCAAGGCTCATCACCACAATTTCTTGGTCGATCGTGGTTTCGCTGAACAGTTCGGTTGCCTTAACCAGGTTCGTCATTGCGCTCTTCGTTCCTTGTTCGTGCCCGCAAAATTTTCCTCGGCCAGATCGAGCGAGGCGGCAAAGCCTGCGCTCGACCGTGGCCGTACCAGCCGCGCCATCGCCACCTGCTGCGCAATCCGCGCGCGCAGGGCAAACAACCCTTGCAAATCGGGGCGCTGGGCGTCGCTGTACAACGCCTGCGTATAGTGGTCATCGGCCAACCGGGCAAACCGCTCGCCGCCGCCAATATTCTCCCACGCCGGTTGCGGCCCTTCTTCGAGGAACACCAGGCGGGCCAGCGGCAGCGGTTCGCGCACGTCGCCGGCCGGCGGTTCGACATAGCTTTTGCCGGTCTCGGCCCCGACCGGCTGCTGCGCGCTGGTTCCGGTCAGCGCCAGCGCGTGATCGGTCAGCTTGAGCCGCTTGTGCCCGGGCAGCGCCATCACCCGCGCCGGATCGGACAGATCGAGCAGCAAGGTATCGTCGCAGAACATCGGCCAGCCGCGCTGGCCCAGCCCGGTGACAATCGTCGATTTGCCGGCGCCGGGCGCGCCGGTGAAGGCGTGGACCTGCCCGTCATGCGCCACCGCCGAGGCATGTACCGGATACAGTCCGTTGAGGCAGGCCACCGCGGCATAGACGCTGCCGTTGAGCCACAGAAATTCCTCGTCCGGATCGCCGCCGACCGGACGCTCGATCGTAATCCCCGCGCCCGGCACATAATGATAGCCATAGCCGCTGGCGCAGCGCAGCAGGAACTGACCCTCGGCCAAAATCCTGAATCCTGGTTCGACTGTAATTGAGCCCAAGGCGCGCGGCACCGCGCCATAGTGGTGGCGGGTCTCGTGCGCCATCAGGCGAATGGACTCGGCGGGGGTGCGCAGCGCGGGCATCGGGGCAGCATGTGCCGTGCGGCTGCGGACAGGTCAATCGCGGCGGAACGGGCCACCGAACCGACCACCTGCACGAAGCAGTGTGGAAAACCGCGAACGACCGCCTTGTTCCCCCCAGATGTGGTAGGTAAGCGCCGAACAAGGGAGCCGCCCCCGCGCCATGGCCATACCGCTGATTTCGCCCTCGATCCTGTCCGCCGATTTTGCCCGGCTGGGCGAGGAAGTGCGCGCAATCGACGCCGCCGGGGCCGACTGGATCCACGTCGATGTGATGGACGGGCATTTCGTGCCCAACCTGACGATCGGGCCCGGTGTGGTCAAAGCGCTGCGGGCGCACACCGCCAAGCCGTTCGATGTCCACTTGATGATCGAGCCGGTCGATCATTTTCTCGAAGCCTTCGCTGCGGCCGGCGCCGATATCATTACCTTTCATCCCGAAGCCGGGCCGCACGCGCACCGCACAGTCCAGGCGATCAAGGCGCTGGGCAAGCAGGCCGGGATCGCGCTCAACCCGGCCACCCCGGCCAAGATGCTCGATTACCTGATCGACGATATCGACCTGGTGCTCGTGATGAGCGTCAACCCCGGGTTCGGCGGGCAGAGCTTTATCGCCAGCCAGCTGCGCAAGATCGAGGCGGTGCGTAAGATGATCGACAAGAGCGGGCGGCAGATCCAGCTCGAGGTCGATGGCGGGGTCGATCTGGTCACCGCGCCGCAATGCGTGGCCGCCGGCGCCGATGTACTGGTGGCGGGCACCGCCAGCTTCAGGGGTGGACCGGAACGCTACGCGGCCAACATTGCCGCGCTCAAGGGGGCGGGATGAAGCATGGTCGATGCCGTGCTTCAGGCGCGCAGCGCCCCCGCCGCCCCCGCCGCTGCGGCGATCCCGCTGGCGGCGGGCGATGAGGGCGGACTGGTGAACACGGCGGCCGACATTGGCGTGGGCAACATTGGCGAAGCCGCGCCCGCGCCGGGCGAACTGGTCGAGCCGGGCCGCGCGCTGGCGCTGGCCGATTTCGCTCCGCCCGCGGTCGGCGCGGGCGAGCGGCTGATCCGGCTGGCTTACCGCTTGGGCATTTCGGGCGCGGCGCTCAGCGCACCGTTTCGCAAGCCGGCCAAGCTGCGGCTGCTGGCCACCGTGGCCAACCCGCTGGCGGGCAGCAAGATGTCCGGCACTGCGCTGCGCGCTGGGCACTTTCTGGTCCACGGGGTCAAATCGCCGATTGCACAGATCGACTTTGCCGGGGCGGCGCGGATGGCTCCGCCGCTTGAACGGGTGGTCCATTCGTTCGCCTGGCTGGCCGATCTGGAAGCCTGCGCCCCGCGCGAAGCGGTGGCCCCGGTGGCCGAACGGGTGCTCAGCGCGTGGCTCAAGGCCAATCCCAGATATCCCGCGCGTCCCGGCCAGGGCCCGGCCTGGACGATTGCCAATGCCGGCACCCGCGAACTGAACTGGCTGGTCCATGCCCCGCTGATTCTGTCGGGCAGCGACCGGGTGCTGCGCGCCAAGGTGCTGGCCGCGCTGGGCGCCACCGCGCGCTGGCTCGACAAGCATGTCGGCCGCTCCGAAGACCTCTTGGCCCAGGTTGCCGGATGGTGCGGGATCGTCGCCGCCGGGCTGCTGCTGCCCGATGGCAAGCCGCGCCGCCTGTTTGGCGAGGCCGGACTGATCCGCGCGCTGGGCGAACTGGTCGGCGATGATGGCGGGGTGCTGTCGCGCAGCCCGCTGGCGCAGATCGAGGCGATCACGCTGATGGTGCGGCTGCGCGCCTGCTATCAGGCGGTACGGCGCGATCCGCCGCAAGCGCTCGAGGCCATTATGGGCCTGCTGGTGCCGCCGCTGCTCGCGCTGACCCACGGCGATGGCTCACTGGGTTCGTGGCAAGGCGCGTGGGCGATCGACGGCGGCGAGGTTGCCGCGCTGATCAATGCCAGCGGGGTGCGCACCCGTCCGCTGCGCGATGTCCGCCAGTGGGGTTATCAGCGGGTGGCGGCGCAGAAGGGCGTGCTGCAATTCGATGCCGCGCCGCCGCCGCTGGCCAAGCATACCCGCTCGGGCTGCGCGTCGACGCTGGCGTTCGAGTTCAGCCAGGCCGGGCAGCGGATCGTGGTCAATTGCGGCGGCGCGGCCTGTGCCGGCGGGTTGGTCCCGGTGCGGCTCGAGCAGGGGCTGCGCGCCACCGCCGCGCATTCGACGCTGGTGCTCGACGATGCCAATTCGACCGCGGTGATGATCGGCGGCAAGATCGGCAGCGGGGTCTCCGAAGTCGAGCTCGACCGGCGCACCCTGCTCGGCGAAAAGCAGGGCGGCGCGACCCGGATCGAGGCCAGCCATAACGGCTATGTCGGGCGCTTTGGCCTGATTCACCGCCGCATCCTGATCCTGCGCGATGACGGCACCGAGCTGCGCGGCGAGGATTTGCTGATCCCGGCCAAGGGCAAGGCGCGGCACGGCAAGGTCGGTTATGCGATCCGCTTTCATATCGGCCCGGGGATCGAAGCCGGGCTGTCCGAAGACGGGCAAGGCGCGGGTTTGGCGCTGTCCGATGGCTCCTACTGGCAATTCCGCCTCGGCGGCGGTGCCGCGGCAGGGGCTCAGGTCACGCTCGAAGAAAGCATCTGGGCCGACGGGCAAGGCCGCCCGCAACCGATCCAGCAGCTGGTGGTGCAGGGACTGGTTTCGCGCGGCGGCGGCTCGTTCGCCTGGCTACTCAAGAAGATGGGATGACTTTGACGTGAGCGACGTGACGATCCGCCGGGCGCTGCTGTCAGTGTCCGACAAAACCGGCTTGGCGCAGCTGGGCCAGGCGCTGGCGGCACGCGGGGTGGAACTGGTCTCGACCGGCGGGACCGCCAAGGCGCTGCGCGCGGCCGGGCTGACGGTGACGGACATTTCCGATCTGACCGGGTTTCCCGAAATGATGGACGGGCGGGTGAAAACGCTGCACCCCAAGGTCCATGGCGGACTGCTCGCGGTGCGCGACAATCCCGAGCACGCGGCAGCCATGGCTGAGCACGCGATTGCAGCGATAGACCTCGTTGTGGTCAACTTGTACCCGTTTGTGCAGACTGTTGCCAAGGGTGCAGGCCGCGCCGAAATCATCGAAAATATCGACATCGGCGGGCCGAGCATGGTGCGTTCGGCGGCCAAGAACCACGCGTTTGTCACGATCCTGACTGATCCGGCCGACTACGCCGCGTTCACCGTGGAGCTCGAAGCCAAGCGCGGCGCAACGGGTTGCGAATTCCGCAAACTGATGGCCGCGCGCGCCTTTGCCGCCACCGCCGCTTACGATGTAATGATCAGCCAGTGGTTCGCCGTTGCCGACCAGCAGCAGCTGTTCCCCGAATTGCTCGCGGTTAGCGGGCGGCGGGTGACCGAGCTGCGCTACGGCGAAAACCCGCACCAGCGCGCCGCGCTGTATGTGCCGGCCATGCCGCACATTCAAGGTATCGCGCAGGCCGAGCAGGTCCAGGGCAAGGAACTTTCGTACAACAATTACGCCGACGCGGACGCCGCGCTCGAACTGGTCGCCGAATTTCGCGAAGCAGAACCGGCGGTGGTGATCGTCAAGCACGCCAATCCATGCGGGGTCGCGCAGGGCGCCAGCTTGCTCGAAGCCTGGCACAGCGCGCTCCAGTGCGACGATGTCTCGGCGTTCGGCGGGATCGTGGCGGTCAACCGCCCGCTCGATGGGCCGACCGCCGAGGCGATCTGCGCGATCTTTACCGAAGTGGTGGTCGCGCCGGCCGCCACTGCCGACGCGCGCGCGGTCTTCGCCAAGAAGAAGAACCTGCGGCTGTTGCTGACCGGCGATTTGCCCGATCCGCGCCGCGGCGGGCTGCTGATCAAGCCGATCACCGGCGGAATGCTGGCGCAAACCCGCGACAACGCCGCGATCGGACCGGACGATCTCAAGCTCGTGACCCAGCGTGCTCCCAGTGCGCAGGAACTCAAGGACTGCCTGTTCGCCTGGACCGTGGCGCGCCACGTCAAATCGAATGCGATTGTCTACGCCAGGGACGGGGTCACCGCCGGGATCGGCGCGGGGCAGATGAACCGTCGCGATTCGTCGCGGATTGCGGCGCTGAAGGCAGCCGAAGCGGCCGAGAAATTTGGCTGGTCCAGCCCGCGGACCCACGGCAGCGCGGTCGCCTCGGACGCTTTCTTTCCGTTTGCCGACGGGCTGCTGGCGGCGGCCGCGGCGGGCGCCACCGCGGTGATCCAGCCGGGCGGTTCGATTCGCGATGACGAAGTCATTGCGGCGGCGGACGCGGCGGGATTGGCGATGGTGTTCACCGGAATGCGCCACTTCCGGCATTGAGTTGTCGCAGCTCACCGCAACATTGCATCGCTTCGCCGTGGCAACGCGCTTGCACGGCAATTGTTCACTTGGCGGTAAGGCAATTTTCTGCAGGAGGACGGTCAAGCGTTCTAATCGAGGATTGAGTACGTCCCATGAGACTGTTCAAAGCTGACCTTTATCGCTCGCTGGGCCTTGGCTTCGTGCTGGGCTGCGCGGCGCTGATCGCGGTGATGGGTTCGCCGTTCAGCGACAAGAGCCTGTCCGAGCAGGTCATTCCTGCGGCGACAGCGGCCGCCACGGCTGCGCCGGCCCTGCCCGACCAGACTTTGATTGATCCGGTAACGAACGCCGCGCGCTAACAATTGCGGCAACGCGCGGCTGTGCCTATATCGGCGCATGGCCAGCCATCATCAGCATCACGAACCCGTCGGCGAAAGCCTGGTTGAAGCCGCCCAGCACGCGCTGACCGATGCCGGCGAGCAGTGGACCGGAATGCGCGCCGAAGTGTTCGGCGCGCTCGCCGCGCAGGACCGCCCGGTCTCGGCTTACGATATCGCAGAATACGTCTCGAACGAGCGTGGCAAGCGGGTCGCGGCCAATTCAGTCTACCGGATTCTCGACCTGTTCGTGGCCACCAACCTGGCCCGCCGGGTTGAAAGCGCCAATGCCTACATCGCCAACCCGCACCCCGGCTGCCGCCATGACTGCATTTTCCTGATCTGCGACAAGTGCGGGCGCACGGTGCACATCGATGATGACAAGCTGACCGGCGCGCTGGTCGAAGCGGCGCACAAGGCGGGCTTCGCCGATATCCGCCCGGTGGTGGAGCTGCGCGGGGCTTGCGCAGATTGTAGTTAGTCGCCGAACTGAGTCAGGCTCAGCACGTTCCCATCGGGATCGGTAAACCAGGCCAGCTTGGCGCCGCCACCGGGCGAGGCCCAGACGCCGTGAGCATCTTGGCCCATGCCGGCGTAGATTTTGAACGTCACGCCCTTGGCTTTCAGCTCCCCCATCGCGCTGCGCAGATCGCCGACATGCCAGCCGAGCACAGTGTGCCCGCTGCCCTTGTGCCCCATCACTTGCGTCAGCCGCAGCGGGGTGCGGTTGCCCAGGTCAAAGGTGACCGCGTGGTCGTCTTCGCCGAGGATGCGCAGGCCGAGCACTTCCGCATAAAACGGCTTGGATTTGGCGCGGTTGGTCGTCAGTACAAACGCCAGTGGCGCAGCAGTGGCAGGGAGAGACATCGCGGGAGCTCCAGTGGCGTGAAGCGCTACCCTAACCTCAAACGAGCGGTTTGCCCATCACTGCGCCGGGCACCGCAATTCCTTCGTCCGACATCCGCGCGACCCGCTCGATCACTTGATAGCCGCAGGCGGTGTACAGCGGTTCACCCGCGGCGGTGGCCATTAATTCGAGCCGCTGGAAGCCCGCATCACGCGCTTCCGCCTCGCACAGCGCCAGGATCAGCCGGCCGATCCCGCGCCGGACGTGCGCCGGATCGGAGTACATCGCGCGAATTCGCGCAGGCTCGGTGCTGGGATCAAGCAAGCGGTTATCGCGCAACCCCGCCGAGTGATTGCCGCCGTACAGCGTTGCGCGCTTGCTCCACCCGCCGCAACCAACCAGTTCACCGCCATCGATAATCGCAAAGTAGGTGCCATCGGCGATCAGCTGGGTGTCGAGCCCCATGCTCAGCCGGCTCGCGGCGATCTGTGCAGGGCTTAAGAACGGGCGTTGCAGCTCGGCAATTGCACGCTCCATCAGCGCGGCGATCGCACAAATGTCGGCTTCCACGGCCAAGCGGTGCGTAAGCTCCATTGCACCGCTGTTCGCGTTAGCTTGGGCCAAGTCAACCTGCACCGCAGCTGCACACGCTCTCCATTCGACAGGCCCGGGCAAGCGGTGTAAGGCGCTCGCGATGAATGCTAATCCGGCTACCCCGCTGCTTGATACGGTCGCGACTCCGGCCGAATTGCGTCAATTGCGCTCGGACCAGTTGCGCCAGCTGGCGGATGAATTACGCGCCGAGATGATCAGCGCGGTTGGACAGACCGGCGGACATCTGGGTTCGGGGCTGGGTGTGGTCGAGCTGACCGTGGCGATCCACTATGTGTTCGATACCCCCGTGGACCGACTGATCTGGGACGTTGGCCATCAGGCCTATCCGCACAAGATCCTGACCGGGCGGCGCGAGCGGATGCGCACGCTGCGCCAGGGCGGCGGGCTTTCGGGCTTTACCAAGCGCAGCGAGAGCGAATACGACGCGTTTGGCACCGCGCACAGTTCCACCTCGATCTCCGCAGCGCTGGGCTTTGCTGTGGCCAACAAGCTGGCGGGCCGCGCGGGCAAAGGTATCGCGGTGATCGGCGACGGCGCGATGAGTGCGGGCATGGCCTATGAGGCGATGAACAACTCAGCTGTTGCGGGCAACCGGCTGGTGGTGATCCTCAACGACAACGATATGTCGATCGCGCCGCCGGTGGGCGGCCTGTCGGCTTACCTGGCGCGGCTGGTCTCGTCGCGCCCGTTCCTGCGGGTGCGCGAACTGGCCAAGCGCTTGTCGCGCAAATTGCCCGAACCGCTGCATCGCGCGGCCAAGAAAACTGACGAATTCGCGCGCGGGATGGCGATGGGCGGGACTTTGTTCGAGGAGCTGGGGTTCTATTACGTCGGCCCGGTCGATGGCCACAATCTTGAACAGTTGATCCCGATCCTCGAAAATGTCCGCGACGCCGCCGAAGGGCCCTGCCTGATCCACGTGGTCACGCAAAAGGGCAAGGGCTACGCTCCGGCGGAGGCCTCGGCCGACAAGTATCACGGAGTCCAGAAGTTCGACGTGATCACCGGTGAGCAGGCCAAGAGCGCCTCGGGGCCGCCCAGCTATACCGGGGTGTTCGCGCAGGCGCTGCTGGCCGAGGCGGCGCGCGATCCAACGATCTGCGCGATCACTGCGGCGATGCCATCGGGCACCGGACTCGACAAGTTTGGGGCGGCTTTTCCCGAACGCTTTTTCGATGTCGGAATTGCCGAGCAGCACGCGGTCACCTTTGCCGCCGGGCTCGCTGCTGAGGGGATGCGCCCGTTCTGCGCGATCTATTCGACCTTCCTCCAGCGTGCCTATGATCAGGTGGTCCACGATGTGGCGATCCAGAACTTGCCGGTGCGGTTCGCGATCGACCGCGCGGGCCTTGTCGGCGCCGACGGGGCGACGCACGCCGGCTCGTTCGATGTCACTTATCTGGCGACGCTGCCCAACCTGGTGGTGATGGCCGCCGCCGACGAGGCCGAGCTGGTCCACATGGTCCACACTGCGGCTTGCCATGATACGGGGCCGATAGCGTTCCGCGACCCGCGCGGCAACGGCACCGGCGTGGAACTGCCGACCATCCCGCTGCGGCTCGAGATCGGCAAGGGCCGCGTGGTCAAGCACGGCAGCAAGGTGGCGCTGCTGTCGCTCGGCACGCGGCTGGCCGAGGCGCTCAAGGCCGCCGACGCGCTCGATGCCAAGGGGCTGTCGACCACGGTCGCCGACCTGCGCTTTGCAAAACCGCTCGACGAGGAACTGATCCGCCAGCTGATGGCGACGCACGATGTGGTGGTGACGGTCGAGGAAGGCAGCATCGGCGGGCTCGGCGCGCATGTGCTGACCATGGCGAGCGACGCCGGGCTGATGGATAGCGGCCTCAAGATCCGCACGTTGCGGCTGCCCGATCTGTTTCAGGATCACGACAGTCCGGACCTGCAATACGACCTTGCCGGACTCAACGCCCCCGGGATCGTCGATTGCGTGCTGAAAGCGCTGCGGCACAATTCAGCCGGGGTGGAAGAGGCGCGGGCTTGATGCGCTGCCAACCACGCAGCTTGAGCGTCACGATGTTCAGCGCCTCTGGTTGTTCCTCAGCAACGGGGAGGCGGAAGAATCGATCAAGACTGAATTGTCAGACGCTGGATCGGCAATCTTTCAATCGCTTGCCGTACATGCGGACACGGTGACCGATACGGCTGCGTTTGATCGCCGCTGGTCAAAAGAATGCAACTGGCGGTCAGCAGATCTATTCAACCCAGCGCCATACCCCGGCCGGGACCGCGATCAGCCAGCCGTGCGCCCAGGTTGCGCCCAGCCACAGCGCGATCCCGCCGAGCCATGGCACCGCCCCGGCCGCGGCGAACCCGCGCAGCTGCGGCCAATAGCGGGTGCGGCGTTCCCAGATCGACCAGGCATCGCCCATCAGCACTTCTTTCTTGCGGTCCTGCAGATGCGCGCCGACCAGCGCGAGGAAGCCGACCGCGCTGCTCAGCACGATCACCCGCCCGGTCGGGCTGACCAGCACATGCGCCGCACTCCACAGCGCAAAGCTCCACATCATCGGGTGACGGGTGATCCTGAACACCGCCTTGGGGCGATGCCGCGCGAGCGCCTTGGCATTCGGCTGCGGTAGCGCCGGATTGCCCCTGAACGAGCCGACCAGCAGCACCGAGGCGGCCAGCATCAGCAGCGTGGCGACAATCCACAGCGGCGCGGCGGTGCCGTCCCACGGCAATGCTGGCTGCGGCGGGACCAAGCGGAACGCCAGCAGCATCCAGCCAAACGTGGCCACCGCGACCAGCGAATAGAGCCCTTGGAAGCCGCTGCTACCGAGCCGCTTGACCAGCGCCGGGCGCAGCGGATGCGACAGTGCAAAATGCGCGCCGACAAAAGCCAGCGCCGCAGCGATCAGATGCGCAAGTTCCTGGTCCACGATTGCCCCCTCCCGAGATTCAATCCAAAGCAGCGATTACCATTCATAGGCCTTGGGCAAATCGCCTTCGCCCGGGTTGCCATAGCGGTCGCGCAGGCGGGTCTGGTGGTTGGTCAGCGGTTGCTCCACTCCGTCGATGAACACCCGGACCACCCCGGTGGCAACTTCGAGCGGATCGCCGTCCCAGATCACCACATCGCCCGCGCGGCCGGGCCGCAGGCTGCCAAACCGCTCGCCCATGCCCAGCGCCTCGGCCGGGCCCGAACTGATCGTGGCAAAGGCCTGCCCCCAGGTTAGCCCGCTCGCCCCCGGCATTTTGGCCAGCCCGACCAGGTTGCCCGCGTATTGCGGCGCATAGCGCGGCTGATCGCCGAACGCGCCGAGCGCAACCTTGACCCCGGCGGCTTTCATCCGCCCGACATTCGATTGGGTCGCACCCAGCTGCTCGAACGAATTGGGCAGATTGGTCAGCGGGGTGGCCAGCACCGGCACCCCCGCTTTGGCCAGCTCGGCCGCGACCAGCCAGCCTTCGGCGGCGCCGACGATCACCAGCCGGAGCAACGGAAACTCGCGCCTCAGCCCCAGCACCATGCGGATGTCCGAGGCGCGTTCGACGTGGACGTAAAGCGGCTGCTTGCCGGTCACCACCGGGATCAACGCGGCGGCATCGCGGCGGGTCAGCAGCACGTCGTCGCGGCGCGCACCGGCCGGGGCCAGCACCAGCTCCTGCGCTTCGCTCAGCGCATTGAACAGCACCGCATAAGTCGCCGCGCGGCTGCCCCCGGCGCGGCGCGCGCCGACCTCCCCCAGTTCGACGTACTGGAACGCGCGCGGCACGGTCACCGCGTTGGGATCGCTACCCAGATCGATGATCGCGCCTTGCCCGCCGAAGATGCTGGTGGTGCCAATCGGTGCCACCGCCGCGCGCGTAACGCCGCCGGCGCGGCTGACTTGAATTGGCAGATTATCGGGATTGATCGCTGCCGAAAGATCGAGCGCGGCGCTGAACGGGGCCTTGTCAGCGTTACTGTCGTTGCTGTCATCGACCGCATCGACATCGACCAGCCCCAGATCGGTCACCGCGATCACCAGCCCCGGGGTAACCCATTTGCCCGCCGCGTCGATCGTGCGCACGCCGGGCGGCACGATCACTGCGGCGCCGGCGGCGACCACCTTGCCGCCCTGGATCAGCACGGTGCCATTGTCGATCGGGCCGCTGCCATCGCCCACCACCAGCTTGGCGTGCGTAATCGCGACGCTTTGCGCCAGTGCGGGGGCAGCGACCAGCAACGCGAGCGGGGCCGCGGCGGCAACCAGCGCGCGCTTCACTTGACGTCTCCTTCGCCCGGCTGGCCCAGCTCGAAATCGCTGACCGCGCGGCGTTTGCGATTGGCGCTGTCAAACAGCAGTGCACCATCGACCCAGACCTTTTCGGGGCGCGCATAGACCGACAGCGGGTTGCCGTTCCACAGCACCACATCGCCCATCTTGCCGGGGGCCAAGCTGCCGGTCAGCTTGTCGATCCCGATTGCCTTGGCGGCATTGCCGGTCAGCCAGCGGATGACTTCGGCGTCGGGGATCTGGATCCCGATCCGGCGCGCGTCGCCCTGCGCCTTGGCGGCTTCCTGGTTGAGCCGCTGGATGCCGTTTTCGTCGTCCGAATGGATCACCACGCAGGCCCCGGCCTTGTACAGCAGTCCGGCGTTTTCGGGGATCGCGTCATAGGCTTCCATCTTGAAGCCCCACCAGTCGGCCCAGATCGCCGCGCAGGTGTCCGACGCCTTCAGCAGGTCGCCGATTTTGTAAGCTTCAACCGCATGGTGAAACGCGTTGACGCGGTAGCCGAACTCTTTGGCCATATCGAGCACCAAGGCCATTTCGTCGGCGCGGTAGCAGTGGTTCTGGACCAGGATGGAGCCGTCGAGCACCCCGGCCAGCGTTTCTAGTCCGAGGTCGCGGCTCTCCAGCTTGCCGCCCGCGCGCTT
The DNA here is from genome assembly GCA_031416535.1 of Novosphingobium sp. Classification (GTDB taxonomy): domain Bacteria; phylum Pseudomonadota; class Alphaproteobacteria; order Sphingomonadales; family Sphingomonadaceae; genus Novosphingobium. The sequence continues at coordinate 3,381 of JANOTT010000019.1, read as the reverse complement.
GGCCCGGTATTCCTGCGCCTTGATCCAGGTTGCGCGGTCGACCGCGAAGTTGCCCATCCGGGTCGATGGCATCCGGCCCTTGGTGCCGTAAACCCGCTTGGGATTCTCGCCGCAAGCCATCTTGAGGCCGTAGGGCGCGCCGGGGAATTTCATCCCCTGCACCGTGCGGCTGTAAACGTTCTTGAGCACCACCGAACGCCCGCCCATCAGGTTGGCCGAACCGGGCAGAATCTCCAGCGAAGTGACTCCGCCGTTGGCCATCGCGCGCGAAAAGCCAGGGTCTTGCGGCCACACCGCGTGCTCGGCCCAGACTTCGGGGGTGGTCGGCGCGGTCGCTTCGTTACCGTCCGAATTAGCCTCGACACTGGGGCTGGGATAAACCCCCAGATGGCTGTGGACGTCGATGATCCCGGGGGTGACGAATTTGCCCGCGGCGTCGATCCGCTGGTAGCCTTCGGGCACCGTCAGGTCAGGCCCGCCGATTGCGACCACCTTGCCATCGGCCAGCAGCACCGTGCCGCGCTCGATCCGTCCGCCCTCACCATCATACACCGTCGCGCCGATCAGCGCGGTCGGCACGCCCGGATAAACCCGGTAGGTCGAGGGGTACGGGTTCGGGTCGAAATCGCGCGCGGCTTTGATGGCCGCGCCGTCTTCCTTCTTGTCTTTGGCCTGACTGACGCCGGTTCCAGCGCCGCCCCCGACCAGCGCCAGCACCAGCGCGGTGGTCAGGGCGAAACGGGCCGGCTTCACGCGCCAGTCCTCACGCTGCCGTCTCGGCCGGCACGCGATCATCGGGTTTGCCGCGATCCTCAAGACTGTCGAGGTGCATCCAGCGCTTGACGATCGGCGAGACCAGCAAGACCAGCACGCTGATCCCGATCGCGATCCAGCCGATCTTGGAATAGATCGCGAGCGTCAACTCCTTCGACATGGCACCGCCTTCGCCGCCGGTGGCTTCACCGATCTTGCCCGCGACGAAATTGCCGACTGCGGTCATGTAGAACCACGCGCCCATCACGAAGCTGGCCAGATGCAGCGGCGCGAGCCGCGCCATCGCCGAGAGGCCAACCGGCGAGAGGCACAGCTCGGCCGTGGTGTGCAGCAGATAGATCAGGAACACGAACAGCACCGGGGTCAGTGCCGCGCCGCCGACCGAATTGGCGCCCCACACGAATAGCAGGAAACCTAGGCCCACCTGCGTGAGCGCGATCCCGAACTTGGCCGGGGCGGATGGCTCGAGCCCCTTGCGCCCAAGGTACTGCCACAGCGCGGCAAAGAACGGCGCAAACATCACGATATAAATCGGGTTGATCGACTGGAACAGACTGGTCGGCACCCCGCCCTTGTCGACGAACTTGTCGGTGTAGAGGTTGAGACTGCCCCCGGCCTGTTCGAACAGGCCCCAGAACAGCGGATTAAGCGCGATCAGGAACAGCATCGCAAAAATTCGCTCGCGCGGTTCCTTGGGCAGCTTGAATGCCTCGTACAGCGTATATCCCAGCATCGTCAGACCGGTGACGATCAGCAGGTTCTGGATCACGCTCTGGTACTGGATCAGCATCCAGATCACCGCCACCGCAGCCACGCCGATCGCGTAGAACGACCATTCGCGGCTGAGCGTCAGCACCGCTGGCGCCTCGCCGCGCCCTTGCAGTGCGGGCTTGCCAACCACGAAGATCAGCAGGCCGATGACCATGCCGATGCCCGCCAGCCCAAAGCCGTAGGACCAGCCGATCGTCTCACCCAGGTAACCGACCAGGATCGTGCCCAGCGCCGCGCCCACGTTCACGCCCATGTAGAAGATCGTGTAGGCGGAATCGCGGCGGATATCGGAGATCTTGTAGAGCTGGCCGACGATCACCGAGATATTGGCCTTGAGGAAGCCCGAGCCGACAATGATGAAGGCGAGCGCCGACCAGAATACGTTGATCGCCGGATCGTTCTGCCCGCCGCCGCCTTCGACCGCCATCAGCCCGTGGCCGATTGCCAGCAGCACGCCGCCAAAGATCACCGCCTTGCGCTGGCCCAGATAGCGATCGGCGATGATCCCGCCGAGCACCGGGGTAATATAGACCAGCGCGCCATAGGCGCCGTAGATCAGGTTGGAATCGCTATCCGAAAACAGCCAGTGCTTGGTTAGGTACAGCACCAGCAGCGCGCGCATCCCGTAATAGGAAAAACGCTCCCACATTTCGGCGTAGAATAGCACGAACAGCCCGCGCGGGTGGCCAACCACTTCCTCGCTGTTGCGCGACGCGACCACCGCGCCGATGGCCAGGAAAGCAAACAGGAACACCGCAGCGATTGCCGCAATCCAATCGCCTTCGTTCCACAGCGCCATGTCTTTCATGCTTGATCCTCAAATTGCTGCCGGTCCGCGCCGGGCTTGTCTGGCGCTGAAACTAGCCGCGATTTCGCCGCTGTGAAGCGAAATTCGTCAAGAGTGTTCGATTGTTGCTCGCCGGGTTTCGACTTGCCTGACGCGCTGTATTATGGCACTGAAGCACCATGCAAAACTCCAGCAAGCCGGTTTACCTCAAATTGCGCGATCTGATCGCGGCGGCGATCATCGATGGCACCTACGGCGAAGGGGCAATGTTGCCCTCGGTCAGGGCCTTTGCGGTGCAGCAGGGGGCCAATCCGCTGACCGTCGCCAAGGCGTACCAGCAGTTTCAGCTTGATGGGCTGGTCGAAGTTCAGCGCGGGGTCGGGATGTTCGTGGCGCGCGGCGCGGCCGACAAGTTGCGGCGGAGCGAGCGCGAGGTGTTCCTGACGCACGAATGGCCAGTGCTGCGCGCGCGGATCGAACGGCTGGGGCTCGCTCCCCACGAATTGCTTACCGAATAATCGCCGGATTAATCAACATTTGCTGATTGCGCTGGGGTTTAGCATTTGGCACAGTCCAGCCAGTGCGGCTCGGCCTGCTCCGGGCCGTGAGCGACGTCGCGCCGATTGACGCAATTTGGGGATTGGTCGCCGGGGGGCGGCGGGGGGAGAGGCAAGACAATGATCCGATCAGAATTGCTGCAGGCGCTGGCTCAGGAGAACCCGGGCTTGCGGCTCGAAGAAATCGAAAAGGCCGTTGGCACCTTCTTTGACGAGATCGCCGCGCGGCTGACCGCCGGCGGCCGCGTCGAACTGCGCGGCTTCGGCGCTTTTTCAACCCGCGCCCGCGATGCGCGCAAGGGCCGCAATCCGCGCACCGGCGAAGCGGTCGATGTGCCCGGCAAAAGCGTGCCCTATTTCAAACCAGGCAAGGAAATGCGCGCGCGGCTTAACGCGGATTGATTTTTGGTTAGGGGCTGATTTTTGTCGGGTGCGCTATTCGCGTCCGCAAATAGCTTGCAACGCCAGCCCGCTCCCCCGGCCCGACCACCC